>CAZUQH010000093.1:0-1633 GCA_964622465.1 uncultured bacterium | reverse complement strand
CGTTTCTTCTTTAAGAGTTTTCGTTACTCTGAAGACATAGACCTGGACATCCGCGGTATAGCGGTAGGGACCCTGCGTGACCTGGTGATGCAAATATTGCTTGCGCGCTCCTTTTACGATAATCTCAAACTATTCGGTATAACAAGAGTTATCCCGCCTGACCTGAGAAAGGCAAAACAAACGGAGACGACACAAAGGTTTAAGGTTCACCTGATGACTTCCGCAGGTCATGACCTCCTTACTAGAATTGAATTTTCACGCAGAAGCATGGAAAAAGGGGTAGTTACTGAACCCGTTTCAGATACTATATTGCGTTCGTATAAGTTACCCCCAATGCTAATACCTCATTATGACATTCAATCAGCCGTAGTGCAAAAGGTAGTAGCTATTGCTTCGCGCTCTGTCATTCAAGCAAGAGATGTTTTTGACCTATATATTTTGAGTTCTCAGTACGAAGTCGCAATGAGCGTGGGAGAAGAATGTCAGTTACCAGGGAAAAACAAGCTGGATAAAGCATATGACAATTTATTTCAAATAACATTTGAACAGTTTCGCGACACTGTGGTTCCATATCTTGAACCGGAAGAGCAGACGGGATATGATGCGCCATCTTCCTGGGACCAAGTCAGGTTAAAGGTAGCCAATTTTGTTGACGAATTAAGGAAACGGCATGAGTAGACAATCCGTTTTGGTTTCAATTAAGCAGTTAGGCCGGCCGGTTTGGACAACCCGCGAGATAGCGGTTCTTTCTAGTAGCTCACTATCTAATGTCACGCAAGGTCTCAATTTCCTTGCCAGACAAGGATTGATTTTCAAGGTGTACCGTGGTGTTTGGGCTGAAGCCGGAAATGAAAGTTTGACCCCGTATTCGGTAATCCCACTCTTGTTCCCGAGACATCGTGCATATGTCTCTTTCATAAGCGCACTACACCTGCACGGTATAATTGAACAGATCCCACAGATAATAACTCTTGCTTCAACTGTGCACACAAGGAAAATCCATACCAGGGTTGGTATTTTTTCCATTCATCAGATAGCTCCCTCGTTTTTTGATGGGTTTGATTGGTACAGGGGCAGTGGTGATTTTCTAATAGCAGAGCCAGAGAAGGCGCTTATTGATGCCCTATATCTGTCTGCGCGTAAGAAAAAGCAATTTCGCTATTTTCCAGAACTACATTTCAGCAAGTCGTTCAGCACGAATAGGGCAAAGCATTGGGTAAGTAAAATCCCTGGCTCTAAAATAAGGAGTTGCGTTAAAGCAAGGTTAAATGCGTTGTTAGAGCAACAATTGCCACAAATACAGAGCAGATGATGTGCTTTAAGAAAGCAGTAGTGTTCTTTTCAATAAAGATAGATATTAAACGACAGTATGTGCGGAATTTGCGGAATACTTCATTTTGAGAACTCCGGCGAGAGAGTAGCCGAGCGAATTCTTACCGAGATGAGAGAAACGATGATTCACCGTGGCCCGGACGATGCCGGGAATTATGTAACTGATAAAATTGGTCTCGGTATTCGTCGTCTTGCAATAATAGACCTAAAAACAGGTCACCAGCCGATTCATAACGAAGATAAAACTGTCTGGGTTGTTTGTAATGGCGAAATTTACAACTACCGTCAACTAACCCAGGAA
>CAZUQH010000092.1:0-1646 GCA_964622465.1 uncultured bacterium | reverse complement strand
TTCCTCGCAATGACAATTCATTTAAGGACGATAACTTCTACGCGACGGTTCTGCGCCCTGCCTGAATCTGTAGTATTAGACGCTATCGGTTGTGATTCACCAAGCCCGACTATTTCAAGCCGGCTTTTATCAATCTGGTGTTTCTGGACCATATAATTCGCAACGCTCTGTGCTCTCTTTTCAGAAAGCTCCTGATTATACTTGAGCATACCGACACTATCAGTGTGCCCTTCTATGCGTACACGATTATCCGGATACTGTTTAAGCAGGTCAGCGAGCTCAGCAAGCGCAACCGATGCCTCCGGTTTCAAATTGTATTTTCCTGAACCGAACAGTACTCTGGATGTAAGTGTTACACGTAATCCTCTTTCTTCTTCTACCACTTTTATTTCACGCGGCACTTCCTTTACAACTTCGGTTACAACTTCTTTGACCTGCGGCGCTGGACCTGTGACTTCAATTGTAATTGGATTTGTGGTACTTACGTTTCCAACCGCATCGTCTGCGTGCAGAATAGCGCGATAAGTTCCAGGTGAAACTGGCTGATTATAATAATCGTCCCTGCCATCCCATGAAATACTGGATGGAGGTGTGCCGTTGCTTTCAAAAACCCTCACAAATTTTCCCTGTGGATTTGCTATTTCAAGCCGCCACGATTCAATTCCCGTATTATCAGACGCAGTCAATTTAAAAATTACATTGGAACCACCGGATGGAGAAAATTCTTTTGGCGAAACAGTCAGTGCCACACGAGGTGGTACATTATCTGCAAGAGTCAGCGCAACGGCGGTCAAGGGGCCTTCGTACCGGATTTCGTCAAAATATATGGTGGCTCCTTCCGGGTTTCCTGCTTTTTCAAGCGTCACACAGAACCCTCCGGATATAGATTTAAGGTTACGTCCTCGCGCATCAATACGGTATCGCTTCCACTGATTTGTAAGTTTTATCGGGCCTGCTGATGCAGTATCGGAATCCGGGTAGTTTCCGGTTATACCACCGATTTTGACCTGGGAAAGCAGTTCTCCACCTCTCTCGCCACGTGCTGCAAAAGAAACGCACTGCGCGCCGCTTAGATTATAACCACCCTGACGTTCACCCCAGTTGTTTGGCGGGTTCTGCCAGTAGATGCCAGCCCAACCTTTGGAACCGTGCGGCTGGTAACCCAGTTTGAGGCACGCTTTGCCACCAGAAGGACACGGAATGAATGCACCTGTCAGAGAAATGTCGTTTGTGTCGCCCATGTAGCCGGAAGGATAATAATGATTGAGCCGTGGATTTATGCCATTGAAGACATAAAAATATTTTGTAGAGGGTTTCTGTGTGGCAGCGGGAGAAGGTACAACTCTTTTCTGGCTCGCGCAGGCGCAAAAGATTAGCGTTGACAATACCAGAAAAATGAGAGTGGGCCTTGAACGAATAGTGAGAGGAGAATTCATAGTTTATCTCTTGTGCAGATACCTATCGTGGCATGGGATTGCACAAGCAAGCTCGTGCCTACAACGCAGGCTGTAGCCGCACCTTTAGGTTGCGTCCTAGCGGTGTACGCCTCGCGCCTTTGGCACTCGGCGACAATTTGCCTCGCTGACGCTTCGCTTTTCACCCACCGGGTGCGCTCGGCAAATTGTAGGCTAAAGCCTGCGGCTACA
>CAZUQH010000091.1:0-1822 GCA_964622465.1 uncultured bacterium | reverse complement strand
GACCAGATTCATATTGCACCGGACTTGATGGTCGGCGACTACACTTCCACGACAGATATAGGTCTATACATTATGTGTCTCGTATCCGGGTATGACCTTGGGTTGATAGACCGCAAAGAGGCGGTGGAGCGTATCCGTGCCACAATAACAAGCGCTGAGGGATTGGAAAAATACAGTGGCTTCCTCTATAACTATTACGATACTACTACACTTGAGCGTACCAGTTCTTTTGTTTCATTCGTTGATAGCGGCTGGTATCTGATTGGGCTTGTCCTTGCACGGCAGGCATTTTCTGATGAATTATGGGAATTATGCACCGATGTTCTCGACTCCCGCGATTTTTCATTCTTTTATGATGCGGAAGTTCGTCAGATGCATCACGGATACGATACTGATGAAAACAGTTATTCTCAATATCACTATGGCACTTTCTATACAGAGGCGCGTGCTGGCAGTTTACTCGCAATAGGTAAGGGAGACGTTCCTCAGGAACACTGGTTTGGAATGTACAGGGTATTTCCGGTGGAATGGGATTGGCAGGGGCAAATTCCTGCTGTTTTCAAACGCAGGTATCTTAACTTGGAAGTGCTTGAGGGTTACTATAAATATGATGGTACAAAAATTGTGCCATCCTGGGGCGGTAGTATGTTTGAGGGTTTAATGCCGCTTATGGTAATAGATGAACTACGGTATGCGAAGCGGAGTTTAGGCACAAATGACCGGCGATATGTAGATGCGCACATTGATTACTGCCTGAATAAATTAATGTATCCTGTATGGGGTATGTCGCCCTGTTCAGTGCCCGGCGATGGCTATGGTGAATTCGGCGTGGGTCTGCTTGGTGCGAAAGGGTATGGTGACGGTGTTGTTACTCCGCATGCGACTTTTCTTGCACTGGTGGTCCATCCAAAAGCAGCGATTAAGAATTTACGCAGAATACTCGCAATTTATCCAGGTATATATGGTGAGTATGGATTCTACGATTCGGTTGATGTGCGGACAAGCGATGTATCTCGACGTTATCTGTTCCTTGACCAGGCAATGTCGTTTATATCCATAAATAACTATCTTAACAGAGGAGCTATTCAGAAACGTTTTCATCGCGACCCAATCGGCAGGAACGTAGAACGTCTCCTGAAGATGGAAAGATTCTACAAGTAAAAAGCGTCATTCTGAGGGCGCTTTAGCGCCCGAAGAATCTCGTAACAAAAGGGAAGGTGACTATGAAAATCCGAATACTTATTTTAGGATTGACTGTTGCTCTGATAGTATGTGCATCTTTTCCTGCAATGGCGACGACAGTTGATAATATGGAGACAACGAGTGGATGGAAAACTTGCAATGACAGCGATGCCGGGATTGTGCTGAATAGTACCCGTGGGTATGCAGATTCGGGTACGGCGGTTCTCATCAATTACGACCTTGCTGGTGGCGACTGGGTGCAAATTGAAAAGGATATCGGAACACTTAATATCTCGAAAGGCGATGCTTTCCGTTTTTACTGGCGTGGTCAGGGTGGCAGCAATAATTTGCAATTCAAGATATATGATGCAGATGGCACTGTTTTTGGCAATACTAATCTCGGCAGTCCCACATCTACTGACTGGGCAAGCAAAATCGTGAGCTTTGAAAGTGGCACAAATGCAATGTCCTTTCAGTGGAACTATGATGTAGATGGCGATGGTGTTACAGACGGAGATAGTTCGCTTGACCAGAACTCAATAAAGAAAGTAGAGTTCTCAATCGGGCGGCAGGATGGCGGTTCCGGCTGGCTTGAAATTGACCAGTTAGAACTCTATCGGGAGACAACGGCATCTGCAGA
>CAZUQH010000090.1:0-1838 GCA_964622465.1 uncultured bacterium | reverse complement strand
GCAGGCTTCAGCCTGCGAAGCGACCGACGAAGCAATCCCGCACCAGACCTCAAGCCATGAACATAGAAGAAAAACTCTCCAGTATACCCCCAAAACCAGGCGTCTATCTCATGCGCGACCGCGAGCGGCGCATCATCTACATAGGAAAAGCCGGCTCTCTTAAAAAACGGCTCAGCGACTGGTTCCGCGCCAGTGCTAATCTTGAGCAACGCCTTCAGGCAATGGTTGCAAGTGTAACTGATGTAGAATATGTCCAGACGCGAAACGAGCAAGATGCGCTTATCCTTGAGAATAATCTCATCAAATATTTTCATCCACCATACAACATTCAGTGGCGTGACGATAAATCATATCCATATCTTAGATTAACACTCGCTGAAACGTTTCCCCGGCTTTTGTTTACGAGAAAAATCAGAGATGACGGCTCACGGTATTTCGGACCTTACGTTAGCGCTCATTCGCTCAGGTGGACGCTAAGGACAATCCAACGGGTTTTTCCTATAGTAAAATGTACGCCAAGACAATTCCGGATAGTTGCGAATTCCGGAAAATCCACATCCTGTATTGATTACAATATGGGACAGTGTCTCGCTCCCTGTACGGGCAATATAACGAAAGATGAATACTACAAGATTGTAGACCACGTGATAATGTTTTTGTCAGGGCAGACAGGAGAGCTGCTCTCAACACTCAAGAATGAGATGAACGCTGCTTCCGCCGAGCTAAATTATGAGCATGCAAAATTAATCAAACAACAGACAGATGCAATTAGAGCAGTAGCAGCAAAAATCCACTTGAGAAAGATTAGCGAAAAGGAACTTGAATTGCTAAAACGTGAAAAGAATGAGTCAGCGCAGGCAATGGCAGAAATGCTCGCGTTGGGACGTGCGTTGCATCTTGAGAGGAAACCAGAAAGAATTGAAGCTTACGACATATCCAACATAAGTGGGCAATATGCAGTGGCTGGAAGAGTAGTTTTTCTCACTGGTCAGCCGGCACCGGAATCATACAGAAAGTACCGGATAAAAACGGTCACTGGTGTAAATGACGTCGCAATGATGAAGGAAGTTATCCAGCGGCGTCTCGCACATATCCAGAGCGGAGAAGAGCCGCCACCTGGCCTTATAATTCTTGACGGAGGAAAAGGACAACTCAACGCAGCACAAAAAGCAGTTGAGGAAGCAGGAGTCCAGGATATTCCGCTTGCTGCTATAGCAAAGAGAGAAGAAATAATATACACGCCTGGCGACGAGAAGGGCATTCGCTTACGACGTACTTCGCCTGCGTTGCATCTTGTCCAGCGTATCCGCGACGAAGCTCACCGGTTCGCAGTTACTTATCACCGCGAGCTGCGCTCCAGGAGCTTGAAGAAACTCATGAGAACTGGCTAAATATCCCACGGTTGGTTAAGACACCGTATTTCGGCCTTTCGGCACTGGTTTTTCGATAATTCACAGCCATTTGAAGAGGATATATTTAGTAATTTTAGCAAGACCGGCTCCTGACAGGGATGAGCATGGAGAAGGATAGTGCCTGGAATACTTGCTATAACTTGAGAGAGATATAGTCAAACCACGCAAATCCTGATTACGAGCCGATTAGAGAGCAAAACTTAAAGTTAATTAGCAAAGTTATGAGTATGTCCGTTGCTGGTATTAAGGAGACATCTCATGGTTACCAGAAAGGGCCCAAACTTCAATTTTACCGGAATCTGCTGGTTAACGAAGTAACAAGTTATTCACAATGTATTTACAATCCCAAAAAGCCCTGAAAAACCGTGAAAATACCCATTATGAGGTCGCATAGGGGCGGGCTTGTCCGCCCGGTAGCCGCAGGCT
>CAZUQH010000089.1:0-1928 GCA_964622465.1 uncultured bacterium | reverse complement strand
CCCTGTTTCTTTATATCCAGCAATAATGAATGTAATTCAAGTTTGGACTGCACAACTCGTTTTTTGAATTCCACAAGTTTTTCCTTGTTAAGGCCTGCCTGTTTTTCTTCATCCAGCAGTGCAGACACGGTATCTCTCGCAGGGTAAGTACCCCGGCGAGCAGCATATACCCGGATTGACCCGCCATGCGTTAGTATGCGTTTTGCGTGAATTATCTCCAATCCGTGCATTTCCAGCAGGTATTTCAAGCTGTGCAAAGAATAGTACCTCAAGTGCTCGTGGTAAATTGTGTCGTACTGAAGTGTCTCTACCAGAGAAAGAAGGTAGTGTGATTCAGATATAAATACTCCGTCATCCGCCAGCAATTCAAGAATGCAATCTACAATTTCGTGAATGTTTTCTATATGAGCAAATACATTCGCAGCAGTCACAATTTTCGCATGACCTTCTTGAGCTACGATTTTCGCCACAACATCCCTGTCAAAGTACGAAATAATAGTGGGAATACCGCGTTCTATTGCAAGTTTTCCTACATCTTCCGGCGTCACCCCTAACACGCGACAATCCGAAACAAAATTGCTCAGTAAGGTGCCATCGTTAGAACCAATATCCACCACGAGGTCCTCGCGAGCAAGATTTACAATTGTGCGACATTCTCTACCGAGCTCCGCAAAATTCTCTCGCAATATCTTTGTCGTTCCGCTTGTGTATGGGTATTCTGGAGGGAAGATAATTTTCGGGTCAACTATCAGCCCGAGTTGCACTAATTGGCACCGTGGACAATGAAGTACCAGGGCAGGATAACTTGGTTGTTCGTGCGGCGCCTCACCAATCGGTTGCATTCTATTCACAGGAGGTAAATATCCAAGGAATAGAACTTGTTCAAGATTCTCGTTACCGCACACCTGGCATCGTTCTACTACAACGCTGGACCCGCTACCAAACGCTAACTTATCTACCTTATTATGCATATCTTAACCTACCTCTCTGACAGGAGTTTTTTCTGCGTTCTCGTCATACCAGCGCGCCACAATAGGTAGCCCATCAGAAAACTTGTATTTCGGTTTGTAACCCAGTGCAATCATCTTAGAGATATCCGGGCATCTTCGTGACGCACCACCTCTGGCTGGTTTACCGGGGACAATTTCCACTTCTCTACCAAAGTATTTTCCAATCTCGATCGCTACCTTCTCAATTGTGACTTCTTCCGAGGTTCCGACATGGTAAATCCCAAGATGTTCGCCTTTTTCCATCAACAATATTAATCCATCAATAAAATCTTCTATGAAGACAAAAGCACGGGTTTGCTTGCCTGTTCCCTGAATCGGAAATCTGATTTTCTTGTCCTTAGTTTCCTTGCAGATTTTCTGCATTTTGAGTACAAACTGAGGAATGACATGTTCCCACCCCATATCGGGCCCGTAGACATTATGAGGACGGAAAATAACAACTCTTTTGAAATATTTACGCCCGTAGTTAATAGCCATAATTTCGCTTACAATCTTTCCTGCCGCATAGGAATAGCGAGGATTGTGTGGGTCGGGTATTGAAAGTGGCGCTGTTTCATCTGTCGGCACGGCTGGCGGGGTCTGGTAAACCTCAGAACTTGACGCAAGCATCAACTCGCCTACATTTTCTTTTATGCATGCGTCAATTACATTCACTATTCCTTTCACACCAACATCAAGCACCAGTTCCGGCATCTTGTAAAAGAACTCTGTCCCGTTGATAAACGCAAGATGCCAGACAGAATCAACACCTTTTACTGCACGTCGAACTGCTTCTGCATCACGGATATCTGCCTCAATAAATTCAACGCTTTTTGAGATGTCTTTCAGGCGCTGAGATGACCCACGTGACAGATTATCTAACACACGGACACTATGTCCCATCTTCACCAGCTGACGGACCAAAGCAGAACCGATAAA
>CAZUQH010000088.1:0-1994 GCA_964622465.1 uncultured bacterium | reverse complement strand
CGGTTTCAACTCTAAAACCTTTAATCCCCCCAACTAATATCTTACACTACCATTACCTGATGATCATTAGTTTGCCGGTCTTTTTGTCGTCGTGCGATTGGACAATCCAGAAATACACTCCACTTGCGACCGGGGTACCGCGTTTGTCATCGCCAAACCACTTTTTCTGCAACTCATCCTCAACAGTAATTCTTTTTACCAACTCGCCAGATATTCTGTATATTCTTATCTCGCATGGAGGCGCAAGGTTTGTAAATGTTATTCCTCCTTCAAGTGTGCCTGTTTCTTCTTTGCCATCTTCCGGTACCCATGGGACCGGGTAGCAGAATGCGTCCTCAACTGAAGAAGAAGCACGTGCAGCAAGAGCGAAGACCGAAAAATGCGGTATTTTTGCACTGAAAGTATTGTTATCTTCGTCGATGCTGTATTCAGGTACTCTAATCCATAAATTATGCTCTTCCTCAAGCACATAAAGACGCAGCATGTTTTCCTGTAGTGGTGGCGATGTGTCGTCAATAAACCCGTTGTTATCTTCATCAGAATATGGCAGTAATAGAGTAACATTAGAAAGCTTCCCTGTATCAATTCTTTTTTTGTCCTTGTTGTATACGTTTATTTCAATCGTATCAATTATCTTTTGATATGGCGTAACCAACTTGTTATTAGCTTTGGCAATCCTATCTGAGTCTGCTTCCAGAGGATTTTCTGCAGGGTCGGGATTCAGGCGCAAATAAGCGTTTTCAGGGAGTGAATTTGCGGGTATAGCCACACGTGCATTTTCATCCCAGTCGGATACAACCACGTTTTCCTCTTTATGGTTCATTATGGTGGTAAACTTGGTGGTAAAAGCATGTGACAAACCATTTCCAGCTAAGTCACATACCATGGTAGTAATGATAATCTTGTATGTCCAGTTCATTCTTAGTACCTCCGGTGAGATTTCAGCTGCATAAGTGTTGGAATCATAGGAAACATTGATTCCGCTCACAGTGCTTTCCATTTCGTCCCCAGTACTATCTCTTAGGGCGACAAGAAGGACATTCTGGGAGGATATAGTGGTATTATCTATAGGTTCGTCGAACTTTATGGACAATTTCCTGTCAACAGGTGTACCGACAAATACCCCTTGGTCAGTTATTTCTCCTTGGATGTTCAATTGTGCAATTCCGCAGGAGTGAGTATCCACTATGTAAATAAAGGTCGTCATTGGCCCCCAGATATCAACTTCATCTACCGCCCTCGCCCGGAAGTAATATGTGCCATCACTTTGTGCAGAGGTAATATGCCAACTGTTTGTCATTGTGTCCACATCTACTACAAAATCGGGCTCGTCATTGATATTCGTAGAGTAACTCACTGAGTATCCTGTGACAGGGGATGAAGATTCCGGAATCTCCCAGAAGAAGTATGGGGTTTGGTGTTTGGTTGGTTTTGAGTCGGATATAACGGTGCTGTCTATGTCCGAATACTGACAGTTTATTTCTGCTATGACAGCAATATTGAATTCAAGATAGTACGGTGTCTCAGTAGATGGGCCGCTTTTTGACCCAAATTGATTTCTCGCATAGGCAATATATGTGTAGGTTGTATTTGGGGATAAATGCGAGTGCACCCATGTAGAAGTTGCATCCCATACGGCGCTTCCACTCGTGGAGCCAGTATTATCCAGATAATTATCGCCTTCTTTCCAGTATACCGCATACTCGGTATAGCCAGGATTGCCGTTGGTTTGTATGTCAAGAGTGAGATAGAGTTTGTTCGTCTGGTTCCAGTCGTGGGATATATTGATACCAGAAGGTATCTGAACGAGGGTACAGGTGGTGATGCTGACCGATTTTGCGCCCTCCAGGCCATCACTTGAGAATGCCAACACTTCGTATGAATAAGTAGTGTTTGGGGTAAGCGAAGTACGGGAGTAATAGGTGTCTTTGAAATCAATTCTATCCAAGTATTCCCCATCCTCATATATATCATAAAATGAAATAACAGGGGTA
>CAZUQH010000087.1:0-2264 GCA_964622465.1 uncultured bacterium | reverse complement strand
AAGCGGCAGGAATGGGCCTATTTCAACAGGCCGCATCCATATACCACCGTAACCCATGCTATCATAGACCCTGATTGCCAGGACGTTATCCTCGTCTGGCTTAATCAATGTCAAATCCACAGGATAGACACGCTGCTTGCGCCAGTTCCCCTCACCCTGTTCTGTCTTCCCGATGAGTTTACCGTTGAGATATACCTCGTCACTATCATCTATGGCACCTATATGCAACACAACCCTTTTGTCCATCCACGAGTCCAATGTCTCTTTAGCCACAACAAAGTGCCTGCGATACCACGCATTCCCGTCGTACTTTGAGTTCATCTGATTTTCCCATCTATCCGGAACATAGATTCTACTCCAATCAGAGTCGTCAAGTTCCGGACTCACCCACTCCTTTTTATTGCCTCTACGAAACAACCAGTCGCCTGAAATGTCCAGCGGAAAGACCTCTGCTTTCGCGCGCGGCTCATCAACGAATCCAATCTTCCTTATAGCATCCTTGACGTACTTGTTGCTCATGAAATATTTCCAGACCAATCCGCTACGGTAGTTCTCTATTCCCAGCAGCAAAGCGCCATGGTCTATGCCGATTACATCAGGAGCAAACCAGTTTCTGTCAATGTTATATGCATCGCAAAAACCATACTTTCCCCATATTCTGTCACGCCAGGTATCATACATATACCGGAGTGCTTTTATTGATAAAGCAGGGGTGAACATTATTGATGTCGCTGCAGCGGTAGGGGCGATAGTGCCATTATCGCCAGGAGGCCCTGGTAGCGCCCCCCACGGCCAATAGCCATCCGGGTGGTCGCTCGCAGTCAGACCCCAGGAATCAGGCCCATATGTCTTGTACATATCCTGTCTGTCAATACAATACTGCCTGTTTGCAAGTGTTGCGTTTGCAGTGTTCTCGGCATAATTTGCGAACCCGTCGTGTTTATACCGAAAATCTAACCAGCAGTGGTAAAACTGGTAAGTGAATAATGGCCCCTGAGGGGTACATTTATAGCCCTTATAGTTGCCAATATCTTTTGGTAAATCCCACCATGCGTCTGGAGGAATTGGATATGTGGGAGAACCAATCTCAAGAACGTTCAGTATCAGACCCTCACAATACCTGTTCCATGAATCCTGAATAAAACCGCTTTCCGGGTGCCATCCCATGCTGCAGAACTTATCTCCTCTGTGCATCCATTGCCAGTTGACGCGGAGATAAATGTCGTCGGCAAGTTTCTCTATTTCCGTCCCTCTGAAATACTCCCTGCAAAATAAAACGCCTGCGAGAAACAAGGCGGTATCTACCGAAGACACCTCCGAACCCCAGATGCGGTTCCCTTCGAAATCCGTAAAGTGGACGTAGAAGCCGTTAAAGTTTTCTATATCATCGCGGTACGCTTTTAGTGTCCTGTATATCCTGTCATACGCCTGGTCGTAGGTAAGCCAGCCGCGGTTATGTGCAATTCCGACAGCCGTGAGCATGAATCCCACTGCGGCATTACTCACAATATCGTATGTATCTTCAATGAAATTCTTTGCGCGGTCCTGTGTCAGGCCGTTCTCAGGGTTTACTTCGTACCAGAAATAAAGGAAAGACCTTCTTTCGATAAGGTCAAGAAATTCGTCATCTGTCATCGTAGAACTGTTTTCCGGGTCCTGCTTGCTTGAGTGTAATAACATTTCATGAATTCGCTTCTGGTCATCTCCGGTGTTCGTAAATTTCCTAATTAGAGAAACAAAACCCTCTATTGTTTCGTTTCTTGTTCTCTCTGGCGGTTCTCCTGACGGTCCAACGAGCTTTTTCTCCGGGCTTTCCTGTCCCTGACTTAGTTCACCTGCGGTCTCGAGGTCATCGATGTAAATATTCCCGCTACTGCTTTCATCGAACCTCAAAAAGAAATAACCGATAGAGGAAATGTCTATCCCTGTTACTTTATCGATGGGGATAGATATCTGCTGCCAGTCACGGCCTTTGAGAGTTATGGGAATTCCGTAACTTGTTTGTTTTGTATCTTTGAGCCCGGCAGTAAGATGGAGGTTATCGGCATTCGGTTTTACCCATAGCGAGATATCTTGCACGGCAGTAAAATCTGAAGTACCGAGTTTTTCTATCCATTCCGCATGCCTGCCGGATGGAAGCACCCAGGTGAGTAAATACGAGCTGTTTCCGGAATGAACAAATTCTTTGTTGCTGCTACTATGGCGTCCTTTAAATATACCGCCTTTGTCGACATTTAATACGTATTCGTAACCGAGTGAATTTT
>CAZUQH010000086.1:0-2272 GCA_964622465.1 uncultured bacterium | reverse complement strand
CCACTGATTTAACTGCCTTCGCCAGAACTTCTGCGCCGTGCCATCTACCAAAAGTACCGACAAATCCTACCACGGTCCTGTCATCTAAGCCATACTTCTCACGAACGGGAGACCCGTTTATCTCCGGCTTGAACCTTGCAGGATCTACGCCATTTGGGTCCACGAGAATCTTTTGTTGAGGAATATCTCTTCTGATAAGCTCGTGCTTCAGGGCCTCAGACACAACAACAATCAAGTCAGCCGCATGCAGATTTGCAAGTTCTATTTTCCTCGCTATCCCCGGAAAGCACAACGCCCTCCCCCAGTAGTGCGACACCCAGAGGAAAGAACCGTTATACTCCAGCACGAAGGGAATGCTGAACTCTCTGGCAAGATATGCACCTGCGTAATTGTTGTCACTGTAACGCTGATAGATGAATGTTGGGGTCTCTTGCAAAAATATCTCTCTCGCTTCATCTACGAGCTGACGATTATATTCAATCTCTGGTAATTCAGGAAAATCCCTCATGATGGTCTTTGGTTTTACAACATAGACAGGTGTTCTCATCTCATCTATTAGCTCAAGATTATCGGTTGAAACAAAAAACAGCGAAAACCCATGACCGACAAAACCCTCCGCGACACCACTGATATGCCCAACCGAGCCACCCGTCTTGTTCCGCCCAAACCAATGGTCTGTCCGGAAATACGCCACTCTCGGTGTACTTTCAGGGGATTTGCAATTCAACCCCCGTCTGCCGCCATTCCATCTTCGGCATTCTACCCTTTCTGACCTTTTCGAGACGAAGTCCAGGTCGGCGTTTGCCCTAGAGAATAGTATCGGGAGCGACAAAAGTTCATAAAGTAGAGAAGGTATGTAATGTGAAATTAGCGATAAGAAAGTAACTTTTTCGGTTCCTCCGCCGAGGTCCATAAGACATGCTTCTTTGGTCGAAATTAGATAAAGGAATAACGCCTTCAAAAATATGTTTCTCTCTAATTCTAAGTCGTATACGACAAGCGCTACTTTGTTAAAATGCCAAAGGTTCCTTACTATAAACCTGAGGGGTTGTTCGCGCATCTTCTCAGCAGCGAGAATCTGAAATGGTATACCAGAAAACTCGTATTCCAGCATCCTTGTCACAACTG
Organism: uncultured bacterium; assembly: GCA_964622465.1. GTDB lineage: Bacteria > CG03 > CAZUQH01 > CAZUQH01 > CAZUQH01 > CAZUQH01. The sequence continues at coordinate 1,144 of CAZUQH010000086.1, read as the reverse complement.
AGTTAGATTCTTGCGATAGTATACATAGATTACTCTGTGTTTGTCGTGCTTCACCGGTATCGCAATGCTTCTCTCCGTGCCTTTCGCGTTTCCTGGCTTTTACACATAGATACCAACCCCAATGTCTACCAATAGAATCAAGCATACTTTGCGGAATGTACTTGTACAACCTCCGCAACCCGGGAATACCCGGCACATCTTCCTTCGTAAACTTTCTAACCTTGGTATTAATCACATCAAAACCACAATCCCTGAGCATGCCGCATATTCCTCGCATGGTATATACTCGTACATATGGACGCTCAGAACTGGTCGTATACTCTATTTTGGAGAGTCTCTGTCCAAGTGTTTCGCGGAGAAAACCCATACGCAAAACCCAGTCACACAGAAATATGCTCAACCAGTAGAACACTGAGTTTTTATTGTACACAATGACGAGAATCTCTCCATGTTCTTGAAGTACCTCCCTAATTCTTGCCAATGCCTTCCTGATGTTCAAAACATGGTGCAACACTCCAAAGGTGTAAACAAAATCAAACTTTTCCTCAAACGACACCTCTTCTGCATCCATTTCCAAAATGGTCGGCGTGTAGCCGAAGTATGACAAATGTTTTTTGGTTATTTCCACATTCTCCGGAGTGATATCTATTCCCGTGAAATCCGCCCCATTCTTACAGAACATATAGGCATCATATCCTGCTCCGCATCCAACTTCCAGAACTTTCTTACCTTTGAACGCCTCAAACCTCACAATTTCCTCTACCCAGGGAAGCTCGTAGTTGTTCCTCTTTTGAAGAACTGTTTCAAAGAACTCCTTGGTTCCTGGCGTCATCCCTATTGCATGAGTAGAACCCGCAGGAGAAGCGCCCCACACTTTCTTGGCTTTCTCCTTTACCTGGGAACTCCTTGCAAACTGTTTGAATGTGTTTCTATTCATTCACTACGACCGTAGGGGACTTCCCAACTGGCACACGAAATCTTCCTGACCTTGTAGTACGTCTGGCAAATCTTTACTCCCGGAACCGATTCCGGAATGATTGACCCAAATCTAGAGGGTGATTTGTTCTTGTGTGACAAATGCAGGCGAGTGCTATTCATATTTCGGAATTTCTCAGTATTCGCGGATTCGGCAGAGGAATAATAA
>CAZUQH010000085.1:0-2338 GCA_964622465.1 uncultured bacterium | reverse complement strand
TATCCAAAAATTATTCAAAGTGATGTAATTATTTTTGGCACGCCCGTATACTGGCCTAACTTCCGCACCTTTTTCACAAAAATTGTAAAATTTGCCAGAGTTGTTTCAAAAAGTGATTGTTTTTCAAGCAATTTTTTAGACAAAAATTTAAAAAGTCTAAAATAGTGACCAAAAAAATAAAATAATGCTTGACAATGAAAGTCTATAGCAGTATTATAGTGATAATGTATATCCGGAAGAACATAAGAAAATATCGAGATAAAACTTACATCAACCATTTACTTGTTGAGTCAGTACACACACCGAAAGGGCCGAGGCAGAAAACTGTTTGTTCTTTAGGGGACCTAAGCCCAAGACCAGCTAAAGAGTGGCTCAAGCTTGCTCATAAAATCGAGGATGCTCTACTTGGACAGGATGGACTTTTTTATGAGGCAGACGCTGAAACTAAAGAAACAATAAAGAAGGTAAAAGAAAGACAGAAGAAGGAAAAGTCAGACACAAAAGACTCCGATGATTTAATAACCGTACATGTTGACAAGGTGGATACTACGCTTCATAGAGAGGCAGGCTCAGCGCATGTAGGTTATCAGTTTTGGAAAAGACTCGGACTGGAAGATATACTTAAAGACGTTGGGCTTAGTAAAAGGGCGCAGATATTGACATGCGCTATGACGCTGAATCGTCTGATATATCCCCTGTCGGAGCATGCAATGCCTGACTGGATAAGAAGTGCAGCGGTTGATGACATTCTGGGGGTTGATTTTAACGATCTTTCAGAAGATGCCCTATATCGCAATCTTGACAGGCTATATTCCAACCGTGCAGCGATTGAATCTGCTCTTGTAGAAAGGGAACGGAACCTGTTTAATCTACAACCTACAGTTTTTTTCTACGATATAACATCTACATACTTTGAAGGGCAGGCGAAAAAAAATCATAAGGCAAAGAGGGGATACTCCAGGGACAAGCGTCCGGATTGCAAGCAGGTATTGGTGGGGCTGGCGATAGGGAAAGAGGGGTTTCCACTGGCGCATGAGGTTTTTGAGGGAAATCTGCAGGACCGGGAAACGCTTGATGATATGCTGCAAAAAATGGATGAACGAGTTGGACTGTCGGAAGGTCAGACAGTAGTAATAGATCGGGGCATGGCATATGATGAAAACATTGAGCAGATCCGCAAGCGTAAACTTCACTATATAGTAGCAAGCCGGCAGTCGGAGCGGGATGAGTGGCTTTCAAGGTTTGAAGAATTAGAAGGATTTGAAGAAATTCTTCGCACGCCCTCGCCGCTAAACCCATTTCAGGAGAAAACAAAGGTGCAGATCAAGAAAATACAAAAGGGAAAGGAAACTTATGTATTATGCGTAAGCAGTGGGCGGTTAGAAAAGGACAAGGCTATCCGGCAGAACCAGGAGAAACGGTTTCTCAAAGATGTTGCCAAATTGCAAAAGAGGATAGAAAGCGGGAAGCTTGTTAAAGATGCAACTATTAACGAAGCGATAGGACGGATAAAGGAACGGTATCCGCGTGTAGCCCGTTATTATCAGCTTAGATTTGATATGCAAACCAAGAGGCTTATTTTCGAACAGGACAAAGATAAGATGCAAAAGGCTGAAATTCTCGATGGAAGTTATCTATTGAAGACAGATCGCAACGATCTGACTGCCGATGAGATATGGCGTATATACATGACATTAACGAGGGTAGAAGCAGCCTTTCGGTCAATGAAAAGTCCTCTGGCTGAACGCCCTATATTTCATCAGATAGAACGGCGTGTTGAAACCCATATTTTCCTGTGTGTGCTTGCTTATCACCTGTTGGTAGCTATTGAGAAAACCTTGCTTGACAGAGGCATACATACATCATGGTGGACAATACGACAAATCCTTAAGACACACCAGATCTGCACTATTGTGCTTCATAGTGACAGTGATAAGGTTCTGAATATCCGCAAGGCCTCAAAGCCTGAACCAGAGCATATCGAGTTATACAAGCTCCTCGGTATTCCATTTGAAATTATCACGCCTAAAAAATTTTGGACTACCGAAAATAATAACTATAGTGACTAAATGATATCATAACCCATTGATTTAAATAGATTTTGGTCACTAAAGTGCGGAAGTTGGGTTAGTAGTGGCACTGTTCTTTCCGTGCTTATCTCCACCGGCGGAATCACCACCAGTAGTCTCCCAATCAATAGTTTTTAAATTTCTTCCAAGTGTAGTGCTATAAATTGTATTTGTAGCATTGTGGCAGTCTGTACAGAAGGTGACATAGTCGGGCAGATTTGAGCCATTTGTGGTTGTATTAGTTGAATAGGGTTCGTAATATGTTGTCG
>CAZUQH010000084.1:0-2355 GCA_964622465.1 uncultured bacterium | reverse complement strand
CGGGGTAGTTTACTGGTGGGAAACTCTGGCGCCGGAGTGTTAGAACAAACTTGCCTGTTTCAGTTCTGCTTCGGGAGAGAAAACGCTGATTCGACCAAAGACCCCGTCGTAGCCCGGTTGAATGTGGACTTTGCCTTCCCTAAGGTTTGCTATTCCCTGCGCAATTCGCGGGTTATATCTTGAGAGTTCCTCTATTGCAACTTCGGTCAACACCTTAAATTCACTGCAGAACTGAGCAACCAGCATCCTATAATCCTGCTCAACCTGCTTGGAATTTTTGCTTGCGACTCCACGTACGCTTGCGATTATCTCTCTCAAAGGAATCAAATGCCGGCAGTACGGTGCAGGTTCCGGCTTCCAGCCATAATTGCGGTCAGCAAGGTCAAAAACCCGGTGAAGGACTCCAATTGTAAGGCGTTTCCCACAGACCGGGCATCTCCAGTTATTCTCCTTAAACTCCTCAGGTGCACCACATACGTTACATGCACGGTGACCATCATAGTGATATTTTCCTTCTTGGGGATAAAACTCGATAGTGCCAAGGAACTTTGTGTGGTCACGGTTTTTTAGAGCGCCTGTTATCTCATAATAATCCATATCACAATCAAAAATATTCATTTCTCTTCCCAGATTTTCAGGGCTGTGCGCGTCGCTGTTCGACACAAGGACGTAATCATCAAGCCAGGAGACCATCCAGTTCATCGGCGGGTCACTTGAAAGACCTGTTTCAACTGCACAAATATATTTTGTCAATGGGCCAAAACACTCTTCTATAGAATTGAACCCGGAATTAGCGCCGAGCAAACTGAACCATGGAGTCCATATATGCGCGGGGATTACCATAGCATCGGTATCCGCATCCATTACAATCTTCAGGCATTCCTCTGCAGATATCCCGAGAATCGGCCGTCCATCTGAGTCAATGTTACCGAGCTGCGCCAGATGGTTATTTAGTTTTTCTGCACTCTTGAAGGAAGGGAGGAGTACAAGGAGATGGATTTTTTTGACGCCTGACGGGTGCGAATAGATGCAGGAAACCTCGCCAGTCAGTACGAAATTGACCCCGTTATATTCATAAATGCCGTGACCAGCAGGTTTTAGTTTGCTCTTTAGTTCCTCAACCCACAAAAAATGAGTTATGTCGCCTGTGCCAACAAGGTCAATACCCTTGAGTTTAGCGGCCTGAGCGATATGGTCAATGACCATATCAGGACTCGTGGCACGAGAATAACGTGAATGAATATGCAGGTCTGCAATTATTCTCATCTGATTAGAGCAATCCTGCTACTTCTTGCTCTTGTATCTCATTCTGCGACGCATTTTTTTGAACTTATGCCGCCGCACCTTTTTTAGTTTCCTTCTTCTTCCCTTCACTCAATTGCTCCCTTTCAGTTGTAAGAAATCATTGATTGAATCCGGGTCACTGACAGGATACACTTTTATTTCTGGCGAACAACGTGCAACAAGCCCCGTCAATACTTTCCCGGGCCCCAGCTCAACTGCCTGTCTTATCCCTGACTTGACAATGGTCGCAACACACTCTGTCCAGCGCACCGGTCTCGTCAATTGCTGTACAAGACACCTTTTTATTTCCACAATGTCAGTCGTTGTTTCACCGGTAACGTTCATTACGATTGGTACGTCAGGCATATTCCACGTTGCTTTTTCTATTTCTCTGGAATACTCCTGTGCCGCATCACGCATCAGCTGACTATGTGACGCGACACTGACTTTCAATGGAAGGACGCGCTTTGCGCCTTCCTGTTTTGCGAGTTCAGCCGCACGTGCAACTGCTTTTGTCTCGCCTGAGATTACGACCTGCCCCGGACAGTTATAGTTTGCCGGCTCAACTATTCCTTCACCTGATGCATTTCGGCATATTTCCTCAACCTTTTTATCTTTCAGGCCAAGTACGGCAGCCATAGAGCCCGGCTTGTTGCGGCTGCTTAGAGCCATTATTTCGGCACGACGCCTAACTAGATGTAAGCACTCCTCAAATTTAATGGCGCCAGACACGACAAGCGCAGAATATTCCCCCAAACTGTGGCCAGCAGTAATTGATGGCGAAATACCGTTCTCTTTAAGCACCTGCGCCAGCGCAACAGAAACCACGAGAAGCGCTGGCTGTGCATTTCTGGTTTCATCCAATTCTTCGGCTGACCCCTCAAAGCACAATTTGCTTAACGGGATACCGAGAATATTATCTGCGGTCTGGAAAATTTTAGCTCCAGATGGGTACTGCCCTGCAAGAGCAGAGCCCATTCCTGTTTTTTGACTTCCCTGGCCGGGAAAAAGAAATGCGAGGTTCATTCTTCAGGTGAGATTCTATCAAAAAAAACCTATCCGGTCAACTTG
>CAZUQH010000083.1:0-2361 GCA_964622465.1 uncultured bacterium | reverse complement strand
CTGGGTCCTTCGGTATATGACTTGCCTTGGTCGGTTTTTTTTATTTTGCCATGAAAAGGTTAGCTAATGCACTACTTGTAATGCTGTTGGTGGTTATCCCGATGCAGGTGAAAGCAGGTGGCCCTGGGACGACTTCAATGGCCTTCCTGAAGATTAATCCTGGCGCAAGGCCTGCAGGAATGGGAATCTTTACGTCTGTGTCCGACGATGCAAATTGCCTGTACTGGAACGTAGGAGGGACAGGATTCCTGGGTAAAAGGGAACTGTCGGGGACGCACATAGAATGGCTTGAGGATATTAACTATGAAACGCTATCTTTTATCCAGCCACTGGGAAAACTTGGGACCCTGGGGATAAACCTGAACTACCTTTACGTAGATGGTATTCCACGGACCAAGGTGGATGGCAATGGTGAATGTGCCGATGATGGCGTATTTGGTATGGATGACAAAGCAGCAATGCTGGTCTATGGCAAGCGGCTTGCGGAGCAGTTTGGAGTTGGGGTTAGCTTTAAATATGTTCGTGAAACATTAGACAGTGATTATAGCGAAACGTATGCATTTGATTTCGGTTTATTATATAAGGGAAAAATTAACATAGGTCTGGCTATCCGGAACATCGGCACAGATGAAAGGTTTATTAGTGGAACAGGAGCACTACCATTGACCATTACAGCAGGCATATCCATTCATTGTATTAAGGACTCTTTGCTTCTGGGGGTAGAATTAACCAAGCCATATGACAATGATTTGGTTATATCCTCCGGGGTAGAATTCACGATATTTAATGTATGTGCTCTGAGGGCAGGGTATCAATATAAATATGGGGGCAATGACCTGGGCCCGCTTTCCGGTTTAAGGGCCGGTGCTGGAATAAAAGCAGGTTGGTTTTTGATTGACTATGCATACGTCCCATATAGCGACCTCGGCGAAGTCCATCGTATGTCAGTTGGCATAAAGTTGTAGCAGTTTAACTTGCAATTTCCCTCCAAAACCCGTATAATAAATCCAGCCGATTATGTTAGAACATTCCGATTTCGTCCACCTTCACGTTCATACCGAATACAGTTTGCTTGACGGTGCCTGCCGTATTTCCGACCTGCGTCACGGTCCCGGAGACCTGATATTAAAAGCACAGGAATACAAGATGTCGGCGCTCGCAATAACAGACCATGGGGCGCTTTTTGGCGCAATAGAATTCTACCAACAATGTATGCAGGCAGGTATAAAACCAATTCTCGGCTGCGAATTCTATATTGCTCCGGGTTCCAGGTTTGAGAAACAGGGTGGTCCTGCGAAATCCGCAAACCATGTCACCATATTGGCGAGAAACGAAACTGGCTGGCAGAATTTGATGCGGCTTTCGACGGCAAGTTATCTTGAAGGTTTTTACTATCGTCCACGAATTGATAAAGAAATCCTTGCTGATTATCACGATGGCCTTATAGTGCTCTCCGGATGTCTGAAAGGGGAGATTCCGCAGTTATTGCTCGGTGATAAATACAAGCAGGCAATGGAACTCGCAGGGAACTGGAAAGAACTTTTTGGGATGGATAATTTTTATCTGGAAATGATGGACCAGGGGATTGAAGAACAGAAACGTTTGAACGAAGGACTGGTTAGGCTTTCTTCGGACACAGGTGTCCCACTGGTTGCAACGAATGACTGTCATTATATTGGCAGACAAGACAGCACTCTCCAGGAAGTTCTGCTCGCAATAGGCACAGGAACAAACCTTGACGACCCGAACAGGTTCCGTTTCCAGACAGACCAGTTCTATTTCCGCTCTCCCCGGGAGATGAAGGAGTTATTCTCATTTGCGCCGGAAGCGGTTGCAAATACCGTCAGGATAGCCGAATTATGCAATGTTACCATTGATTTTGAGACGATGCACCTGCCAGAATTCAAGCCGCCTGCCGGCTATGATTTCGATAACTACTTAAAGGAATTGTGCGAAGACGGGCTGAGCCAGAAATATCCAGACGCAAGTAAGAACGTCCGGGACCGGCTTGAATATGAACTTGAAGTTATCAAGAAAATGAACTTCTCAGGGTATTTCCTCATAGTTGGGGATATCGTTCAATTTGCGAAACGCGAAGGTGTCCCTGTCGGGCCTGGCCGTGGCTCTGGCGCAGGCAGTATCGTAGCATACCTTCTTGGAATTACCCAGATAGACCCATTGAAATACAACCTTCTGTTTGAGAGGTTCTTAAACCCGGAGCGCAAGACAATGCCGGATTTAGATATTGATTTTGCCGATTATGGACGTGACAGGATAATTCAATTTATTAAAGAAAAGTATGGAGCAAGCAGCGTATCTCAGATAGGCGCGCTTTCCACTGAAAAAAGCCGTGCAGCGATT
>CAZUQH010000082.1:0-2507 GCA_964622465.1 uncultured bacterium | reverse complement strand
TTGACGCTATGTATTATTGTCCTCATCATCCAGATGCAAAAATAGAAAAATATCGTCTGGATTGCGACTGCAGGAAACCCAAACCAGGGATGCTGATAAAAGCACAGCATGAATTGAATATAGACCTGAAGCGTTCATTTATGATTGGTGATAAACTAACCGATATAGAAGCTGGAAGGAATGCTAGATGTAAGACTATAATGGTAAGAACAGGGTATGGAGCAGAGGAACTAGAAAGTAATGAGATTGAGTGCGATTATGTTGCAGATGACCTATACGACGCTGTTCAGTATATTCTACATTTATCTCGTGAACAATGAATCGGGAGAGCATGAAATTTCAGAAGATTGAGAACGATTGGAAAACGAAACAGGAGTCCATAAAAACGTGGACTAGCGACCCATGTGGTGCTGTATACACGAAATACCCTATTGGAAGTATGGATTTTTTCGATGCTATAAGAAATTTTAGGTATAACCAAGCGTCTCCATGGCTCTCCAAAGAAGTGGATTTTGGAAAGTACCGCAATAGAAAGATTTTAGAGGTTGGCTGTGGAGTCGGAATGGACTCTGCCAGTTTTGCTAAAGCAGGAGCAATTGTCACCGGAATTGACTTAACGCCGCGGAGTATAGAACTCGCAACTAAGCAGTTTGAAATATATGGACTTAAAGGAGAATTTTTTGTTGCCGATGCAGAGAACCTTCCATTTCCCGAAGAAAGCTTCGATATTGTTTATTCCTTTGGAGTATTACACCACACACCAAATATTCGGAAAGCTATTGACGAAATATATAGAGTACTAAAGCCCGGAGGGCAAGTACTCATTATGCTTTATAATAAGGATTCGGTTTTCTTCTTGTGGGATATTGTATTTCTAGAGCGTATAATTCACGGTAACCTCCTGCGGGAATCTATTGAAGATAGGTTGAGTCGAATTGAGTATACTACCTCGGGAGCAAAACCATTGGTTAGAGTTTATACAAGAAAGGAAGCGAGGAAACTTTTTTGCAAATTTAGAAATGTTAATGTCAAGGTTTTTCAATTGAAAAAAGACGATATTAGCATTCCGTTTATCGAAAAGCTTGTCAAACAGGCAATTTCGGATAAGTTGGTCTATTCACTGTCACGCCATTTGGGATGGAATCTTTTCATTAGAGGAACCAAATGAGTTATTTGGAGTGGGAAAATACCATTGACCAAAAATATCACGCGTACAAAGAAATAGGATGAAAAAAGAAATACCTAGGACCGTTTGCGTTATCGGGTTGGGATACATTGGCCTGCCGACTGCTGCTGTTCTTGCAGGCGCAGGGTATACAATTGAAGGCGTTGAGATAAGAGAAGACGTTCGTCAAACTATAAATCATGGGGATGTACATATTGTGGAACCAGGGTTAAATCTGTTAGTAGAGCAAGCAGTAACAAGCGGGCGTCTGCATGTCTTCGCAAAGCCACAACCTGCAGATGCATTTATTATTTGTGTGCCGACGCCATTCTTGAAAAGCAAGCTGGCGGATTTACGTGCAGTTAAAAAGGCGACGCAGTCAATTGTTCCTGTCCTCGAAAAAGAAAATCTTGTGATATTAGAGTCCACAGTCCCTCCTGGCACAACTACGAATATCGTAAAGCCGATTCTGGAGAAATCAGGACTGAAAGCAGGCCGCGACTTTTATCTTGCTCACTGTCCTGAACGTGTGATGCCTGGAAGAATAATGAAGGAGATAATTGAGAATGCACGAATTGTTGGAGGAATTGACAGGCGCTCTGCGCTCCTTGCACGTCAGCTCTATGCTTCTTTTGTGAAAGGTAAAATACTCCTCACTGATGCTACGACTGCGGAAATGACCAAGCTTACCGAGAACACTTATCGCGATGTAAACGTTGCGTTTGCGAACGAACTTTCACGTATCTGTCACAAGCTTGGCATTAATGTGTGGGAAGTAATCTCATACGCAAATGAGCATCCGAGGGTGAACATTTTGAAACCGGGCCCAGGTGTTGGTGGTCATTGCATTGCAGTTGACCCATGGTTTATTGTCTCTGCTGCTCCAGAGGAAGCAAAACTTGTTAAAGTTGCGCGTCAGGTAAATGATAGCATGCCTGATTTCGTAGTTCAACGTGTGCTGGAAATCGTAAAAGACATAAAAAAGCCGGTTGTTGCAGTCCTCGGGCTGACATACAAGGCGGATGTAGATGACATTCGTGAAAGTCCGGCGCTTGCTATCGCGCATAAGCTGAACCAGGCAAAGCGAGTTATTATACGCGTTTGTGACCCGTATGTTAAGAAATATACGGGATTAAAAATGTTTTCATTAAGAGACGCAATCGGAGGGGCAGATTGCGTTGTGCTCCTGGTAGACCATCGCCAATTTCGCGAAGCAAAATGGAGTCGCCTGTACGCTACAATGCGTCATACAAGAGTAGTGGACACGAGAGGGATACTTCCGGCAACAACTAATGTGATTGGCATGGGATTGCCACGTCGCTCCGCTCCTCGCAATGACAAA
>CAZUQH010000081.1:0-2543 GCA_964622465.1 uncultured bacterium | reverse complement strand
ATCCCGAAAGAGAAAATAAAAGACGCGTTCTTGCCTCTGGCGGAGAAATTCCAGATGGATTACCAACTCTATTTTACTGCCGAACCAATACGGATAGCAATTTTCGTTTCACGGCATGAGCATTGTCTTTATGACCTTCTTCTTGGCCATAAGTCAGGGGAACTCCAGGCAGAGATTCCGTTGATTATCAGTAACCATCAGGATTTGAAACAAGTTGCTGAGTATTTTGGGGTTCCGTTCCATTGTTTCCAGGTGACTCCTGAAAGCAAGCAGGAACAGGAACGCAAACAGCTTACGCTATTGGAGCAACACAATGTAGAACTCGTAGTTCTCGCACGCTATATGCAGATTCTTACTCCTCAATTTGTCAGCGTTTTTCCTAACCGGATAATTAACGTCCATCACTCTTTTTTACCAGCTTTCAAAGGTGCAAAAGCACACGAGCAGGCATACGCAAGCGGGGTGAAAGTTATCGGAGCAACAAGTCATTATGCGGTTGAAAAATTGGATGCAGGCCCGATTATAGAGCAGGACGTAGTTAAAGTAAGCCATCGCGATACTCTGGGGGATTTTATTCGCAAAGGGAAAGATTTGGAAAAATCGGTTCTAAGACGTGCAGTTTCTCTGTATCTTGGAAGAAAAATCCTGGTTTACGATAACAAGACCGTAATTTTTGATTGACAACCACTTCATTTCAAACAACGCTCATTTCCAGAATTCTATCTATCCGGAAAGTTCTTTTTTCGTTTCTCAAAAAGCAATATGCTTCAATGCCCAGGTATTTTTTCCCGCGATATTCCATTTCTCCAATTCTTTCAGGCAAAATCGTTCTTTGCGATTTCTCGTCCGTATTTTTAAGATAAATAATTTTTAGTTTTCTTCTATTCTTAATTGCTTCTTCAATAATTTCTATCTTTCTCTTTTCAGGACAATTCCTTTCAGATAGACCATACTGATAATTTGTCATAAATCTGACTATTCTCCAATCCGTAAAAATGTTTGTTTTCTTTATTTTTGTTTTTAGAATCATCCCTTCCAGCGTTCTGCACCGGCTTAATGCAACGTACGTCTGACCACAGGCAAAAGTACCTCCACTCAGGTCTATAACAGCTCTATCAAAGGTTTTTCCCTGACTTTTGTGAATAGTAATTGCCCATGCAAGCCGGATTGGATACTGGATGAAAGAACCCAAAAGATGCTTGTCAAGGACTCTATCTTCTTTGTTAAAATAGGTTTCAAAAATATCCCAGCTGTAAGGAGAAACCGAAACGGTTTTTCCATTTTGTAATTTTATATTAATTTTGTCTTCTTCAAAATCAATAATTTCTCCGATGGTGCCGTTAATCCACCTTCCGCGAGAATCATTGTTCAGAAGCATTATTTGAGCGCTTTCCTTAACCTCCAGCTCAGTCTCGGTTGGCAGGTATCTCTTATCAAATTCTCCTGTAATTTCACCTTCAAATACATATTTTCTTCCAGGTAACTCTTCCATGTTTATTCTGTTAATCTGGTCAGCCAACCTATTAATAGTAGTTAAGTAAACATATTCATGTCCTAAATCCTTGAGGTCTATATCTTCATTGACTCTTTGATTGATGGTTTCTAATTGCGCATCAGTAATAGTGTTGTTGCGAATGCTATTCAAAATTTCAATAAATTTCTTATCTTTCTGGCGATAAACCTTTTCCAGTTCTATAAACTCCACCTGGAAATTATTCATTGCTTTTGCGTCAAAGAAATACGGAGTTTTATAATTGGTCTTAAAAACATTTCTTTCCTTCCCTATAACGACAGGCGGCAGTTGATATAAATCACCGAAAAATATCATCTGGATTCCTGCGAATTGCAACTGATTTTTCAGAATTGTTCTTAAGAATATATCTACGCAATCCAATAAATCCGCTCTTGCCATAGAGATTTCGTCAATCACAATTGCATCCAGTTTCTTGAATAGCTCTTTCCTTTTACTCCGCATCTTTTTTGCAATTTTTTCTGCATCATTCAGCGTAGTATCTGGCTTGAATCCAAAGAATGAGTGGATTGTTTGGCCACTTACGTTGACAGCACCTACTCCTGTTGGGGCAAGAACTACCAGCGGCTTCTTTGTGTGCTCGCAGAAATAACTCAACAAAGTGGACTTACCTGTTCCGGCTTTTCCGGTTATAAAGACACTCTTGTTTGTTTTCTCTAACAAATAGAGTGCTTTCCTGAACTGTTCGTTCAATTCTATGTTTTTCACATGGTCCATTTTTGTACCTGCTTTTTCTTTTTTATCACGCATAAGCGGTGTACACCTCGTGCCTTTCGGCACTCGGCGACAATTTGCCTCGCTTTATCCTCCACAGGAGGCGCGAGACAAATTGTAGGATTAGACCCGACCGGTAGCCGCAGGCTGTAGTCGCAACCTTTAGGTTGCGTCCTACAGGCGCAGGCTAAAGCCTGCGGCTACCGAAGCCTGCGAAGGTTCTGACGCATAGCGTCAGGTTCTTATAGTTATAACAAACTTTTGTGCAGGAAACAATACATTCCTACCGTTGTTTATG
>CAZUQH010000080.1:0-2721 GCA_964622465.1 uncultured bacterium | reverse complement strand
GTTTTATATCTGTGGCGTGGAAGCAAAGCCAACACAGATAGAGAATATTGAAAGCGGAGGCGAATCTTACTGGGAAAATGGACATGGAATATGGGTAGAGCCAGTCACACTGTATACAAGTCCATATGAAGATTTGTTTGACGAAGGCGGTGATTTCCAGCCACAAACCGGCATAAACCCGGATGCTGACCCGCCAACCGGTGAGATATGGGTAGCAGCTACTTTGCCATTTGACCTGTATCCCGTAGCGACAGTGCTCAGCAACGGCGAAAAGATTTACAAGGACTGGGATTTTGCACTGAACATGGAGTTCTACGCTATAAACAATGATGGTAAAATCCTGGATATAACCAAACTGATGCACGGCGACCTGGGTGACCCGTTCTCCGTAATGAAAGTAATCGGCGGTGAGTGTATAATCTCAGGTAATGATTCAACGCCAGGAAAACCGTATGCACAACTTCCTGAAGCGGTCCAAAAATTTGAGGGAGACAATATAGACATAGTGGTAACGCCTGACCTTGCGCTTGCGGCAATACAACAGTCGTTGTCAGCATTGCCGTCTATGCTGGAAGACTTAACAAAGGACGGAAGTGGCGAGGACAACACAGGCACTGAATAATTTACACTTGACAAATCCTTAAAGATTTTGTACGTTATTTTTATCTGATTAAACAATAACTTTCTGGAGGATTTTCTGGGATTTTATCAAAAGAGTAAAAAAATGCAAGCAGCAGGTACAATTTTACTTGCTGCTTTTCTTTTACCCTCTCTCGTTACTGTTGCTTATGGAGATTTTACAGACGACCTGCTTCAGGCAGGAGTGAACCTGGCAACAAGTTTCATAAATGACCCTGGTCCCGTGCTTCTAGAATCACACCTTGACACCCAGGACTTCACCCCGGTTCCTTCAAACAAACTAATTCAGGTACGACTAAACTTTTTCCCTTCCGGTTTTGCAATTTTCAATGGCGGTTCATTCAAGGTAGCGCCTATTAAAGAGGGTTTTCTCTTCAAGCAAATGCCCCAGATTGATGTTTATGCTGGCGGCTGGTCAATGTTTCTCTTGAGCGTTGCGGCTGATATGATAAGCGACCAGATGGGCGACTTCAAAATTGATAAACTAAGTGTATCAGGACAGACCTATGGTGCGGAAGCAGTAAAGACAGTTGCAGAGAACACGCGTATGTATGCCGGGTACAACTTCTCACGTACAGGAATGGCGTTTTCGGTAGATATTTCATCTATTACAGCGAGTTTTGGCGGCGGCTTCTCAATAGAGATTCCGGATTTGAATGCCTCGGTTTATGACCATTTCATATACGTCGGCTTAGACCATATAGTCAGGAAGAATAAAACCCTGGCTGTTTATACCGGCTATGGTTTCGGATATCACAAGATAATAGTTGGCGTAAGCTACACAGGCCGTGTATGGGAATATGGAATGAATATCTATCCTGACGGCTGGCTCGTATTACATCCTAAACTAAGCTTAAAGTTGAGATTCTAATATGAATATGAAAAAAAGGTTTTTACTCATCGCACTGCTTACTGCATTTATGGCAACCGCCACGTATTCTGCCGACATCCGGCTGGCTCCATACTATAGTATGGAATGGACCGAGGGCGTAAGTTTCCCCAGGCCGGCGTTAACCGGATGGTTCTTTTCCGGCGACCTTATAACAGACCTTGGGCTCATCACCAAGATTGGCGAGAAACACACGCTCCTCCCGTTCTATGAGTTGCACTTTACAGGCCCGGGATTGCACCGCCCTGAGGGCAGCGCGTTCACTGATACGTCGCAGGACCATGTCGTCTTTCTGCAATATCAGTATGTGCTTAACCCGAAAATAACTCTGAAAGGCCGTGGCGACTGGATGGTTGAATTATACAGAAGCGGCGCAGATGAAGCGTGGGGAACCGGCCTTTATGACTTCTTCCGCTGGGGCGGACAGGCGAAGGCAGAACTTGGTGAAATTGGCCCACTTCCTGGCCTGGATGTATTTGCCGAATATCACTATTTTAGCTTTCCGCGCTACACAGACCTTCTTGCTGAACTGCAAGAGGAAGAGTCAACGCGTGAAGTAGTAGGCCAGGACCAGCACAATGTAAGAGGTGGAGCAGCTTTCAGTAAATGGGGCATAGACCTTGAGGGCTCCTATGCGATGCAGGTTTACACTACTCAGGAGATTATAACAAGCTCCGGGGCGTACGCAACGGACGAGAAACAATTTGACCAGACCATATCCGCAAATGCAAGATATGGTATTGGCAAATTCTTGAGAACAGACCTGGATGCCGGCTACACAATTCATCTCTCAAACCAGAACTACATAAAATTTGACACTTCTGATATACTTAACCCAACTACAATAGCAGAAAGCTTTGTTGAGAATTATTATTCATATACAGAACTGAACGTAACTCCGACCTTAAGCATAAACTTCCCAAAAGGACGCAAACTTTTTGTATCACCTGAACTCAAGCTCAAGAATTATGTTAACCGGCCTGCACGGACCTCTAGCGGAGGTAACTGGGGAATACAGTGGAGCGAGGTTGGGTACATTACGGTTGGACACTCATGGCCGAAAACAGCTGTTTCAAATACTACAATGTACTATACTTACGTAACAGCACGTTCAAACAACCACTACGAAGTTTACTACCCCTACAATTACGTAGCGCATTTCGTCGGCTTCAAGTACACCTACCAGTTCTAAT
>CAZUQH010000079.1:0-2755 GCA_964622465.1 uncultured bacterium | reverse complement strand
TAGAAAGTGGATGTTGTCTATCCATATTTCACCATTTGCTTCTTCATCTGTCGCAACATGGAATATCAAATTGTTTACAGAGGTCCAGTCAAAAGTGCCGGATGGAATATCCCATTCAATTGTCTGCCAGGTATTTGGAGTTGTCACCATTTTCTGGGCTGTACCAATCCAGTTAGAACCATCCCAGAATCCAACAAAAATACCTGCATTAGAACTTGTACAATAAATGTCGGCTCCAACTGAATGATATGCCGACCAATCCACATTGCCGAGGTCTTTTGATTCCACTTTTGCTTCAGTTGCATCACTCTTTGCAGAATTCCATTTCATATAGATGGAACCTGCCGGGGTAGGAGTGCTCGCATTTGTATGAGTAATTGGTTCAAGACCCGCAATCCAGCCATCAGGATGATAACTCCAGTTGACTGCATCACTCCCATCCGCGTATTTCCAGCTATGCGAGGGGTCATCCATATTATCCCATACTTCATCCCCTGTTGTCGTAATCAATCTAAGATTATCAAAATAGACCGAAGCAGGGGCATTCCCGAGGTTGTCTATTAAGAATACAACTCCGGCAACCTGACTATAGTCAGCACTATTAGTAAATGACCAGGTACAACTATGCCAGGTACTGGTCGTCAAATCTGTAGCGCTGGGGTCGGAAAGTTCCTCTATCGTGGTATCAAAATTGTGGGCTCTTGGTTGAAGGATTATGTCAGTCAAGTTTTGTGATGACTCAACATAGATATCCGCTTTGAAACCAACTACCGGGTATCCCCAATTCTCATCAGGAAAGACCCAATCGGTCCTGATAAGTCCTGCCCAAGCGTCACTTTGCGTCCATTCGCATTTCAGGCAATTTTTATCGTGATAATTGCCCCAGTTTAAAGCAGGTGCATACCAGTTGTTTTCACTGCTCCACTTCTCACCCACCCAGAAGTGTGAATCGCAATCATCCCAATCTGGGTCAACAGGTGCGGGTTTTTCTGCTGTAATTGCTACGCTGGCTGATTTGAATACTCCGGCATTTGAGGATATCGCTAATATGAAAAGGAGCGCAAAAGTTACAAGAAATACCAATCGTGTACTCATATGTTTTTTACTCATTCGTGTCATTGACTGGTTCTGTTATCGGCTCTACGCTACTTTCTGAAATTTCAAACCACTGCTCACCTGCCAGGTTTTTAACCTGACCTCCTGGTAATTCCACTTCCAGTTCAACGCGTGTCTGATATATACCTGAGGCAAGGTCAGAAAAAGTATGGTAACCGACCAGGCCGCGTTTCGAACCTGGATATACCGCACGTGGCTGAATCTCGAATTCGGCGACATCCTGTCCATCGGAGGTGACAATCAAAGCTACACCCTTTGGTTTAATATGAAAGTTACCAAGGTTTCTTACAACTACAACTATGCTCAAGGTATCTTTTTTTCTTGAGGCCTCTATTTTTTCTATCTCTGCATTGTATTTTTGGGTACCCTCTACGAACACACAGAGTGATACGCCTATCCTTGTCTTTATCCTGAGCGGCGATTTTCTGTCTGTATCTGACTGCGAACTGAAAAAAAGCATAGCCATCAATTCGCCGCTGGCATCCTGTGGTACGGTTACTCTGTACTTAACCCAACAACTTGCTCCCGGGCCGAGAGTAAATCTATCCGGTTTAACCTGTAACCAATCCTTCAAGTGCAGTGCACCTGAAACCTTCCATCTCGCGAGCCAGTCCTCTGGTTCTACTATTACTACTGCTCTTTCATCGCTCTGGTTCGTAACACGGAACCTGCCATGCACTGTCCTGGAAGGAGCGCACGTAACCTGTTCTACTGTTGGTTCAATAGCCAGATTCGCGGACCCTGCAACCGATACGCTCCACAAAAGAAAAACCAGGATGCCAGCTAGACACGTAGTATGTTTCCTTAGCGCAAATTGATTCAGACGCAATTTCAACCTCTACATTGTCGTTATGGTTCGTAGTACAGGTCAAAACCTATGCCGTTTGTTGCAGTATAGCTATCAGCAGGTGAGGATGTAAATTCACCATTCAGGTATACTACGATTGGGCTTGTAGCTTGCTGCATTACAGCCATATTTTTGTCAACAGTCGGAGATATAATGGTCATAGAGTCAGGTCCACCAAAAGCGATGTTCACATATCCACTTTGAACACCATCTTCAAGCCATGGGTAATCTCCGGTATCATGTTTATCCTTGAACCATGTCCAGGCGCCTTCAGTGGTGTTCGGCGTGGACACTGTTGAATCGTACGTCTCCCAGAGCATTGGAGCGCAATTCCCTGCCGTGGCACCTATGAGTCCGCCATACTGAGTTCCCCACGTAGTCGTACTGGGCGCAGTCGCAAAGTTGTCAGTATAGATGTCAAGTTCCCAGTTGTTGCGATTGCTGCCTACATTGATCTCGACATACTGCGGTGCAACTACACGCGCATTCGTAACAGAGCCAAATGCAACAGAAGTAACATTCCCGTTATCAGAAATGTTCTTCGCCTGAAGCGTAAGAGTGTCAGAAATACCAAGCGTAGCGCTCACGCCAACACTCTCAGATGCATACGGCGTATACGCCTCACTTACGCCAGCGAATCCTACAGCTAGCGCAGCACCCAAAACCAACAAAAATCCAAGTAATCTTGCTACTTTTTTCATCGTCTTACCTCCTGTTTCCTTAGAGTGACATATCCTGTCACTGCTTTTTTCTAACTTAACGAAATTAATCACCTTTTATCACCCCCTTTCT
>CAZUQH010000078.1:1784-2842 GCA_964622465.1 uncultured bacterium | reverse complement strand
CCTGTCCATAATAGCGCTGCAGCCGTTCTTTTTCTGTTTCTTCCGGAGTTTTCTGTTCTGCTGCAGGCACTGTTACCTTCTTTTCTTCCTGCACTCTCTCGATTTTCTCGGTTTTCGGAAGCACAATCTCCTCTGCCGACTGCATACTGAATTGCGGCAGCATAACCACTAAACTTGCGCGGTGTGTTCCGTACGTCCCTACAATACCCGAAAGCGGCCACTGAAATCCGTAATCAATCCTGATGCGGTGATTCCAGCAATACGATAGACCTGCTGATATATTCGCATAACTGCGGCTTCCAATGCCGCCACCTGCCCGGACGCCGAACATATCCTGCAAAAATGTTTTCTCTATTCCAAACCGCGTCTTCCAGTCGGGATTCTTCCATTCAAACTCAGCCATTGCTTCTGTCCCAAAAACAGTTATGCCGCAGGCAGTACGCACAAAAACCGGTAATTTGTCAGAATCGTTCTTGTTTAGTGCGGTGTCAGGCGTAAGTATGTCGCCAACTACAAAGCCGGCTTTGAACGATTGCCTCTTCCATAATGCCCCGACGTCCAGAGAATAATCAAGACCTGTCTTGCCGTTCTCAAAAGTCAAGTCGGTAGTACCGATTTCTGCATCTCCCACTTCGTTTATGGCATTATCCATATAAGTACAGTTGTCATAGCCGAGCGACATAATTTTGAACGCTAAACCAGCTGTCAGATTTTCTTTCGTAAGTTGCCAGAAATTATATCCGTAAGCAAGACGGAACTGGTTTTCGTAGTACAACTGCTCTTTTTCCAGCGTAAGCGACCTGTTGCTCCACCCAAATCCAAACGTCCCTGCATCTGGGGAAACAGGCATACTGCCACCAACCATTCCCTCTCCAATTCCACTTTCATCAGATAACCCGATGTAAAGCCGCTGGTAGTCAGCGACAATCGAAGGGGTGTTGAGTATTGCAATTGCTGACGGATTTGCAAATACAGAAAATGCATCGTCGGAATAAATGGTAGAAACGCCACCGAGCCCCATTATTCGAGCGCCTGCACCCAGGTTCTCGAATGACGCA
>CAZUQH010000078.1:0-1684 GCA_964622465.1 uncultured bacterium | reverse complement strand
GTTAACGTGCAACGACAACCGTGCCATTATATACCTCTGACGCAGTCCTTAATTGGTAAATATAGATACCTGCAGGGACGATATTGTCGTTTGCGTCACGACCATCCCAGCAGCATGACTTCTCTACTTCACCTGTTTTAAGTTCCGCTATTCTCAAGCCCTCGATGTTATATATCCTTGCTTCTATGATTTCTTCCGGCTCTGCTCCATCGTAAATAAACTGGACAATATCGTTTTTATTATCCTTATACGGCGTGAAAATACGCGGGAGGACGTTGGTAACGGTAAGTTCCTGCGGGCGTGGAGAAAATGCAAGACGCCATAGACCGACTCTTGACGTCTTTACCGTTACTTTTCTTGCATCCGTATCAACGCTTCCGCCGCACCTTAGCCATTCGATACCATTGAACCGTTCCAACCCGAGGATTCTCGGAGCCCCGCCTGCATCAAGCCCGATTTTCTCAATTTTGTTATCAGCATCTACCTGGTACGAAAGAGATAATTCTGCTCTGGGCTCGGCAAAAGTGAATTTGCTTACTTCTTCTTCAGTAGTTGCCTTGATTGGCTTAACACGGTAAGTACGGATTGTATCCGCATCTTCCTTTGAGGAAACACGCTCCAGCACAAATGAAATATCGTCTTTGTAATTATTGCTGCTCTTGTAGAGTGGAGACGCTATTGATGCAGGGACCATAATTTCCGCTCTGAGTTGTCCTTCTTCACGCGCAAGAACTATAATTGGTCTGTCAGCACGGGAACTGGCTATAAGTGAAGGCGAGCTCCTGTTATAGTTCTGGTCCATTGCGGTAATGCAGTAATAGCGGGTAGGCAATGAGTGTGCACCTGCATCACGCCAGGAAATGGTTGTTGTAGTTGATATTTCGGCCCAGGTAGTTGTGAGGGTATATAAATTATCAGAACGATGAATTGCGTAATACGCAAGGTCGGTACACTCAGTACCGTCCTGGTTCGTTTTTGTTGGTGACCAGGAAAGAACTACATCTGAACCATCAAAAACGAGTTTCATCCCACCAGGTGGACGAGGTGCTACCTGGTCGGACGGCGGATGTCTTGTTACGGTAACAATGTTACAGGTAAAAGTAACTGTGTCGTTACCTACAAGGCATGCACCTACAACGTCACCACGTTCATCGGAAGCATCTCCAAGCAGAGCTTCAAGCGTAGCATAATCAGTGGTGCATAACGAAGATAAAAGTATACCATTGTCGCCGCCATTCTCAATACTGATTGTATCGGCGCAAACCGGCACAGCAATATACAGGCAGACCACAAGCACCGCACTCACCCGCCGATCTGGCCACATATTCTGTCTCATCGCTTTCTATATAGAGTTATTGTCTTTTTAGAATATACCTCCGTTTTGCCTAAATGTTATCCGTCGAAGATTACTCTACTCTATGCCAACGTAAAAGGTGCAATATGCAGTTAGTCCTGTGCCCACGCTTGACCAAGCCCACTTCACCTTGCTCTTACCAGTGTATCCTGCTCCCCAGGTACTACCATCCCAGTACTCAACCGTAGGAGCAATTGAATCATCTGACAGACAACCAGTCGCTTCTGCAGTAAGATGGGTATAGAACGGTACGACGTCTACCAGTTGTAAGTTCGTTGCTGCCTCACTACCACTGTTTGTTATCTTGATGTAGTATTCTACGCTGTCGCC
>CAZUQH010000077.1:0-2863 GCA_964622465.1 uncultured bacterium | reverse complement strand
TCCTCCAATCCGCTTCATCCTCAATATC
Organism: uncultured bacterium; assembly: GCA_964622465.1. Taxonomy (GTDB): domain Bacteria; phylum CG03; class CAZUQH01; order CAZUQH01; family CAZUQH01; genus CAZUQH01. The sequence continues at coordinate 2,835 of CAZUQH010000077.1, read as the reverse complement.
CATACCTTCGGCATCCACACCCGCCTTAAATCGCAAATATGAAGGCCGTTTTTGCCACAAAAGCCCAAAAACCCACCAATGACGCCACTTTTGGCAATTTCAGGTAGGTGCTTCTTGGTAGGATAACTTTTAGGTGGTTACTTTGAAGAGGCACAATGTTTCCGGTAAATCTCCAAGAACTCTGTTGGTGATACTACGAGCATACCTTCTCGTTTTTTTACCGGATAATGTTTCAGATTCCCTGTAACTAAATATTGAACTCCTCCTGCAAGCGCTACTTCCAGGAAAACCTCATCATCTGGGTCTGGCAATCTTTTAGCAAGTGGTTTTGCCTGAGTTAAATGACCACAGATTTTCACTTCATCAAGCAGGTAATCTACGTGAGCTTTATCAAAAGGAAATTTTGGACGTAGTAAGACATTTCGGTATTCGGAAAGAATCCGTGCATCATAGCACAGCTCCAACGCTCCAGAAGCTGCCATCCGTACAATTTCACCTGGTGCACCAAAAGGAGATAGTAAACCAGACACAACTACATTTGTATCCAGGACAATTTTCATCTAAACTTTTTTTAAGCGAGCCTTTCGCTCCCTGGCAATCTTTTTGTTAATTTCTTCCAACGACATCCGGTCAGTTCCTAACTCTACAGACCTGGACTGCATATAAGAAACTGCTGCCATTGCTCGTGCACGACGAATCATAGCAAGCGACTCTTCCAGTGTATCTCCAGAAGTTGCAGATAAAATAGCAATTGGTTTACCATTTGAGGTAAGAACCATCTCTTTTTCTTTTGGAAGCTGCCGCTGGATTTTTGCTGACTTACCACGTAGATCTCGGACAGTAACAAACTTCATCTTATCTCACCCCCTTTCGTTTATAGTATACACAATTGTCACCCATTTGTCAACCCCTCTACTGACACACCCTCCACCCCTCTTGACAATCTCTTCAGGGTATGGTAGAATCTAAACAGTTCCACTCATATTGAGTGGAACTGTTTCCACAAGAGGTGTTATCCTTGCTTGACGCTGACACAATACACAGGGCATTAGGCCTTTTGGGCGGTAGACTTCAGCTTCAGATGTCAAGTCCTATTGCGCTTGTAGTATGTGGAGGTTCGTCTCTAATTGTGTGGGGGGTCGTGTCCCGAGTTACGCGTGACGTTGACGTGGTTGCTATAGGACAACCGCGTAAAGATGGAAAACTCGATATCATACCGGCATCTCCTCTACCTGATGGAGTGATTGCCGCGGCAAGTCAGGTTGCCAGAGATTTGGGGCTTGACGAACACTGGTTGAACCCCGGCCCGAGTGACCTGATGAAGGTGGGTCTACCAACTGGTTATTTTGACCGTGCGAAAAAGTGTGAGTATGGCATTCTGACTGTCTATTTCTTGGGAAGATATGACCAGATACACCTGAAGGTTTACGCAGCAGTGGATTCTGGTCCTGGCCGGCATGTTGAAGACCTGTTAGCTCTCAAACCCACAGAACAGGAGATGGAATTGGCTGCGAGATGGGCTATAACACAGGACCCATCTGAGGATTTTTGCAATATATTGAAAGACATGCTGAGGAAATTGAAATATGAATCAGTCGCTGAAAAAGTTTAGAGATAAATATTTGGAACTTCTGCTAACCCTGCTCTGGCAGCAGTGGACCTCACTCGGAGTATCTGGCTATGAAAAGAGCAAGAAAGATTATGTTATAGACCCTGAAGCCCTCTTGATTTTCACCTGCTCTCTGGGCCGGTATGAAGCACGCCTGTTTGACGAAGCTCTCGATTGGCTTGAAACCAACGGGGACTTCATCAACGTCCAACGGCTAAATACCATGGTCAAGAGAGAGGAGTTTATCGGCAAGCGAGTGTTGTCTGCAATTGCAACGCTCATTTACGAGCGGGATAGAAGTATCAAATGGAAAAGACTTGCTCAGCAAGAGCACATATACCATGCCGAGAAAGAACAAGAAAGTTTGTTCTTTACAAAAGAATACCAACCGATGGAGGGATTTGGTGAACCTGACCCTACTTTCCGGAGATTTGGATTTGTGCGTGGGACAATTAAGTTGCGAGGTCGTACAAAACTTGTCAGTATGTTTACAACTGCAACCTTCCTGTTAAAACTTCGCGTCCTATTCGGAGTGAACGCTAGAAGTGAGATACTCCTCTATTTGTTAAGTCATGAAAGCGCCCATCCCCGACTAATAGCAAGAGAGGTCTATTACTCACAAAAGACAGTTCAAGACCTTTTGACAGAAATGGCTCTCTCTGGTCTTATACGGGTTCGTAAAACAGAGAAGGAAAAACATTATTACCTTGATAGAAAGAGATGGCTGGTGTTCCTTACAGATGGAACCGAAAGAACACTGGAATGGGTTAACTGGCCTTTACTACTGAAGTGTCTGGAGCAGGTATGGTTGAAACTGAATGATGAGGAATTTCTCAATCTTGATTCTCTGGTCCAGGCCTCGGAACTTAGAAGGTTGATGGAAACAATAAGACCGAAGATTGAGGCGGCTGGGTTCAGCAGGTTCATTTCGGATAGCGAAAGGTATCTCGCAGAAAGCTATACCCCTGTCTTCTTGTCTGACCTGGAGAGATTGTTGAAAGAGATGGCAGGTTGACCTAGTGGATTTCTCCCTATTCGACCGTTCGTATGTTACACAAACTTCTTTGCCCAGTCATACTCCAATCCGTTTCATCCTCAATATCCATACCTTTGGCATCCACACACGCCTTCCATCAAACCTCACCAACATTGCTTTCCTTGTCTTCTTCACCAACTCCACTTCAACCCAGAAATAACTCCTTTTATATGGATTACACCTCAAATTC
>CAZUQH010000076.1:0-2877 GCA_964622465.1 uncultured bacterium | reverse complement strand
CACGGACACTATGTCCCATCTTCACCAGCTGACGGACCAAAGCAGAACCGATAAAACCAGTCCCACCTGTAACAAGGTATCGCTTTGTATTCATAATATCTCTATGTCTTTACTTTCTGCTCCAACCTAATAGGTCTTTTCTGAATTCTATTGAACCTATTTAATCTTTTTATTCCCCAAAAAAACCACCTCAGGTATTCTTTTACCCATGGACCCAGGCGAAAGCTGGATTGCCCTCCGAAGGGCCTGTCAATAGACACCACTGGCGCCTCGCCGAGTTTGAAACCATATAGTTGTGCCTTGATGGAAATCTCAAAAGCAAAAGACCATCCTGTTGGATTTGCTTCCATGTTGACCTTATCAAAGAAGGATTTTCTCGCCATTTTTATTCCGGTTGTAGCGTCTGTCAAAACCAAACCGGTAATTAATCTAAACAATTTATTTGCACCACGCGACAAAATCCCTCCTATCAATGAACCTCCAAGACGTCTTCCACCAAGAGCATATCTTGTGCAACTCACAAAGTCACAACCTCGGTCAATTAGTTCTAGCATATCGCTTATGGCTGCAATTGGAAATACTTCGTCCACAGCAGTGATAAGAATAAGTTCACCATTGCTTTTAAGTATTCCTTTTCTTACAGCGTTAACTACGCCTGGACCAAAATCATTGGATATCAACCTGATGTTGTCATATTTCTGTTGCAACCACCTTGCTGCTTCAATGCTATTATCCTCAGGAAAATCGTAAATCACCAATACTTCATGGGGGACTTCAATAGTTGCTTCCAGTATCTGTACCATAATCTTCAGACTTCTCGCTTCATTTCGCACTGGTAGAAGAATTGATAGCTTCTTTTGGAGGTTATTCATTTTGAACGATAGTATCCCTTTATATGGCTGGAAACATATCTAATATCATCGTCTGTTAATGTAAAAGCAGATGGAAACCAGATAGCTTTGTTACTAAGCCGTGAACTAACCGGGAAACGTTCATCGCTTTGCCTGTATGGCTTTTGGGTATGCAATGGATACCAGTACTTTCTGCAGTGGATTCCTTTTCTCACAAGATATTCGTCCAACCTGTCTCTGTCTTCAACTATTGCATCAATCCATTGAGGTGATTCTCCATTTGAAATGTCAAACTTAAACAAAGAAATCTCCTTTATATCTCCCAGATACTGCTGATATAAGGCGTATATTTCTTTCATTCTTCTTAGTCTGCTATCTAACGATGTCAATTGTCCCAGGCCTACTGCTGCCTGCAAGTTAGTAAGTTTAAAGTTGTAACCAACTGTGTTATGGATATCTGCACCGCCAGTTCCGCGGACAGGCCGGCCCTGGTCTTTTAATTCCCGCAAACGGACATGCAATTGGTCGTCATTCGTTAGAATGGCTCCACCCTGACCTGTGGTGATTATTTTGTTTGGTGAGAATGATAAACATCCGGCTATCCCGAATGTTCCCAGACAGCGCCTATTGAGTTTGGACATAAAGCCCTCAGCCGCGTCTTCTACTACATATATTTCGCGTTTCTCTGCTATGTCTATAATTGCCGGTAAATCTGCTGCCCTGCCACTTACGTAAACCGGAATCACGGCTTTTGTTCTGCTCGTGATAGCAGAGGCAAAGGATTTGGGGCTTATGTTCATTGTTGACGGGTCAACATCAACTAAAACTGGCTTTGCACCTGCAAGCACTACTGCATTTGCTGTAGCAATAAATGTAACATCGGTGATAATTACTTCGTCTCCCTCGCCGATACCAAGACCAGCTAGCGCTAAGAAAAGACCTGAGGTGCAGTTAGTGACAGCTACAACATGCTTGCATCCCAGTAACTTAGTAAGTTCCTGTTCAAATTTTGTTGTCACATCACCGTCATTGATAAAACCACTGTCCAGAACACCTCTTACCAGAGAGTATTCTTTCTTACCGAACTTTGGTTCCCACCAGTCAATTTGTTTAACCATTACTCGTTAACGCTCGTATGCGCCTTTCTATTTCCTTAACCTGAGCAAGTACATTTTCGCGATTTCTCGGCTTCATGTACCGTACCGGAATACCTGCATACACTGCCCAGGACTTGAACTCGAAATTTGTTGGAACGAAACTTAGCGCCCCGATTACAGTTCCTTCTGGAATATGATTATCCGGCATTATTACTGAATTGGCACCGACTGCGGTGTAGTTTTCCAGAATTACGTCTCCGGTTATCAAGTTTGTTTTGATACTACCAGCTTCCGGTGGAATTATCGTGACCACATCATTAACAAAGTCATTGCTTGCACACCATATCTTTACACCGGAGGACAAACTACAATAATCACCAAGCACGAACTGTCTGTCTTTGCCACCCGCTACACTCGAGCCAGATGCGATATGCGAGAACCTACCTATCTGAACCTTCGTGGAAAAATAACAGAAGTCGTCAATAATAGAGTATTCACCAACGACAAACTCATCTGGGCATCTTACCCGGATATTCGGCGATATGATTGTTTTCAGGGTTTTCTCCCTCCTTTAGTGACACCCCAGAGGTCCACAACTTCAATGTTATCAGGAATCTCCAGCTGCTTATACGCAGAGTGTGGAACTCCGATAATTACAACATCACTTGAAGATACGAGTTCTTCCTTGCTTATGAAAGTAGGGTCCTTGGCAAACTCATCTGAATATAGAACTTTCGCTCCGTTGAACCTCAGAATCTTACCCAGTTTGTATGAAAGCGAATCTCTTATGTCATCTATGTCCGCCTTGAATGCCATACCCAGAATACCGACTCGTGTACGGCTTAAATCGTAGCGCCGTCTCAAATTTTCAACGATGAAATTAGGCAAACCTTCGTTCACCATCATTGCGGTATGACCAAGTAGAAAGT
>CAZUQH010000075.1:1516-2953 GCA_964622465.1 uncultured bacterium | reverse complement strand
CTATGCGACTACCTTGAGCATGTTCAGTCGCCTGCCATCCTGTCCCGTAACGGTTATATCACGTTCTGCCAGGTCGAGCAGGTATTCCACGATTTCCTGGCTAACGCGCTCGCCAGGTATTAAGATAGGGATTCCTGGTGGGTAAATGGTTAGTGCTTCGGCACTGATGGAGCCAGATGCTTTGCTGATTGGCACTTTGCGTACCTGCCCTGCCAGGAAAACGTCCCTTGGAGTCATAACCATTTCTGTCGAGAGCGAAGGCATTTCAAGTTTTGGCAAACTGGAACACCGCTGCAGTTTCTCAAGGTCAATTTCTTCCAGCGCGTTGACCAATCGCCGCATATCTTCCATCCTGGTCCCAACTCCGAGAATAGCAATCAGGTTAAAAGTGTCGGCACAATCAACCTGAATCCTGTATTTTGATGCGAGCAAATCTTCTACCTCGTAGCCGGTTAAACCTGTCCCGCTCACGTCAATCGTAAGTTTTGAATAGTCAATGCGATACCCTGGCGGCAGGTCGTCTTCACTAAAACACTTTATTTTCTCCAGCCGCCTTATACGCTGGCGCGCCCACTCGGAACATTCCATCATCGTCTGAAGAAGTTCCCTGCCCTGCTGGACGAGCTGTCTCCTGGCAAGGTCAATCGATGCAAGTATTGGATAGCTCGGGCTGGTTGTCTGCAGCATCGAAACAACCTGTTTCAACCGGCTTAAATCAACTCTGTGGGAATTCAGATGCAGGATAGACCCCTGGCTCATTGCGCTTAAGATTTTGTGTGCACTCTGGACTACAAGGTCTGCACCTGCATGAACACTGGAATCAGGGAATGCTGGGTGGAAACCAAGATGAGGCCCGTGCGCCTCGTCAATAAGAAGTAGTTTTCGTTTTTTCCTGCAGAGCGAAACAATTTTTGCAACATCCGTGCATACGCCATTATATGTAGGATTTGTAAGGAAAACCGCTTTTGCTTCCGGGAAATTTTTAATCTCCTCTTCTATCTGTTCTGATGAAGAATTAAGAATAATGTTTAGTTTGCGGTCAACTGCAGGTTGTATCCATATTGGCCATACGCCAGAGAGTATCAAGCCACTAAGGACTGACTTGTGCGTGTTGCGTGAAACAATTACAGATTCTCCTGGCTTGAGCGCTGCAAGGAACATAGCAAAATTGCCGACTGACGAACCGTTTACGAGAAAAAACGATTCACGGGAACCCCATGCCTGGCTGGCAAGTTGTTGAGCATCGCGGATTGGCCCTGAAGGCGCATGCAGGGAATCGACTTCAGGGAATACGGTGACGTCAAACTTGAAAATATCCTCACCTACAAGACGTTTGAATGGAGGTGAAATCCCACGGCCATTCTTATGGCCTGGCGTATGAAAGGACGTAACGTTATTCTTTGCATGTCTTAAGAGAACTTCCCAGAGTGGAGCGCG
>CAZUQH010000075.1:0-1416 GCA_964622465.1 uncultured bacterium | reverse complement strand
TCATTTATAAAAGTAGGCAAGGTGGCTGTCAGTAATGATTGCTTTCTCGCTTGCAAGACGTTTTGCGATATGGCGAGATATGCAAAAGATACGGTGATGTGCCTCTCCGTTGTAATAGCGCAAACCCCTTATCTTCCGGACGGCAAGACGCGTATTAATCTGACGTGCGGAAAGTGCCAGCGGTATATGCGTATCACTTGCAAACACAAATGCCCATGGAACGTCAAATGATGGCACAAACTCATAGTAACTCGCCGTCCGTTTGAATACACGGGACAGAGTTTTCAGGATAAGCGAATGAAAATCAATCTGGACGGGATGCACAGACCCTGCCTGTGCAACAAAAATTCCTCCCTGATTCAGCCGTTTCTTTAGCTTCTGATAGAATTGATGCGTATAGAGTCCTCCAGCAGGTCCGCCTTTGATAGGACACGGGAGGTCAGAAATTATAACGTCAAAGTTGTCACTTTTGTCTTTCTCTATATAATGACGCGCATCGTCATAAACGAGTTGAACCCTCTGGTCAAAAAATGAGCCCTGATGCCACTGTTTGAGATATTTCATGCAGAATTTAACTACTTTTTCATCTATGTCAATCATGATTATTTCTCGAACTGACTTGTAACGGAGGATTTCGCGTGCTGTCGAGCCCTCGCCACCTCCGAGAATAAGAACACGCTCTGGTTTCGGATGGACGATTAAAGCAGGATGGACAAGTGCTTCGTGGTAGATAAACTCATCAGCAAGAGCAGACTGAATTTCTTCGTCAAGGATTAGACAACGTCCGAATGAGTAAGAATCAGCGATAATTAGTTTCTGGAAAGGCGTTTGTTTCTGGACAAGTACCCGTTTCAGCCGGTGACGATGTTCTTCACCGGGAGAAAACTTCTCTATGACCCAGACTTGTTTGCGTTTATTTCTACTCACTTACACTGACACACATATCTTTTCTTCGGCGAGAGTACCGCGTCTGAGTTCCGTTACGCTGATATTTTTTGCTTTTAGCATTGCAGTCAGATACTCGTGCGCTAACCATGGGTCAACGGTATTTCCACAGGTGAAAATATCAACAGAAGCAAAATTGTATTCCGGCCAGGTATGAATTGCGAGGTGCGATTCGGCTATGACTACTACTCCGCTTACACCGTGGGGCTCAAAGGTGTGAAAGAATTTTCCCAGAGGTGTTGCTTTGCAACGTCTGGCAGCTTCCATCATAATTTCTTCGATTTGATGGACATCATTCAGTATTTCACTTTTACAATCGTAAAAATCCACTACCAGATGACGGCCGAGTGTTTTCATCTCACGCTCCCACCCCCTTTAAGTTTTCATTAGCACGGGCAAGCCCGTGCCTACAACGCAGGCTAAAGCCTGCGGCTACAGTGCCTTTTGCAACGACAACAGAGTTATGCGCAA
>CAZUQH010000074.1:0-3011 GCA_964622465.1 uncultured bacterium | reverse complement strand
AGGCTAAAGCCTGCGGCTACAGTGCCTTTTGCAACGACAACAGAGTTATGCGCAACAAAATACCTGAAAATAGTCCACAATGTCAATAACAGAGTAAGGGGATTTTGCGGTATTTGACACATAAATATGCAATTTTCTGCAATTTTTGCGAACTTTTGTATAATATCAGTGTGTCCCTACCCTGAGTGCAGGAATTTCAACAGGCAGACCGTACTGCCACGCATTAAGTATTTGCGATTGGTTTGCACCCTGAGAAAGCGCGATATCTGCGATTGGTGATTTCTTCTCGCCAGTGGCAACAACAGGTATTGTGCTTTTGAGCGTTTTGTAAGGCGCAACAACACAAGTATATCCCCAATTCGCCGGGTTCCCCTTGAATAATTCCAGCGGCAACGCTATCACTATCTCTCCTGTCTGAATATCGGAAAGGACAGTAGCTGGCCCAATGTTCTGCAGCTCCTGGCCTGGAATATAGCGATACACCGATGACTCCCAGCCATCGACTGTTATGGCGTATTCCCACGCGTCACGTGGTGTGGTAAATGCATGCCGCCCGCCAAGCAATTCCTGACAACCTTCTCCTGTTAGCGCATTCTGGTCAATATAAATATCAAACGTCTGAACAGAAAATCCATTCGGAGCATCACCGGTATTCCCGAGAGCACCGAGTTGAACGGTAAACAATATATCGTTTCCGGCAACCGAGACCTCAAATTGCCGTATATCAAACGCGCCCGGCGTGCCAGGGTAGTAATCATCTCCTATATTCTCATCTCCCATTTCATCATAACATTTAAGAATCGTAGCTGCGCCTTGGGAAACACGGGAGACCAGTTGACTCTGTGGTTCTTCTGGTAGCATAACAACTGCGATACTGTCTTCTGGAATCTTACTAACAAGTTTGTTTTCTTTATTTACAGTCCCTACCATTCCTGCGCGAAGTTTATTCCTGAACGCAAGGTCACGAATTGGAATAGAATATTCCATTGTTTCTGAAATTCCTGATGACCCTGAAGTTCCTGAAGAAATACCGACACGGGATACTTCTCCTATTTTTTCCCACTTTTCATCTCCACCTGCTAGTGAAATGACCCCTGCGGCTTGAGAAACCAGAGTATCGCTACTCACGTGAATCAGAAGTTCATTTGTGAGCCCGGCGCCGGGACCAGATAACGTTCTTCCTTGAGACGGGAACCGGAAATTATGATTTGCAGGAAGAATACCGGGCAATGCAAAGTACATAGCGATGTCAAATGGCGGTTCAAGTCCCCCGAAATCCATTCTGAAATGCATGTCACGTTCATCCCATCCCCACCAAATTTCTCTTAAAACTTTACCGGATTCCTTGCAAGGCAAATACCCGGCATCCACCCACTCATCCTGTCCGCCAACACCGTCAAAGACAGGAGTAAATTTGGCACGCGGCTGGCACTCTGGTTGTACCTCGTTTTTCTTTACTATTGAGCTGAATGTCTGACTCGGCGGTTCGCGTCCAATTGCCTTGTAAAGGTCTGATACAAGCTTCCTGAAATGGTTATCCATCACGGCTTCGCCGGGTGTTTCATAATCACTACCATACCACCAGTACCACCAGTTTGTCTCCAGTAGATATGCAATTTCAATCGCCTGGTTCAGTTTTGAGAGTTCTGCGCGGCCGCTGTTCTGGTAACGCGCAAGCGATGTCCGCGCCCGTGATACCAGTGACCAGGCAGTATTTTCCTCCGCTTCACCAACGTATGATGAAAAGTTATCGTCCATCCAGGAAGACGGAACTATCTTTTCAAGCTGTGGCGCCGGTTGCGCCGGTGGCAAGGCCCCGTTATTTCTTGTCTCGGATATGAACTTTGATACCGTGGTCGTTTCTATTCCGGAAGTGTTCTTGAGAGTTGTAAAAAGTAATTGACAAAGTTCGGCAAGCTGGTTTGCTTGTTCGGGAGGAGGCGGTGAGATAGTTACTGTAACCAGATGTGGAGACGCATCCGGACCGAGCCATTTTCTGATTGTCTGAAGTGACGCAATAAATTCACTAACTGCATGGGACCTGACAAGTGAACCGGAAATAGCGTCTTGCAAAATTCTTGATAGACGATTGTCACGGAACACGAGGTATCTTGCTTCTGAGTCATTGCGAGCCGCAGGCGAAGCAATCTCTTTACTGGTTCGGGATTGCTTCGTCGCTTCGCTCCTCGCAATGACATAGGGATAGTAAAGAACAGCGGGGTTCGTCACATTATTGTCCTGGTCCCGCAGAACCGGCTTATCCGTTGACGCAATCAGCGTATCTTCCCCGCATATGCTCCAATTTATTCCAAGTGGTAAAATAATATCCAGAATTTTATCCGAGACGGCACCTGCAGGTGGAACTAAACCTTTTGGTGCTACTCCTGTTTGCCTTATGCAAAATCCTATGGAACGTGCAAGGACATTGCGGACGTCATCCGCATAGTTGAGTGGAGGGGTAATCTGTCTGGAGGTTTCTTTGACTCCGTCAGAGTCGGCAATTACCGGAAGCAATACTGGATAACATGGAGCGACCGCGAGTTCAACTCTACCCTGGCGAGCAAATTCTGCAAGTTCATCCAGTGTTTCTTTGTCCCACGCCTGTAAACTTGAGCCGTCTGGAAATTCTATACCAGCTGAGATTGCAACGGTCAGCGCAACTGAACGATTATTTTTAATTGCATCAACCAGTGCCTTGCGTGGAAGAGGAGAGTAAGCATCTTCCCAAACCATAAAAGCACTGGTTGTCGCAGAGGGTAAAACATGTTCAGGCGTATCCGTCCAGATAATAGCGAGATAGATGGGTGGATAACCGGAAGGAACCTTTACCTCGGTTACTTCCTGCAATGGCTTTTTGTATTCCGGGGCAACTTCGGCAGGCCGGCGAGGCGCACAACCTCCGGCAAGCAAAACTACGAATATAGTTTGCGCAATCAGAAAATCGCGGCTCACTTGCCTGAACATTGCAGGAATTATGTTACTTGATTGCCACAAAAGTGTCAAGGCAAATT
>CAZUQH010000073.1:0-3048 GCA_964622465.1 uncultured bacterium | reverse complement strand
CTGGCAACAGAGTGACGGTGGTTGCTGAACTAATCCAGGGAACGCCATCAGAATGTGCCGATGTCCTGTTTCAATATAATGCTGGCTCAGGGTGGTTTAATTTACAAAGTGCTAATCCCAATCACCCAAACCCAGATTCTACCTTTCCGTACTTTGTTCATTGGGACATTTCTGACCCTGCTTCTTTCCCGGATGGCGACTATATGCTCAGGGCTATCGCCCGCTGCACTTCTGGAACATCTGATTCCTCACCCGCCAGCATCACTGTTACTATAAACCGTTCCGACCCGGACATACAAGAGGAAATGGACCAGGGCACGCTTACCAGGATAGAAAGAATTGACAACAGAAAAGATAACACTATACAGGTTGGAGACCAAACTGAAGATAATTTTATCATTGTGCAAATTCCATGTAGCTCGCTTGCAGATGAGAAGGTTAAACTTACTTTGACAGTGAATCCCAAGGAGGTTCCTGACCCGGGCAAGAATCTGAACCAAACAGGCAGTTGCGTTCGTGTAGAGTTATCTAACGGACAAGCAGAGTTACTTGCATTTAAGCAGGCAACTATCAGCATCCCGTACCGTGACAACGACAAAGATGGGTATGTTGATGGAAGAGGAATACCCCAGAAGACGCTCTACATGTTCTGGTACGATGAGAGGACCAGCAAGTGGCGGAAAGTGACCACGATGGATGTTGATTTTGACAGTAGAATCTGCTCGGCCAGAACAGGACATCTTAGCTTGTTTTCAATATTTGGAAGTCCTCCTGAGAACTACTCTGAAATAAAAATTTACCCAAATCCTTTCAAGCCAGGAAATGGCCATCGTGTGGCAAAGATAGAAGGTTTGACAGCACACACGCGGATGCGAATATGCACTATTTCCGGCCGATTGGTTCTGGAACAGACTGAAATCAATCTCGGAGAAACGCAATGGGATGGCACCAACCAGCATGGTCAGGAAGTGGCAAGCGGGGTCTATCTTTGTGTATTTACTAACGAACTTGGTGACAGAATCGTGAGGAAAATATGCATCATAAGATAAACAAAACCATCTTCACTGTTCTTATGGCAAGCGTATTAATACTTGCATCGGGAGGTTTGCTTCGCGGAGGTATTTATGAAAAAGCTGGAACCTACGGTGCTCAGTTTCTTTTAATTCCTGTAGGAGCGAGACCTGCGGCATTAGGTGGCGCATTTGTCGCGGTATCCGGCGACCCTACATCAATATACTGGAACCCTGCAGGACTGTCGGGATTGAGTGCTCTCCAGCTGGGTCTTTTTCACAACAAATGGTTCTCGGACGTCACAAGGCAGTCAGCCTTTGCAGCGTATCCAACTCCTGCCGGCGTGTTTGGGGCAGGTCTCACTTATTTGCATATGGGAGAAATTGTCGGGTTTGACGTAGATGAATATGGTGAGCCATTTAGAATTTCAAACTTTACCTGCTATGACCTTGCTGGAACCGTTTCATACGCAAAAGCGATTGCACTACACACCAGTGTAGGGGCCAATCTGAAGGTCATACAGGAATCACTTGCGGACTACAGAGCGCTTGGTTTTGGTGTCGATGCGGGTTTGCTATTTTGCGTTGGTGATTTTTTGGGTCCAGGAGCTTGGTATCCTGTCCGAAACATAACTGTCGGCTGCGACATTAAGAATCTCGGCGTTCTGGGCAGGTTTATTACAAAAACTGAGAAATTTCCACTGGAAGTAAACGTGGGACTTGCGGCTCGTCTACTGGGTAATTCTATCATTGTTCTCGCCGAAGTGGATAAGCCAGTAGATGGGGAATATGCTGGACATTTTGGTCTGGAATGGGCTTTGCGTGACATCCTAACCCTCCGTGCTGGCTACGATACTGCAAATGAATTTGGTTCTGGAATCACCTGTGGTGTGGGAATAAAAATCAGCGACTGGGTGCTTGACTATGCTTATGTGCCCTACAGTGACCTTGGAGAGACGCATAGAGTAGGTATACAAGTAAGTATAGGTACTATCAAGGAAGAGGCGTCAGTAAAAGCTACAGAAAACCATGCCAGCGAAACGGTGGGAGTTGGTTCTATTTCGCTGGTTAAGCCGGGTGAAGAGTCCTTGAGGGAACTAGTGACTATCTCGGATAAACAATCTGACATGTCATCGTTTGGGCTTGGTACTAAGAAGGACACAAACCACGAGGGTGATGGAGTTCCGCTTCTCTTGAAACGTACTATTCATTTTGACTTTAATTCCTACGATTTACGACCCTCAGAAATTTCAGTTCTTGATGAGGTGGCAGAATTCATACTGGACAATGGGCGCTGCAAGGTTGAGGTTCATGGCCACGCTGACGATGTTGGCAATGACACGGCAAACCAACGGGTATCTCTGATGAGAGCAGATGCTGTTCGCAACTACTTTGTTATGCAGTGGTATCTACCACCAGAAATGTTTCTGGTCTATGCCCATGGCTCAAAAGAGCCTGTGGTTTCCAGCGAATTGAGTAATGAGAAGGCATTGAATCGTCGGGTGGAAATAAAAATATTAGCTCAATAATGGTGAAAGATTGAAAATCAAACTTCGTGGTAATGGTTTTTTCGTTACCGGCTTTCTTCTCTTAGGACTTGTTTTTCTGCCCTGTCTTTCTTTCAGTGGTGAGCCAAACGCACTGATACTTGATGACCAGTTCCCTTTTCTTGTGTGTACTGAAGGATACGGGACTTATTTCATAACCCAGGACATAGATGGTTCTACGCAAGAGAGAATGCATTTCCCAATCTTCTTGATAATCTTGATGTCGGTATTGGTATACAGTTGATACAGCAGAAGATAGATGATGAGTATGCACTCTCAGGTGCAATAGACCTTGCTTTAAGATACCCTATATCTCAAAGTTTAAACCTCTCCTTTGGATTGTATAACATTGGAATAGGGCCTAAGTTCATAGAAGAGCGTGACCCTATGCCTACGTCCCATTCGCCTTTCTTGGAGAAACCCACCGTATTACACCGGGCGTGAAGTTCTAGACTGTGGCATCCCTTAAATCTCTTCCTGTTACGCTCTTC
>CAZUQH010000072.1:0-3174 GCA_964622465.1 uncultured bacterium | reverse complement strand
GGAAAACGGTCGCCAGAATAGAGGATGGAAAAGAAGACGAGGAAAGGGTCATAAAATTTGTTCCCCGGTCCGCCTTATACTTAAGGATTTACGGTGAAGAAAGAACGACGGAATATGGATATTCAATTTTTGAAGTCGAGATACTTAAATAAATATCTTATTTTGCTTCTGCCGGCTATCATACTTGTTACTGGCTGTGCTAAAAGAATCCCTTTACAGCTGGAAAATGCTCCACATGAATGGCAGCTATTCTTTGTAAAGAATGTAACTGCCTCTTCTAAAGGCACTGACAGTAATGGTCCGTTTGCCGCCGTAGATGGCAATGCAGTTACTGCGTGGAAATCACAATTTGGTGAACCACGCAGCTGGGTATGCCTGGAACTACCAGCCAGAGATAGCATAAACTCAATAAAAATCGACTGGGGTGAATCAGCAGGTCTTTTGTATTCAATCCAGGTATCACAAAATGGCAGTTCCTGGGACACGGTCTCTGTGATTGATGACGGTGCCGCAGAGGAATCCAGAACGATAAATTTTGAGCCAGCTCAAACGAAATATATAAAGGTTTCCTGTAGTCAATGTGCACCAGATGATTATTGCGTGATAAAAGAAATCACGTTGAATCCTTCGCAACTACTTGAAGAAATTCAGGCTTCTGCTTCATCTTTTTTTGGGGACGATGTTCCTGAGTTTGCAATAGACGGAAACTTGGCCACTCGCTGGGATTCGGAACACGAGATAGACCCTTCGTGGATAATGCTTGATTTCGGTCAGAAATTAAACTTGAGTAAAGTAAAAATAAGATGGGAGCGTGCGTCTGCCAGGGAATATGCGATTGAATTATCCGATGATGGTATTGGATGGAAAAGTGTTGCAGAAGTAAGAAATGGGCGTGAGGAAGAAACCAGAACCATTTCTTTTCCCGCAACGGAAGCCCGGTATTTGCGCGTTTTCGGAAAGAAAAGAACAACCGAATGGGGCTATTCTATCTGGGAAATAGAGGTTTTTTAAGAAGTTCACTCAAGAGGTGAGTTGATGGATTTTCGTATATGGCTTGCAGGATTAATTGCAATGCTTGCAGTTCAGTTTTTCGGAATAGGTAAAGTTAAACCGCCGGAAGAAATGAGCATTTCCGGCGAGTGGTTGTTTCAGACAGGCGACCTTGCGTCCTGGAGGGGGAAAAATTTTGACGACAGCAGATGGGCAAGAATACAGGTCCCTTCTACCTGGGAAAACCAGGGATATGCCGAATACGATGGAATTGCATGGTACAGGTATCATGTTGAGGTTCCTTCTGGCTGGAAAAAGCAGGGCGGTGGAATAATGTTTGAGATAGGAAAGATAGATGACGATGACGAGTTCTATTTTAACGGGTACTTTCTTGGCAGGAGTTATGGCTGGCAGACCTGGCGAAAGTATTTTATACCGAAAAATCTTATTAACTATGGCGGCGATAACGTTATTGCAATCAAAGTTGTGGATACAGGCGGTGGCGGTGGAATATGGGAAGGTCCATTAAAAATATTTCCAGGGAGTTCCAGGCGTTTTAATGTTGAAGAATATTAAAAAATACCTATTGCTATCCTGTTTCGCACTATCTATCTTTTCGGTATCGTCTTTTTGCTATTACGATGTATACGACATAGGCGGTAACTGGCTTTTTAACGGCGAGTCACTATATGAATTTTATTCCTATACGAGTCCCGATGGTGGATGGCGCGGAAATTATTACAGCAATTGGGCCCACTGGGATAGGTTTTTGCGTGATTTCGGTAGTGAAGTAACACTCTATGAATGGATTAACGAACGTGAATATGAACTTAAACTTGGCAGATTTTCCACATGGTTTACTCCATTGACGTTGCACAAAGAAAGATTCCGCTGTGGCTACCCTGGCGGATATTACAATTCCTGGTTGTGGGATTGGGGTAGATGGTGGGACCAGCGAAGTTTCCGCGTACGTGCAACAAAAGGCGATGATGAATGGGTCGGTCTTATGGCAAAGACGGCATACCCGGGCGACGATGATGACGACTGGTGGTCAGGTGATATCGATAAGGACCGTTATTTTATGGCTTTGCGGAAGCGGACTAAATTTGCAGGGATGGACGTCGGTTTTTCCTTCATAAACCAGCATTTTACGAATTTCAAAACAGTGGATGGCGGGTTATACACTGAGCAGGGTCCGTTCATTGGCGAGATAGATGATAACCCACCGGCAGAGATATGGCTCAAGTTTACTGACGATTCCCAGTATACTGTATATGTAAATAAAGAAACAGGGGACGATTTTAGCGACGCACAGGTTGACGGAGGAGGAGCTGCAATTTATGGAATTACGGTATATATTGATGGTCATAAGGAAGAGCTACTTACCGTTACCGGAGGAGATTCATACAATGGAACGTGGGTTAACATGTGGGGTAGTTACAGTCCATATGATGACAGGATAGAGGCAAATGGGTTGGGGTGGATTACTTACAGGTTTATCATACCAGGGCAGAGTGACGATGTAAAGAAAATTATATTCAAAATAGACGTTGCGAATGACTACAAGATAGATGTTTCGCGCGATAACGTCACATATACAAATATTGCCCAGGCGCCGGGTAATATAAAGGATTATTCCAACCGGAAAGTAATTGCATATACTTATGGTGAATCAACGAGCGATATTATACTTGGTTTTGATATAAGTGGAGTAATCCCGGTTGCGGATATTGCTTTTAAGGCAGAGTTTGCAGGAAATACGAAAATGTTTAAATACCCGAATACGGAAGGCGAGAGAAGCAATAACAGCGCGGATGCCTATTATGTTGAACTCAGCAAAGATATGTTCCCATTTTTACTTGTTGGCAAATATTTCAGTATAAGCCCGGAGTACGATGCTTCGTTCTCCGTAGAAGACAATGATGACGTTGACGATAAACCGGACGCAGTTGATGACTACGTTGCGTGGGCTTATGATATTGACCGTAACAGGAACGGGATTCCTGACTATGACGAGGACTTTTTATTGTTCCGCGTTGACAGAGAATTCAGGCGTGGAATATATGATTATAATAATAACGGCGCATTTGATAACG
The DNA here is from genome assembly GCA_964622465.1 of uncultured bacterium. Taxonomy (GTDB): domain Bacteria; phylum CG03; class CAZUQH01; order CAZUQH01; family CAZUQH01; genus CAZUQH01. The sequence continues at coordinate 88 of CAZUQH010000072.1, read as the reverse complement.
AAGAAAATGATGCAAAACCGGATTATCCGTACAGGGCAGGACAAACCGGTTTTCATCTGTTGACGGCAATCAGGGTGTTCCCTGATTT
>CAZUQH010000071.1:0-3413 GCA_964622465.1 uncultured bacterium | reverse complement strand
TATAGTTATAACAAACTTTTGTGCAGGAAACAATACATTCCTACCGTTGTTTATGTGTCGCTTGCCTTGTCGCTTCAAATCTTGTAAGATATTTATGTAAAAATAACGCTATTTTTGATTTTGATCCTGTTTGAAGAAATCTAAAGAGGGGGGGGTGAAGAAGATGGAAACGGCATTCGTATTGGTAAATGTGGCAGGCGGGAAGGTGCAGGGGGTTGTCGACGGGTTAAACAAAATTCCACAGGTGACCGAAGTCTATTCAATTGCCGGGGAGTATGACATACTTGCGAAACTTAAATTTGCCGACATCAAGTCGCTTGGTGAAATAGTTCCCAAGAAACTTCAGACCATACCCGGGATTACCCGGACAGTGACTCTTTTGACTTTCGAGACCCATAAATATGTGGACTTTGACCTTGCAGCAGGGCACAAATTAGAAGAAAAGTAAGGGAGAAAGCAGATGGAAAAAAATGAAGAAATTATCAAGACAGTAATGCGTAAACTTACGGAAAAAGAGGAGTTGACCGAAGTAGAAATTAGAGGAGTAATTGAAGGAATTAGGGACGATAAGATTTCATCAGTTCAAATCGGAGGATTCCAGGTCGCTCTTCTTATGAAGGGTCAGACAGTTCCGGAAATTGCAGCAATAGCTAAAGCTATGCGGGATGTTGCAATCCCTTTAAACCCAAAAGTTCCAGGGGAACTGGTTGATACTTGCGGTACTGGTGGGGGGATGCCAACTTTTAACATCTCTACGGCCAACGCAATTCTGGCCTCAGCAGGAGGATTGTATGTAGCAAAGCATGGTTCGCGTTCAATTTCTCACCTTTCTGGTAGTGCGGATGCTTTTGAAGCATTAGGAGTAAACATTGAACTTACGCCTGAGCAGGCAGAGAAGTTGATTGAAAAAGCTGGAATTGCATTTGTCAATGCAGGACTTTTTCATCCCGTGATGGGTAAAGTATGGGGGCCTGAAAGTGAATTGGGAATCAAGACGATTTTCTTTACAATCATTGGCCCACTGATTAGTCCGGCTCGCGCAAGGTGCCATATCAACGGTGTATATAGACCGGAATTAGTCCGTAAAATAGCAGAAGTCTGGGCAATGCTCGACCACAAGCATATTCTGGTTGTTCATGGAATGGATGGGCTGGATGAAATTTCGCTTATTGGTGAAACCAGAATTGCTGAAGTAAAAGAAGGTAAGATAAATGAATGGACAATCACTCCCGAGGAATTAGGGCTCAAGAGATGTAAGATTGAGGATATCGCTCCAGGAGACCCCAGGTATAATGCCAATGTAATCCGTAGTATTTTTGAAGGCAAAGAAAGAGGCCCTAAACGGGATGCGGTATGCTTGAACGCCGCAGGAGCATTTGTTGCCGGAGACAAGGTATCCAACCTGAAAGAAGGAGTCGAATACGCTCAAAAAGTCATTGACGAAGGGAAAGCTCTTGCAAAACTTGAGGAATTAGTCAAAACTTCTCAATTGATGAAAAAAGAATAACCAGCAACGAGATTAGAATGAAGCTGACTTCTGCAATAAAGAGGGCAAAAAGGGATAAGAAGATTCCGCTTATTGCTGAAGTAAAAGTGCATTCTCCAAAAGACGGCGACCTGCTTAAAGGTAGAGAGCCGGTTGAAATTGTCCGTGAATATGAGAGAGCCGGTGCATGCGCAATTTCTGTAGTTACAGAGCCAGAGCATTTTAAGGGCAATTTACAAATTTTAGAGACCGTACGGAAGAGCACAAATCTTCCCGTTTTAAGAAAAGATTTTATCCAGAACACAGCTCAGATAAAGGAATCTAAAAAGTTTGGTGCAGATGCAGTCCTTCTTATCGCTTCAATGCTTTCCCGCCAGCAGCTTGCCAGACTAAATAAATTTTCCCATCAATCAGGTCTTGAAACCGTGGTTGAAATTCACAATAAAAGAGACTTAAAGAAAATCGAAAATCTGGAAGTGGATATTATCGGGATAAATAACAAAGATATTCTGGATTTAGAGAGAGGAAAAGACCAGATTCAACCTACATTGGAATTAATTGACAGAGTCCCAAAGCACGCGATTATCATTAGCGAGAGTGGAATCCGGAACCTTCAAGACCTTAAAAAAGTAATGACAGCAGGTTCCGACGCCGTGTTGATTGGAACATGCTTGTTAAAAGCAAAAAATGTCGGTCAAAAAGTCAGGCAAATCGTAATTGCAAGACCTAAAAATGACTAAAGTAAAAATATGTGGCACAACGAATCTAAAAGATGCTGAATTGTGTATAGAAGCAGGCGCGGACTTTCTGGGCTTTGTTACCGAATTTCCTGTAGATGTCCCCTGGAATTTAACAAGAGAAGAAGCAAAAAACCTGATAGATAAAATTCGTGATAGAATTGCCACGGTAGTGGTCACTTCAGGCACTGTTGAAAAGATTTCCGATATTGTCGAGCTTATCCATTCTGAATTTGTTCAATTACATGGCCGGGAAACACTAAACGATATTAGAAGACTTGTAGATAGATTTACTCCTGCTGGTATAAAAATCATAAAAGCTTTGCCTATTGAACTTGATACCGGCAAGGCGTTCTTTGAGATAGAGGAACCAAAAGAAGCCGCACTTGCCATTCAGTCTACAGGTGTTTGGGCAATAACCCTGGATTCAAAAACATCGTCAATGCCGGCAGGAACAGGCAAGGTTCTTGACTGGACTTTGGCCAGAGAATTGAGAGAAACAGTCGCTCTTCCCGTGTTTTTGGCAGGTGGGCTTACCTGTGACAATGTAGCAAGCGCAGTAAGAGATGTTCGGCCGTTTGCAGTAGACGTAATAACAGGGGTGGAAGGGGTTTCGCGCTATAAAGACCCCGAAAAAATAAAACTATTTATCGGGCAAGTTCAAAGTCAGTAAGAAGTGATACAAATCATAACGAAAAATGGAAATGGAAGAATTTGAGGCAACAGTGCGTGCCTGTTTGGCAGGAATTCCTGAAAAATTCAGGACAATCCTCGAGAAAGAACAGATTCAGGTAATCCCACGCGAGAAAGCCCCTCAGGCAGTAGAAGAGAAATTTCCATCCAGTTATGTATTTGGCGTGTTTGCCGGAGTTCCTTATGGAAAAAGAAAAGCAAGCATAGTTCAGTATGAGCCAACAAGAATTGAACTCTACAAAGAGACATTTGAGAGAGTTTTTGGAAATAGAAATGAGAGCAAAGTCAGAGACCAAATTGCACGAACCGTTATCCACGAAATAGCACATTATTTTGGTTACTCCGAGAAAGCTATCCGTGATAGGGGCTATTAGCATCTGCTCCGGAACGTAAGATAGATGCGAGTGCGCTGTTCCGCTTGATTTTCTTGTAAGTAGTGGTTAAAATAGTCACTGAAGATAACCCGTTGGTAATGCCACTGCCCCTGGGAAATACGC
>CAZUQH010000070.1:0-3717 GCA_964622465.1 uncultured bacterium | reverse complement strand
ACTCTTGCACCTCTAAATATACCCGTTAATTCAAACCTTTACAATATACCATTTCTTCACAGTCACACGATACTTACAGTGTCCCCATTCTTAAGGTCGCAGGTATTCGCCTCGTCCGTATCTATATGACACTCCAGTGCAAAATCATCACGAACACGGATAAGAGTATTCTCAAAAATAACACTTCGGGGTCCGGACGTTTTCACACGAACGAGATCTTTATCTTTCACCCCAAACAGTTCGGCATCGCGAGGAGTCATATGAATATGCCGCCACGCAATTATACATCCTTCTTGCAAATTCACGGTCCCGGCTGGACCAATAATTATTATAGGCGCGCTTCCTTCTACATTACCGGAGTCCCTTACAGGAGGGTTTATCCCGAGCCTGAAACTATCAGTCCTGGATATCTCTACCTGCGTCCGTTTTCTTATTGGTCCGAGTACTCTGACTTTCTCAATTTTCCCGGATGGACCTTTCAATGTCACGCATTCCGTGCTTGCGAACTGGCCTGGCTGGAGCAGGCCGCGTTCCTTCGTCAGTTTACTGCCGGCACCAAACAATTTTTCCATATCTGTCTCGGACAGGTGAACGTGATGGTTGGAGATATTAGCTATAACAGAAAGCTTATCCTTTTCCATTAAACGCCTCCTTTGTAATCTATTATAGTGATAAAGGAATCAACTTCCAGCGATGCGCCACCAACCAGGCCTCCATCTATGTCTTTGCATGCCATAAGTCCTGAGATATTAGCTGGTTTTATGCTTCCACCATACAATATCCTTATTTCTTCTGCAAGTTCTCCAAATAATTTCCTGAGTTGCTCACGTATAAAGAGGTGCGCTTCCTGAGCAATTTCTGTAGTTGCGGTCTTTCCTGTTCCGATTGCCCACACTGGCTCGTACGCGACCACAAGGGCATCCCCTCTGTCCAGCTGGATGCCACTAAGCCCTCCTTCGAGCTGTCTTGTAAGAACGTCCATTGTCTTGCCTGATTCTCTCTCCTCAAGACGCTCGCCAATACATACTATAGGGATAAGACCCTGTGAGATTGCTGATTTTACTTTACGATGGACCGTTTCGTCGGTCTCCCCAAAATATGCACGGCGCTCAGAATGCCCGACAATTACGTACTCGCAACCAGAATCCTTTAGCATATCTGCCGATACTTCTCCTGTAAATGCTCCCTTTTGTTCCCAGTACATATTCTGTGCACCGAGTCCTATTTTTGTTCCTTCTAGTTCCTCTCTGGCAAGTTGCAAGGATGGAAAAGGCGGACAAATAAGTATCTCGCGGTCACTCTTATCGCCAACGCGGGTCTTCAATTGCCGGCAGAAGTCAACCGTCTCTTTGCCCGTCTTGTACATCTTCCAGTTACCTGCAATCAGTGGTTTACGCAATTTCGCCTCCTTTAGATTTTCCCTACGTTATCAGAAACCCAAGGCAATACCCGAGCACTGCGGTCCCAAGCACGGTAAAAACCCAGCCGCCTATGATAGAAACCAGCGTCCGTCTGTTAACAGTGCGTACTCCCTTTACCATTCCAATACCAACAACCGCGCCTACGATCGCCTGCGAGGACGACACCGGAACCCCTAATTGTGCGTACAGATGAAGAGTAATTGCTCCAGCAAGTACTGCTATCATGGCAGTAAACGGTTCCAGTGAAGTGAGTCTCTTTCCAACGGTAAACATCACCTTCTTGCTACAGGTTGCGACACCTGCGGCCATACTTAAACCTCCGAGTATGGAAGCAAGAAAAGGGCTGAGTAACCCGACAGAAACATAAATACCGGTCGTGTTTGCAAGATTATTTGCACCAAGCGAATAAGCGGCGTAGCAACCAATTGCTATAGAACAGACAGACACGGCCCTGTTGAATACGAGCACATTCCGCACGCGGCTTTCCCATAGTTTCCCAATTATCCTGTAAAGCAGATAAGAAACTACAGCAGCACCTATTGGTGTTAAAATCCAGGAAACAGAAAGCTTGACTAACGTATTCGCTCCAAGATGGTTCCCCTGAGAAATACCTACGCCAATTAGAGCGCCAACTATCGCCTGGGAGCTGGACACTGGAAGTCCGGCAACCAACATCAAGTGCACCACAAGAGCAGCGGCAAGAGTTGCTACTGCCGCGGGCAGGGCAACGCTGATTGCTGCAACAGACCCAATTGTCCCGAAACATTTGCTGCCTTCTACGAGAGCGCCTATGAAGATGAATATAGCAGTAAGGAATGCTGCTCGCCGGTAGCTGATAGTCTCTGAAGCAACCTGAGGGCCGAAAACGTTTGCTGCGTGGGTCGCACCCAGCCCCCAGCCAAGGTATAGTCCCGGTAATGTTTTCCAGATCACACCCGTTTTTTAACAACCAGGACTTCCAGCCAGTCAGCCGCATCTTGTGCAACGTCAGATATTTCGCTAATATGCCATACTAACTCCCTTAGATGCATTTTTTCAGCAAGTGCAACACCGGACTGAAAGATATCTCTGGTAAGATTCCATTCATCTTTATCTACGCTGGATTCTTCAATATTGACCTGCATTGTTTTTTCTCTCAAATGTGCGAAGTCAGTAAAAAGCGTTCTTGAACCCTCAATAAGTGGTTTGAAAGTACCTATGGAACTTTCCAGCAGCCGGACAAATCTATCTTTGAACTGTTCTGGAATTGCTGGCTGTTGCGCAACGGTAAAATCACAGCACGATTCCGCGTGGTCTGCTATCTTGTCGGCCATACTCGTAAAACGTATCAAGTCCTCTCTCAAGCCAGGCAGGAATGCTCCCTCGTAGAGCCGCTCTATGATTGTTCTGCGTTTCGTATCTGCCTCTGATTCTGCATTGCAAACTTCAAACGAAGATTGTTTTGCCTCTTCAAATTTCCCATCTACGTAAAGCAAAAATACTGTCTTCAGTCCATTCAGACAACGTTGTATGTACTCCATATGTTCATCAAAAAGTTTACAAACTTCCTTCTCCAGTTTACCCTGTCCAAACATATTATTTCCTCCTTGTGAAGGTACTGGTTATCCTTCGTATGGTTTGCCTTTGAATAACCTGATTAGAGTCGGGGCCTGTCTTGTTAGAAGTATGATACTAAATGCAAGCACGAACCATACAACAATGTATACTCGCAAACAAATACCAAGAAGCAATGCGACCAAAAGGCAAACTATCCCGGAACTGTGAATTTTTGGTATCAACCGTGCCCACCATTTAATATGCGGAGAGATAAAAAAGCCAAATAGAAGCCCGAGGACTGTACTTAATCCAAATATAAGCGGACTCACGGCTATACCTGCACCAACCATTGCAGCGAGACCGCGGCCACCAACAAACCTCAGGAAAACTGACCAGTTGTGGCCACATATCACTGTAATGGCAGCAAGCAAAAGGCCGCCCTCAGCTATTATGCCAAGATTAAACAGATATCCGGCTAATAGAACAGGCAACGCTCCTTTAACTGCATCAAGTACGAAAACGGCATAACCCCAGCGCTTGCTAACTATCCGGCCAACGTTTGCTGCACCTGGATTAAGCGACCCTACTTTTCTCAAATCTACGCCCTTGAGCTGCTTTGCAACAATAAATGCAATTGGTATTGAACCTATTAAGTAACCGACAAGCCCTATTAACACATACCAGCCAAACTGCTCCATTGTAGTTTACCTCCTAGAGTGCTATTCTTCAGTGCATTACTGGCCCCAACGGGACTCGCCCC
>CAZUQH010000069.1:0-4037 GCA_964622465.1 uncultured bacterium | reverse complement strand
ATGCAGTTACCACGGGTTGCCCATCGGGACCTGTTACTATACCGTGAATGGAACATTTCTCTTGTGTCCCTTCCGGAGTAACTATCGGAGTAACTTTTGGAGTAGCAGGAGGTTTCCCGACCTGCTGTTCAAGCCCGGGTAACTTTTCCAGCTCCTTTTCGGAAATTCTTGGCCTGATTTTTGGGGCAGGAGAAATTGTGGGAGAAACACCAAATTTGTAGTTGAGTGCAACGCGATGGCGCCAGAGCCAATCAACTATCCCAATTGACCAGTCAATCCCAAAATTCCCTTTCTTCCAGCCAAAGCCGCCTGTCCACTCAAAATTTTTATAACCATATTTGAGGCCAGCCCTGACGGCAAGCATTCCGGCATACTCATATTCTCCACCAACGTTCAGCATAAACCCTGAATCGTTTAGCCATTGTACGTTTGTTCCGCACCCAACGAGATGGTCTGGGCCAAATGCAAACCGCTTTGCCGCTGACAAGCGCAATCCAAGCGGAAGCGGGTCGGCAACTTCAGCAAATTTGAGACCGAAACCGATATTTGTCATTGCCAATCCAAACGTCATATCCTTTGAGTTTCTGGAAAGAATACCAAGGTCAAGCGAAACAGCGCTTGCGCTATATTTTTCTGCAAGCGTGCTTGCAAAGTATTTCAGCGTCCCGCCAGCCGCTACCCCTCTGCCAGCGAGCATATCAACAAACTTGCCCTGTGGTAATTGTGGTTCGAGAGCGAGCGTTATGCCGCCAAGATAGTCGGACTCTGCCTGGACGGTTTCCCGGGATGCGAAATGGCCGGTATCATCGAGATAATTCAATTCTGCGTTGCCGGTGCCGAGATATTGTAGAGTTATTCCTATTGAAGGGTTCAACGACAGGAATCCTTCTGGTTTCTTGCCAAGTGGTATGCCAATAAGTCCATATCCTGCAACTGTCCCTGCAATCAACTTGTTCCAGCCGAGCGAAAGCGATGTATGAGGCAGGCCTGCAATTGCAGAAGGATTATAGTATACACCATCTACTTCAGGGTTAATGCCAAGGAATGTCCCGCCTATCGCAACCACTGAAGGTGACAACGGCTCTTTGAGGAAAGCCGCGCCGCTCGTGCCTGCGCTTGCCCATGCAGAAACGTGTCCGATTACCAAGTTCCCGCAAAACGTAAAAATCAAAAATATTGCTTTCACTGTTCTCATCGGACCACGATTATTTTCTTTGTGTCCTGCCATTTAGGTGTATGAATATGGACAAAATACGTTCCGCTTGCTACGTCTTTGTCAGCGTAGTTCTTTCCGTCCCACTCAACTGTCCCCGAGGAGTCTGCCGGAACTTCGCTGTCAAGTAACTTTTTTATAAATTCCCCTGCAATGTTGTAAATCCGGATTGTGATGTGGCCTGCTTCAACGACATCGTATTTTACGAATGCTGTCCTTCTTCCTGCGGTAAGCAGATTGTTGTAACAGGTAAGTTTATTTTCAGAGACCGGCGTCGCAACCGGCTCGCTCAAGCCCGCTTGCGAACGGTTCCCTGCCGGGTCACTTACTATAACTGAAGCCCGGAATCGGGTTATTAAAGGATATTCGTCGAGTATATCCGAAATTTTGAATGTGCCGGTGAAGTTTCCGGCAGAATCTATTGAAAAATTATCAAGCAGTCCAATGTCAACTTCTTTATCGTTCTGGTCAATGATTGTTACTGCGGTAAGCGAGGAACCGGCTTCCGCTTTTCCTGTAACAGTAACAACGTCTCCGGATATGGAGATTCTTATAGTTGGGACAGCCGGCGCGGTAGTATCTACGGTTATGCCTTTACTTATGCCGGAAGGGCTGCTGTGTAAACCAGCGCCATTTACTGCTTTGACACGCGCAAAATAGGTCTTACCGTCCTCGGCGCCGGAAAGCGTGGCGCTTAAGTTATCTCCAACATTGTCTGCGTAAAAATCTGCTACGAAGGGTTCTGAAGAAGTACCGACTTCAAAGAAGTAGCCGGCGATACCGCTTTGAGGGTCTGCTGCGTCACCTTTACCCCATGAAAATGAAATTTCATTGGTATTGGAATAATTTGATACGGGCATGGGTGTGGTCGGATTTCCAACTGGTGATGTAATGTCAACTATTACACCATTGGATGACTCTTGACCTTCTTTTTCGGAATTGCTAACCACTTTTACTGTCAGGTAATAGTCATGATTATGTTCAAGAGATAAATTTGTAAAGCATACATAAGTGGTAGTGGCTGAAAAAGTAGCCCAATCATGACCCTTTGTCGTTCCTTTTATCAGACCTAACGCGCACGAATAATAGGAAGTGCCGCTTGGAATATTAGTGGCTGCTGACCAGTTGCCATGGTAAGTTGTTGATGAGGACTGATAAGTAATATCAACTGCCGGGTCAGGACCATCTCTTACCCACGCAATCGTAGGTGTAAATGTGTCAACAAGAATTCCGTCACTGATATCAGACCAGTCATTGCTTGTGCTACCAGCATTATTTACTGCTGCAACTCGTGCAAAATATGTTTTGCCTGAACTACAGCCAGAAACCTGAATAGAAGAGTCAGTAACTTGAGTGTCCAGGTGGTTAGCTACAAATGATGGACTCGTAGATGTACCAACCTGAAGCCTATATCCCCAAATTCCACTTTCATCATCGTGTGCAATTCCTATACCCCAGGAAAATAATAAGTCTGTGCTTGATGAATATTCGCCTTCGTCTGTTGGCACTGACGGTTTGCCTTGCGGAGGACTTGTATCTATGAGTACGCCGTCGGAAGAGCACGACGCAGTAGAGGTAAGCCCTGCGTAGTTGCCTGACCACACAGTGATATAGTAAGTGTTGTTATGCGAGAGTGTTACTGATTTTGTTATTGATGTTAATGGGGCTGTAGACCAACTAACCACATCGTTCGCACCCGGTGTTGAACCAATAACATAGTAGTAATCCTTGATATTGCTTTCGGGGTCATACCCGCTTGCCCAGTTGGCAGCAAAAACATCTGTGGAACTACTATAATCAACATCACTTGCACTGCCATCATACACCCATGCGGGTGGAAACGGATTGGTGTAATCAACAATTATTGGGTCAGAAACTACTGTGGTGGTAGACCCTGCTCCATTAACTGCATCTACTTTATAATAGTAAGTATTGCCATTCTGGAGTGAAAGGCCTTCTGTAGTAGTACTCTTGGTTACTGAAGAGCCAATAATCGTCCAGCCAAGGACGTTGTCTTCATGCTGGTCGGCGGAGTTACCGACTGCAATTGCATAGTGCTGAATTCCACTCTGCGGGTCCTGAGATGCTGTCCATGAAGAAACAATTACTGAGGTTGATGTTGAATAATAACAGCCGGTACCTTCATTCCAGACAAGTTCAGGTAAAAAGAGTTCAAAATTTTCTGGTGGGGTTGCATCAGCAAAAACACCGTCGCTTGTTTGGGAAAAATTCCCGTATAAAAGAGCACCGTTTCTTGCACATACCCTGGCATAATAAGTTACGCCTGTTTGAGGAACAGTGACCCATTTTTCAGTAGCACCGATGCCAGTAAAATTCATAACGCCCTGAGCAAATGTTGTGCTGTCATCTACCTGAAGCCAGTAATCTTTGATTCCACTGATATCATCGGTAGAAGCACCGATGCTCCATGTAAATTTTATGTAATTGAGAAAAGCATAATATATGCCCTGCGGCTTTGAAGGTGCACCATCTGGTGGTGTGGTATCTATGGTTATAGAATAATTACTGTCGGGACCAAGCCAGTTACCATAGACACCTGCACCATTTTTGCTTCTCACACGTGCATAATACGTTTTTGCCTGTTCGCAATTATTTATCGTGGTAAAAGTAGCGTTCGTAGTCGTATTAAGTACTCCAAATATCTCCGGTTCTGATGTTGCAGTACCTACCTGAACCTGATAATAATCAATCCCGCTCTCCGGGTCACCAGCACCTGCATTCCACTCAAAGGTTATGGACGTGCTTGATGAATAATAATGTGACGATGGAGATACCTGACCAGGGAGGGCGGGCGCAGTAAGGT
>CAZUQH010000068.1:1976-4231 GCA_964622465.1 uncultured bacterium | reverse complement strand
GCGGAGAGGGAGGGATTCGAGCCCTCGGACCCTTTCGAGTCACACGCTCTCCAGGCGTGCGCGCTAAACCGGACTACGCGACCTCTCCCTAAAATGCCACGAATACTACTCTTCTGCTTCTGCGTTGACAGTAACAGAAACAACGCTTTCTTTGCGTATTTTCTCCCCCGCACCCGGGGATTGCCGCAGTATTATTCCAAAGCGCTGTTCAATATCGCATGTCTTCAGTATATTCCCGAGTTTCAAACCTGCTCTCTGAAGAATCCTGCTTGCCTCATCCAGTGTCTTATAAGTGACATTTGGAACTGTAACGAGTTCGGGACCGGAACTTATGCGCAGCGTAATTGCTGTTCCTTTGACAACTTCCTGCCCTGCCGGTGGCTCGCTTGCAATAATTTTGCCCTTATCTACTACAGAAGAGGCCTCCATTTCTACTTTCCCTATAGCCAATCCGAGTTGCTCGATAAGAGCGCGCGCCTCACTGCTCTGCATCCCGCTAACCTCGGGTACCGGGACAAGCGGCTGGCCTTTGCTAAGAGTCAGCTTGATGATGCTGCCTTTAGTGACTCTTGTGTCCTGTGATGGCTCTTGAGCAACTACTGCGCCTGCTGGTATTTCTTCATCTTCTACTTTCGAGGAAACTTCCACTGCGAGCCCCTGCCCCTCAAGAATATTTGTCGCCTGCTTGAGAGGAATCCCGCGCACATCAAGAATTTCTACCTGCCTGAACTTTGCAAAGAATCCATTAAAACACTTATCAAGCCATAGATTGTAAGCAACGCACATTAGAAAACTCACCAGCAATGCAGCTAGCACCGCTATGCCAAAAACTTTTCCTTTACTCACGACACCTCCTTTGCAAACAACTTTCACCTTACTTCAAAATGACAACTTCCACGCGACGGTTTTGTACCCGTCCTGCAACAGTCCTGTTAGAAGCTATCGGTTTCTCTTCACCCCAACCGACAACCTGAACCCTGGTTGTATCTACTCCCTTACTAATCAAATAGTCACGTACTGCCTCAGCGCGTTTCACCGATAATTTCTTATTAACCTCATCGCTACCAACGCTGTCCGAGTGTCCCTCAATGGATACCTTGTTCTCGGGATACGCCTGGATTACCTGAACGACTTCATCCAATGCCCGTGCTGCGTCCGGCTGCAGTTTGTACTTACCTGACCCAAACAGTACCTGGGAACTGAGCGAAATAACCAGACCTTTTTTCTCTTCCACAACCTTGACTTCCTTGGTTATGATTTTCGGCGGGACTTTCACCGTGACCGAGCTCTTTGATACCGCACTATTCCCTGCTATGTCCTGGCACTCAAATACCACATCATATTGGCCATCGGGCACAACTTTGTTATATACTTCATCCAGCCCGTCCCATTCTACTTCTTCAGGCGGAGGACCTGCGCCGGTCCAGTGACGTGCAATTTTATCAGCACCGGTCATGATCCTCAAACTCCATTCTTTAATTCGCGTGATTGTCTCATTAGCTATAAGTGAGAAAATAGCAATATCATCCTTGCCGTCCTCATCCGGGCTAATCAGTTGCGGAGAAATAGATATTTCTGTTTGCGGCGGCGTAACATCTATTAATACGCTCTCTCCGGGAGAAACGACGTCCAGCATGCCTTTCTCTTTTGCCTTTATGAACGCAGTATACTTTCCGTCGTCTACTACTTTGCCTGTATCATCCAGCCCATCCCAGGTCAGCTGCACGGGCAACGCTTCGCCCGACATTCTGCGCACTGCCATCCCGTGCTCGTCACGAATCTCAAATACCCAATCCTTTACCTTATCAAGTTCCTGACCTGTTACGGTAAAGACCGTGGAATCCTGATATTTATCCCCGTTTGGAGAAACAATAAATGGTTCTGCTGAAATAACAAGTTTTGCCTCAGGAGACGGCTTGCCAAAACACCATCCTATCGTACCGAAATGCACATAGCCCATTGTACCCATACGCGCAAGAGCGTAATCAAACGTAGCACCTCCGATTTTTAGCCCAATACCTCCACGCAAACCCATAAGGTCACCAAGCGGATGCTCACCCCAGTTATACTGGAAATCGTACTGATAGCCCAGGCGCACAGCAACGGTATCAAACAACCAGTGCTCCATACCAAATGCGAGATAAGGCATTCTTTCCCATGGCTTTACAGCGTCAAGCGCAAAGTTCATTTCCACATACTGTCGTGGGAATGTTACGTTTGACATACCGCCAACTGCGAATTCCATCGGCGGAAGA
>CAZUQH010000068.1:0-1876 GCA_964622465.1 uncultured bacterium | reverse complement strand
TCAATCCTCTGTACGGAACCCGTATGGAGGAATCGTATGTCCCCTCCGACAACTCCCTTCCCGGTCGGAGCAACGACGCCCAACGATTCGTTCTGAATTCCAGCGAGCCACTCGGAATGAAATGCGCTTACTTTTAAGCCATCTACAAGCCAGAGACCGGCAGGGTTCCATTCAGTACCGAATGCATCGTCGGAAATCGCACTATAAGCATCTGCCATTGCTATGCCGCGTGGTCCTATGCGCAACCGCATGTATTCTGCTCCTACCTCTCCTGCACCAGCAAAACTCACTTGTGGCACGAGAGCTGCGGCCGCAGCAACCACAGGAATAAACAATCTGGACAAGTATCTGTCTATCACTTTGTTACCACAATCTTGCGCGTATCAGAAAAATCACCTATCCTTACATGTGCAAGGTATATACCGGGCGCAACAAGATTACCGTCTTCATTGCGGCCATCCCATGTTACCGTATGCGTTACATCGTCCTTGCGCCGTTCATTTACCAATTCTTTCACAAGATTCCCGGTAATTGTGTATATCCTGAGTATCACCTGCTCATCAACGCCGGATGGAATATTATAAACCAGACGGGTATACTCTGTTCCTGCACGGAACGGATTATTCCAGTCAACCTTGAGCCATGTTTCGGAAGTATCTATCGTAAGTGCTGAACGCGCCGTCCTGAATGAACTTTTCTGCCACTCGGACCACGAGCCGCCTCCATCCATTACTCTGGCCCGGCAATAGTATGCTTCCTCTTCATCAAGCGAACTACCTGTATAAACTAATTCTGTCCAGTCGGTCACGGCAATATAGTTCCAGGGCGGATTGGAAAAATCATCGCTCGTATTGACCTGTAACTGCACACTCCTCTGTTCATCGCCTAAATCACTATCGGAAAAATCCCACGAGAACACAGGCATCCTGCTTTTGACAATCACTCCCGTGTTTTCGTATTGGTCATCTACTTTTAACGAAGCAGCCGGCACCTGCGGCGCTGAATTTGCCCTGATATTACCATCGTTCTCAAAGACAACGTCAAAATAGAAATCAACTATATTATCTTCGATTTCGTCGTCAGTGTTCACACCTGGGCTAACACAGTCCATAATATTAGAAGGAGTGCCGAGCGCCTGAACCGCGCCAGCCGCCGCACCGCTCACTGCCCTGCCATGAGCAAAGCATGCAACAGTCATATGCACCCGATGTGACAGATAGTTGGCAGAACCGCCTATTCCATCTGGCCAAGCATCAAACGGAATTTCTGCTTCCATTAAGTATGGCCCGGTTAAATTCTGGGTAGAATGATACACTCTCTGATTATATTTGCATATATCCACAGGCATCCCCTGCTCTCCCGCTTTAACAAGAAGTGCTCCTTTTGCATTACTGCCATCAAGGGTAACCGTTTTAGTGTCGGCATCCTTTGCCTGATAGAGGCCGACGAGGTACTCCCACTCGGCTTCCGTAGAAACCTGCGCGGGAAGGTCAACACCCAGTGTAGTGGAGTCCTTGAAGACCGACGCACCGCCGTTATCCGCATAATCAAGGCCAATCTGCACAATTGGATAAGTACAGGTCGTATCTTCTGACAGCCGTAAGTCAGCAAATTTCACCATTACATACAGTGCGGCGGCGCTTGCAGTCAGCCGTAACTCAGTAATGTCAAGAGATGAAGTTGCAGCAGGAGAGAAGCCGGTTTTTGTGCGGATATCACCTGCCGCATCTTTCCATATAAACTCACCATCACTAACTACTGCTGAATTTTCTCCGGTCGGCGCGGTCCCTGACCAATCACTATCATCGCCATCTACGGTGATACTATGCCCCCACGCTCCTGAACACATAAAGAACAATGCAATAACTTCTACCAG
>CAZUQH010000067.1:2452-4366 GCA_964622465.1 uncultured bacterium | reverse complement strand
ATGAAAAGAAATGTCTTGTACCGGCTATGTATCAGTGTTTTCGTTTGTATTTCCGTGCTCCCATCACTTGTCCTGCCTGCTTATGACTACGCTTCCGTAATGAACCAGAAGTTGCAACTTGAGGAAAGTTTAGCTCTCCGGACCAAACGAGTAGTTAGTGAAATTACCGGAACCGACAAGGTGGTGGTAGTCATAAACATTACGCCAAACCTTGATAGTTCGGAGATTGAACGTGAAACCTGGATTCCGGAAGGTACCGCCGAGGAAATCCTCGGAGAAGAAATAAGCCGTGGCTCCGAAGAATTTGCATTACCCGGCGTGCCAATCAAGAAAGAACTTGGTAAGAAAGAGGAAAAGCCAGCACCAACGCCAGCTCGCGTCAGACGGCAATATGAAAAAGTCGTCCGCCTGCCTGACGAATTCATCACTAAAATAATTGTTCGTATCATAATAGATTCTTCAGTGCCGGAGGAGCTTGTCACCGCTGCGCGGCAGGCGGTTATCGACATACTCGGCGTAAACCCTGCGAGGGGCGACATACTTACTGTTCAACGCCAGGCATTCCCCGTAGAAGAAACTTCTTTCTGGCAGGGTATTATGACAGGCGCGGCTCATCTGGATGTCTCATGGATTATCCTTATTATTCTGCTTATCGTACTTTTCTTTGCTCTGCAGGGGTTCTTGAAGAACCTCGTTAAGGTTTATCGTGAACGGCGTGCAGAACCCGCAAAGAAAGAAGGGGCTCAAGAAATACAGCCGGTGTCAGTTGCCTTTCCACCGGGTACCCCTGGAAAATCCGATGTCCGGATTGTCGGGTTTGGAGGGAAAGAAGAAAAAGAAGCAGGTGCTGAAGAAGGAGAGGAAGGCGAAAAAGCAAAGCCGAAAAAAGTCCCCGAGGGAGAAGGGGAGGTTGAGAACGTACCATTAAAAGAAAAGTTATTTAATTTTATACGTGAAGAGAACCTCCCGCGGCTTATACATTTGCTTTCGGAAGAGCCACCCGAAGTCGCTGCACTGGTAACCACTTACCTTGACCCGCGCCTGGCAAACGAAATACTCTCAAAATTTCCTCCTGAAAAACAAAGTGAGATTGCATTCCAGGTCGCAAGAATCCATGTAATGTCTCCAGAAAGGGTTAAAGAGTTAGAGGGGCATATAAGGGCTTCCCTGGAGTCACTCGTTGGCGGAGAGGATTATCTCGTTGGAATTCTCGACCAGTCAGATGATGCGACAAGAGAAAAAATACTGGAATCCGTTAAAGCACGTGACCCGGAACTTGCAAAGCGTCTGAAGGACGCAATTTTCAGTTTCTCTGACATCGCAGGCCTTGATGATACCGGGCTGGCGCTTGCGCTTCGTGACGTAAACGTCCGTGACCTCGCTTGCGCCCTGCGCGGCGCATCCGAGCTGCTTCGCGCAAAAATCACATCCTCTCTTTCAGCAGGTGCACAGGCGCTTCTTACGGAAGAAATACAGTTTGCCCGTCCCGTTCCGCAATACAAAGTAGAAGAAACCCAGAGAAAAATAGTAGGTGTTCTCAGGCGGCTGGAGAGAGAAGGAAAAGTTATACTGAAAGCAGGCGCTCATGCAGAAGCAGCTGCTGCAGGGACAGGTTCACGGCCTAAAGGTAGGACCGAAGACGCAGGAACCCTTGCCGGTGGCGTTGCTGGCGGGACCGTAGCCGGGAAAGCTGGCGGCCGTCCTGTCAGGAACCGCGTCAGACGGCTGATTATCATTCTTGTTTCAACGGCTGCTGTTGCGGCTGGCGCGTACTACGTTTATATTACCTATATTGTACATTAACACTGTGGTCATTCTCAAACGTGCCTGTCATTCTGAGCGAAGCAAAGCGACCGAAGAATCCCGTACCAGACTAACGAGATGTTTCGCTGACGCTGATGTTTCGCTGACGCT
>CAZUQH010000067.1:0-2352 GCA_964622465.1 uncultured bacterium | reverse complement strand
GATGTTTCGCTGACGCTGATGTTTCGCTGACGCTCAACATGACTAATGGATAGTAAGGATACCTTATGATTGACCTTATGACGTTTGCCGGGCTTGCGCTCGGGATAGCCGCTGTATATTACGTAATGGCGCGCGGCCAGATACAAGCGTTGCTGCTCAACATAGACGCTTTTGTTCTCGTTTTTGGCGGTACCATTGCAGCCACGCTCGTTACTTTTCCATTTAAACTCCTCAAACAGTGCCCACATGGACTGTGGCTTACGTTTTTCCCGCCCAGGACGGAAGGACCTGGAGATATAATAAGGAAACTCGTCTATCTATCTGGCAAAGCACGGATGAGCGGCATTCCTTCTCTTCAGGATGATGCAGCGAAAACCAATGACCGTTTTTTGAGGGAAGGAATACAGATGGTCGTAGACAATTATCCGCCTGAAGTAATTCGTGATTCGCTCGAAAAAGAGATTATGTTTACCAGAAAACGGCATGGACAACTCGCAGGCGTCTTCAGGATGATGGGGACGTATTCTCCGATATTCGGTCTGCTCGGTACGCTTATCGGCGTAGTGCAAGTACTCAGGAATTTACAGGACCCGACTGCAATGGGAACGTCAATGGCAATTGCAGTAACCACTACTTTCTATGGAATATTTGGAGCGAACTTTCTCTTTCTCCCGGTTTCAGGTAAATTGAATGCTCATACCGAAGAAGAGATGCTTCTCAAAGAGGTTATGATTGAGGGAATTCTTTCCATTCAGGAAGGCGACATACCGCTCCTGGTCTCTAAGAAGCTGGAATCGTACCTCGCATTTCGCCTGCGGGAAAAAGAATTGCACGGGAAACCTGCCGTTAAATCCACGGGTGGCGTCCGTAAGAGGTAAACACAGTTAAAGAACCACAGGGAGATAATTCTCGTTCACCCGGGAGATGGCTGCGCGCCTCCTTTGGCTGGTCCAGTGGAGAGCGCCGTGGCCAAAGTCCAATCTGGCTTACCGTCTATTCCGACATGATAACAAATCTTACCCTTTTTTTCCTTATGATGTTTGCTATTACACGTCTTGGGATTGACCAGCAAACATCACTCCTCGGTGCACTGGAAAAGTATTTTCGCAGGGAAGAAGTTAAACAAATAATTCCTGTGGAACAGAGGAAGGCGGAAGAGGAACTCGCAGAGCAGTTAGACGTTCTTGCAAAGGACGAGCAAAGCGAGAAGTTCGTTACTATAACGATAGATACGGAGAGAATCAGGGTGATTATGGAGGAACCAATTCTTTTTGATTCTGGCGACTGGCGGCTGAAGCCAAAAGCAAAACATTTTTTGCATAAACTTGCCGGTACCTTAAAAGGAATTTCTCAGCAGATAGTGGTGGAAGGACACACGGATTCTATCCCTATGCGAAGCAGCAGAATGATGTCAAACTGGGAGTTGTCAGCCGCACGCGCATACAGCGTGGTCGATTACATAATTAAGGAAGAGGGCATTTCGCCTGACCGCTTGAGTGCAGTTGGTTACGGTCAATTCAAGCCAGTTGCACCGAATGATACACCGGCAAACCGTGCACTAAACCGGAGAGTGGAAATAAACATATTGAGAATTAAACAAGATGGCAAATACGGATAGAAGGAAAGCAGTTGGGCTGGAAGAAGACAGAGGTGTAGATATTAATTTCTGGATTCTGCCATACGGTAATATGATAACCATAGTTATGATTTTCTTTTTGATTCTCTACGCCTATAGTTATATCATAAGTCAAAAACAGTATGAGAGCACGCTTGTGAAAATTCAAGAAGACCTGGGGCGGAAAATGAGCGAGGAAGAGTTGGAACAGATACTCATGCGGCAGAAAGAATTGGAAAAACAAAGAGAACTGGAAAAACTGTTCAAAGAAGCAGGTCTTGAGGAATTTGCTACAATTACCGAAGATGAACAACGCGTGCGTATAGTGATGAAGGAACCGGTCCTTTTCGACCTCGGAAAAGCAGAACTCAAATCAGGCGCTCATTATGCTCTTGGCAAAATCGCCAGCGTCCTGAAGGTGCTGCCTAACGAGATAGCTGTGGAGGGATATACCGACAACGTGCCAATAATTGGTGGTGAATATCGCACGAACTGGGAACTTTCAACGGCGCGTGCTTTCAATGTCATAAGATACCTCGTACACTACAGTGGATTAAACCCAAGAAACCTCGCCGGGGTCGGCTATGGTGAGTATCATCCTCTCTATCCAAATGATACCAAGGAACACAGAGCAGCAAACAGGCGGGTAGAAATCGTGGTAGTGAAGTCAGCTGGAGCTTCGTGATGGGAAAAATAAAATCAGGGCCAGGTGCCGTAGAGCATTTTTACCGCCTGCT
>CAZUQH010000066.1:0-4384 GCA_964622465.1 uncultured bacterium | reverse complement strand
TGATAGTCACCAGTTGAAACTTCTGATTTCTTGCCCTCAGCATTGTCTTCATTTACTCCTGTTATCTTATACCAACGTGGTTCGGAAGCAGAAGGAGCAGAAACAGAATCCCATTCAAAATCTATGCTCGAGCTAGAAACAGAAACTATGTGCATACCATCAACCTGATCAGGAGTTTGGCCATTAATATCGTCATTATACTCGGTAACGTTTTCCGTACTTATAAGGACATATTGAGAATTCGGTGCAGCGCTATAGGTAGCATAATATACCCAATATTTTTCTGCACTTATCACTTCATTCCAGGAGACAATGAGATAGTCATCATCTATTTCCGTTACGCTGGCAGGATTTGGCTGTGGTGGGGGAGTGACGGCACTTCCAATTCCTGAAAATTCGGTTTCCTCATTGCCACGATTAGGTGAACGTGCCTTCACTATATACGAGTATGACGTGTTGGCAGTAAACGTCTTGTGGATATTCTTTTTGTCCTGTTCCCATTCTGTTTTTGTCTTCCAAATAGCATTGTCCGCCAAACTCCCGTCTCCCTGCAGGAACCCACCTGGTTCATTATTCATCGCAATCGCATACTCGGTATAAGATGAATTATTCCCAGCGTTGATTATGATTTCTGTGTGATAATCATCCGCATCTGTATATTTTCCATACACCGTAGGTGCATCTGGAATGCATGGTGCAGTCCAGGTGCTTAAAATATTGGAATAATCACTAAGCACCCCATTGCCATTACGAGCAGCGCAAGATATGTCATAGCCAAGGTTTGAGGTAAGCCCCTGAGTTGTAATCTCCGCCCATTGACTCGTTGTTTGCCAGACCAGAGGTGAGGTCTTGATAGTGTAATCCGTCTGGACATAATAGGTGACGTTTTCGCTGAGAACTTTCACTGTATATTCAGTATATTGTGAATTTTCGCCTACAGCAATTTCCACCTGGATTGTATCTGTGGAAACAGAAACAAGGGTCAAATCTGGCTTCTGCGCCAAAGTACAAGTCGACGCTGCTAAAGAGTAATTTGTAACGAGTCCGTAATCGTTTTTTGCCCTTGACAGGAACTCATAATGAACATTTGGAGTGAGGCCTGTAACTTCCTTACCGGAAGAGCCACCGAATTGAGGATAAGTATACCACTCGGTTGTGTCGCCAAGCAGTCCGGTGGTTTGAACATATTTCGTTGTGCCTTGAGATAGACATTTAATTGAGAAAACAGTTACAGAAGAATTGTTTCTTGGGTCAAGGGTAACCTTTATGCTTCCTGTCGTGATATCGGCAAGTTGTGGATTACCCGGGGCCTGTGCCAGGGTGCAGGTTGTTTGAGACGTAGAGTAAAGAGTGGCAATTCCATCTCCATTTTTTGCCCTTGACAGGAACTCATAATGAACATTTGGAGTGAGGCCTGTAACTTCCTTACCTGAAGCGGCACCCCAGGAAGAATATGTCTGCCATACCTCGTTTGAATCAAGCATTCCATCTGTCTGAACGTATTCTGTGGTTCCCGAATAGAGGCACTTAATGGAAAACTCAGTATCAGGAGAGTTTTCTTTGGGAGCAAGGATACTGGTTATGCTTCCTGACGAAGTATCAACAAGAGAAGGTATATCAGGAACCTGCGCTAATGTATAAGTGGATGCGCTCCCGGAAAAGTCAGTGCAGGAGCCGCTTACATTTTTTGCACGCGACAGAAATTCATATCTGATGTTTGGTGTTAAGTTCAGTACCACAATTCCAGATTCACCGCCCCAAGAGGTATATGTTTGCCATGCCTCGCTTGGGCCAAGGGAGCCATTTGTCTGGACAAAGTCGGTTGTTCCTTCATTTAAGCACTTAATTGAAAGTTCAGTAGCCGGGTCATTGTCGCCTGGATCTACGATAACTCTGACACTCCCCGTTGAAGTGTCCACGAGAGAAGGGATACCTGGCACTTGAGCCATTGTATAGGTTGACACAGTATTGCTAAAATTCGTCAGCAGGTTATTCTGGTTCCTGGCGCACACGGAGAAAGTATGTTGTGCATTTGAGGTAAGAGAAGTGACCGTTATTCCGGATGCACCACCCCAGTCATCGTATGTCTGCCAGTCGGTCGTGTCACCTAAAAGTCCGGAAGTCATCTGTACGTACTTGGTTGCACCTCCTGTCAAACATTTTGTGGCATATTCCGTAACATCAGGGTTTTCTCTTTTGTCTATTATTACTCTAATACTTCCGGTACTTATGTCCACTAAAGATGGTGCACCTGGTACCTGCGCAAGGGTATACGTACAAACCTCACAAGAGTAGGATGTTAGTATGTCGTCACCATTTCTTGCAACTGCCAGAAACTCGTACAAAGTATCTGGTGAAAGGTCACTAATCGTCTTTCCTGATGTGCCGCCCCAGTCAGTATATGACTGCCAACAAGTTGTATCGCCAAGCAGCCCGGATGCTTGCACATAACTTGTAACACCGTCAGTAAGCGAGCGTATCGCATACTCAGTTGCGTCCGGGTTTCCACTTGGGCTTATAGTTAGTTTAATCGTGGATGTAGTTATACTTGTCAAACTCGGTGTAGCCGGAATCTGGGCAAGTGTATAGCATGACGTAGAGCTTGAAAACTGCGTCAGTATCTGATTGCTATTTTTCGCCTGAACAGAAATATCATACTGATGATTAACACCAAGTCCCACAACTTCAATGGGTTCCCATGATGCGGTTGTCCTATACACAGGAGCAAAATCAAGTTCTTTGTTTTCTTGCACAAAATACTCTACTGCCGAAGAAGAGAATTTTATTGCATACGAGGTCCAGTAGGGATTCTCGTTTGTATCTATCGTTACCTTGATAGATTCTGTAGAAAGGGCCTGGGTTTGCGGTATTCCCGGGATATTTGCAAGAGTTGATGTTGCTCTCGGTTGTGACCAAGCATTCTCATCACCATCCCCATTCCTTGTTTTTATGCGGAAAGAATAGGTTGTATTTGGCAAAAGGCCTGATGAAAGCCACCAATCGTTGTGCCCTTCCCAACCAGAAGTTGTGCCAATTGTGAAATTCTCTACAAGTTTTGCTGATTCGCCGTCTCCAATGTTTGAAAGCACAGTTTTTGACCTTACGTTTATTCCAGTTGATAAATCAACAAGAAATTCTATTTCATCTACATACTCTATTGATGTATATGCATAATGTGTGTTTGATGGTGCGCTCTCCTCACTTCCTGAGTATGCTTTTGCATATCTTCCATACTGAGTATTAGTAGAAAACCCTACTTCAGTCCATGAAGTCGTTGCACCTGTTCCAGAAAGTGACCCGAGAGTCGTAACAATTCCTCCTGTTGAAGCATATATCCTGAAGCCGCTCTCTGTAGTTGAGTTGTCCTTGAATTGCCAGGTTATGGAAGTTAGGGTATTTGTTAAATGAGTAAAATCACTTGGACCAGGTATAGGTGGTGTAATACCCCGTCCCTGTGCCGAGGTTGATGTCTCAAGCCAATAGTTATTCCTTGCTTTCACACGATAGTAATAAGTTGTAGCCTCTGCCAGGCCACCATGCAACCATACGGTTGTTGCCTGCCAGACTTCATAGGTTGAGGTTGAGCCGCCTCCGTCAAGCCAATAGACTGGTGATGTGTCCCACATGACCGCATATTCAGTCCAGGAAGGATTTGAATTCGGTTGCACCATAATGTCACAATGAAAAGAATAGCTCTCATCCCAGTCGCCTGTAACAGTTGGCGTTGAAGGAACATTTGCATAGGTATATGTGCTCAAAGTGCTTGAGTACGACGTCTTTACCAATTGCTGGTTCCTGGCTCTCGCCGAAAACTCATAAGGAGTATTTGGATTTAGGTCAATTACATTAAAATCTGCTCCCCATACGCTGGTGGTTTGGAATACTTCCGTTCCGCTAAGTTTGTAGTCACTTTCTACATAGTAAGTAACGCCCTGGGAAAGCACTTTTATTGAGTATTCTGAGTAGTCAGGATTATCATACGGCTGTATGTCTGTTCTTATTTGCGAGGTTGATATTGTCAAGATATATGAGAGTGAAGGTTGGATGCATAATGTCCAAGTAGAGTTGGACGTAGACCACTGGGTAATGTTGTCGTAAACATTCTTTGCACGGCAAAGGAATTCATATTGTACATTTGCACTCAGGTTAGATACAACAATACCAGATGCACCGCCCCAGCTTGAGTATGTCTGCCAGGTTTCTGAAGTGTCAAGCAATCCAGATGTCTGTACATATTTAGTAGTCCCTTCTAATAGGCATTTTATGGAGAACGTGGTTGAAGTTGAGTTTTCTTTCGGTTCAAGTATAACTGTGATTGTTCCAGTAGATATCCCGAAAGAGAAAATAAAAGACGCGTTCTTGCCTCTGGCGGAGAAATTCCAGA
>CAZUQH010000065.1:0-4409 GCA_964622465.1 uncultured bacterium | reverse complement strand
CATGCATCCTGAAGACATAAAAGTCATAATGGAAGAGACCGGCGTTGAAGAGAGCCAGGCACGCGACGTCCTCACCAGCAGAGGAAATATCCAGAGTGCAATCCGTTCTCTCAAGGGTGTCGTAAAGCAATTTGGCGTTGTCAAGTGCAAGTTCCATAGTATTACCGGCTACCATTACGGTTTAGCCATATTAGTAATTGACATAAGAAAAGGTACCGTAGTCCGTTTGTCTTCTGTCATTGGCGATGACCCGGCGATATATGAAACGGATATATCGCAATCCTGGCTCAATCTCCAGCGTGAGACATACTTGCGCCGGCTCAAGATAGGAGTCAATTACGAAGAAACCATCAGGTTTGAACAGGCGCTTGATACTGCGCTGGCAGGCGCTGACATTATGTTGTGGCATAACGCGGATGATGAGGTCGGACAGTGGATAGAGAAAATGATAGAAAGCTGTATCAGAGATTCAGTCCATCTTGACAAACCAGTCATAAAAATGCAGTATACAACACTAACTATCGGCAGATACCTTGAAATTCTGGGCGAAAGAGCATCCACAGATTCACCGCTACAAGAGCAGGAGCGCAGAAAAAACGCATCATTTCCGGCACTCAAGATTCAGGTAGCAGAACCCGGCCAGATGGGAAGATTCGGTTACTTCAAGTCCAGTTCCAGGCGGTTGAGCCGGGTACGTCCAGGAGACGCGGTTCTGGTTTCGATTACGGATGAACGTGAGTTAGGACGTTATGTGGCAAACCTCCTTGGAGGAGGTAGCGAACAGAGCCGTCCTGTACTACCATCACGCGTTGAAAGTATCAGGCCAGACGAATCAGGGATTCGTCTGAAAGTACGTCTTGCACCCGGTGTTATAGGTGAATCCACACTTCCTGCCGATGCCAGGGTCCTGATAGCGAGAAGCAAAGTGAGCTTTGCCTATTTTGGTAAATGGAGTATAATTTTCGGTATCACGGTAGCTGGTCTGCTGCTAGCGTGGTTCTTGTTAAGGGCACAGCTCTTAAGATAGAGGAGGAAACAAAATATGTCAACGGTAAAACGTAAGGACTTGCTTGAGGCGGGTGTGCACTTCGGGCATCAAGCAAGAATGTGGCATCCAAATATGGCAAAATTCATATTTGAGAAGCGTAACCGCATCCACATTCTGGATCTTCAGCAAACGGTTCAGCAACTTGAACGTGCAAGGAAATTCCTGTCTCAAATCGCGTCAGACGGTAAGAAAATTCTATACGTTGGCACGAAGCGACAGGCACGGGATGTGATACGCGAACAGGCGTCTCGTGTGGGTATGTTGTACATAACCGAACGCTGGCCGGGTGGCCTTCTTACTAACCTTTCCACTATCACCAATACATTCGCGCATCTTAAAACACTCGAGGAAAAACGAGCCGACAGTAATAACAAAGCCACTAAGAAGGAAATCGCCAAGATGGATCAGGAAATCGCGCGTCTCAATAAGGTTTACAGCGGCGTCAGGAGTATGAATTCACTCCCTAGCGCATTATACGTCGTAGACATCGGACACGAGACAATAGCTGTCAAAGAAGCAAAGAAACTCGGCATTCCAATCGTCGCTCTTCTTGATACCGATTGTGACCCCGAGCTTGTTGACTATCCAATTCCAGGGAATGACGACGGAATAAAATCCATCAGTCTTATCACTACACTTATAACTGACTCAATAGCAGAAGTAGTTAGCGTACCACCGCAGAAAGAAGCAGTTCCAGAAGAGGAAACAAAGCCGGAACAAGAAACAATATCAGAGGAGGTAGAGAGTGGAGAAGATGAAAGCCGGAACGAACCAGATACAGGAATTACGCCAGATAACGAACGCACCGATACTGAGCTGCAAGAAGGCGCTTGAGGATGCAAATGGAGACATCAAACGCGCGCAGGGACTCTTGAGAGAGTGGGGTGCAGCAGTAATGTCAAAACGCAGCGCCAGGACCGCACAGGAAGGGATAATCGCTTCTTACATCCACAACGACAACAAGCTTGGCGTTCTGGTGGAACTTAACTGCGAAAGCGATTTCGTTGCAAGGACGGAGGAGTTCCAGAAACTCGGCAAAGAAATCGCTATGCAGGTTGCTGCAAGCGACCCACACTGGGTTTCTATATCCGACATCCCACAGGACGTTCTTGCACGAGAAAAAGAAATCTATACGAATCAGGCAAAGAAAGAAGGTAAAGAAGAAGAGATTGCTCAAAAAATTGCCGAAGGCCGCTTGAAAAAATTCTACGCCGAGAGCTGCCTGCTCGAACAGCCATATATAAGAGATGCAAATCTTACGGTTGCAAAACTCATCGATTCCGTAGCAATTAAGATTGGAGAGAAAATCGCTGTTTCCAAATTCTCGCGCCTGAAAGTTGGCGAGCAGTGAAATACAAACGAGTCCTTGTAAAGATTAGTGGCGAAGTGCTTGCGCCTGTTGGCGGTTCAGGTATAGATATCGACCGGCTCAACAGGGTTGGAGAGGAGCTTGCCGCGCTCGCAAGAAAAAAAATAGAGGTAGCCGTAGTCATCGGAGGGGGCAATATCTGGCGCGGTACACCTGCATCCGAAAGTGGATTTGACCGCGTCACAGGTGACTATATGGGGATGGTCGCAACGGTAATCAATGCTCTCGCATTACAACAGGCGCTTGAAAAGCTAAATCTCACAACCAGGGTGCTCACTTCGATTGAGATGGCAGAAATCGCAGAACCGTATATAAGGCGCCGCGCAATAAGGCATCTTGAAAAAGGGCGCATTGTGATACTTGCAGGCGGTACAGGCAGCCCTTATTTCTCTACCGATACCGCAGCTGCGCTGAGGGCAATCGAGATAAATGCCGGCGTCATTCTCAAAGCAACCAAAGTAGATGGCGTTTATACCGCAGACCCGCTCATAGACAAAAAGGCGAAGAAATTCAACCACATAACCTACCTCAAAACAATAAATCTCCGGTTAAAAATAATGGATTCAACGGCTTTATCGCTATGTTTTGACAATCATATTCCTATAGTTGTCTTCAACCTGAACAAGCAAGGGCAGATGCTGAAAATAGTACAGGGTGAAAAGATCGGTACGACCATTTCATAACTATTTCCTCTCCCTTGATGGAGGAGGATTGAAGGTGGAGGTGAAATGAAAGAACTTGAATCCCACGCAAAAACACTCATGCAAAAGTCAATCGAAAGTTTAAAACACGAATATGCAACTATGTGGACAGGAATCGCCTCTCCTTCCGTACTCGACAAAGTTACTGTTACGTATTACGGAGCAGAAGTACCTCTTAAACAGTTAGCTTCGGTTGTTGCACCAGAACCAAAATTGCTTGAAATAAAACCCTGGGACCCAAAGGTTCTTGTCGACATTGAAAAAGCAATTCAGAAATCTTCTCTTGGCCTGAATCCTCAAAATGATGGCAAGATAATTCGCATTCCAATTCCTTCGTTAAGCCAGCAACGCCGACAGGAACTGGCAAAGATAGCGCACAAAATTGCCGAAGACCATCGCATCAGCATTCGCAATGCAAGACGTGAAGTAACGGAAGAAGCAAAGAAGAGGAAGAACAGCGGAAAAATATCGGAAGATGACCTGTTCCATTTCGAAAAAGAGATAAACCGCTCAACAGAACAGTACCTGAAAGAAATAGAAGACCTGTTGAAGCACAAGGAGCAAGAATTGTTAACGGTATAAACGTACCAAAACACGTTGCAATCATCATGGATGGCAATGGCAGATGGGCCGAGGTGCATGGTCTATCCAGAGCAGAAGGGCACCGTCGCGGCGCTGACACAGTAGAAAAGATAGTCAGAGATGCACGCGACTTAGGTATCGAATTCCTCACGCTATACGCTTTTTCGACAGAGAATTGGCGGCGCCCAAAGAGCGAAGTGCTCACTCTTATGCGTTATCTTTCGGAATTCTTAAATACGAGAGAGCGTCAGATGCTAAGCGATGGAGTCCGGCTTCTTGCTATCGGACAAATTTCCCGTTTGCCTTCGTCAGTGCAAAAATCCCTTGCACGTGTAATTAAAAATACCAGTTCCTGCAATCAGATAACGCTCGTTCTTGCTCTTTCATACGGTGGCAGGGACGAGATTGTTCGTGCTATAGCACATGTTGCATCGCTTGTATCAAAACGCAAACTAAAAATAAAAGCAATAACTGAGTCAAAGTTACAGGAGTTTCTGGATACACGCGGTATCCCCGACCCTGACATAATAATAAGAACTGCCGGCGAACAGCGGCTGAGCAATTTTCTCTTGTGGCAGTCGGCTTATGCCGAGTTTTATTATACCCCTGTGCTCTGGCCGGACTTCGACCGCGAAGACCTGATATCGGCAGTTGCAGAATATCAAAGACGTGAACGCCGGTATGGTGGTTTATCAAAGAGGGAATCGCA
>CAZUQH010000064.1:0-4463 GCA_964622465.1 uncultured bacterium | reverse complement strand
GACAAGTGGTTTATAGACTACAGCAGACCGCGCTCTTTCATGCTGGTATAAGCGTCATGTGCGATTATAAGATGGTCGGTGAGCTCTATTCCCATTATTTTTGCTGCTTCTTTTAGTTCCGCGGTCACTTTAATATCTTCATCACTTGGACTTGTATCTCCTGAAGGATGATTGTGTGCGAGAATTACGGATGATGCGAGATACTGCACCGCAGGGTAGAATACTTCGCGAGGGTGTATAAGGTTAAGGTTGACTGTGCCTACGGATATTATTTCCTCGTGAATTACACGGTTGCGTGTATTGAGATAGAGGCCGCGCAATTGCTCTTTCTTAAGCGCGCCCATTTCTTTCAAGACGCGCCAGGCATCATCCGGACTGGTGATTAAGCCGTCGCGGCTCCAGGCGTCGATGGTGAGAAATCTGCGGCCGAGTTCAAACGCTGCTACAATCTGACAGGCCTTGAGAGGTGAGATGCCGGCATGTTTGGCCAGGCGGGAGGCGTGACGCTCAGATGCGAGACCTTTCATGCCATAGTTTGCTACGAGACGCTGGACAAGCGCAATAACCGATTCTTTGCGCGTGCCACGACCGAGGATTGCTGCGAGGAGTTCACGGTCTGTGAGGAATTCTGCTGAGTGAGCGAGTAATTTTTCTCTAGGTCTTTTCTGTGGGGGTAAATCTGCAATTCTGAAAGTTTCCATAACTGGGTCCTTTCTGAAATGGGCTCCCTACAGACGGGAGATTTCGGTTAGAAGGCGCCAGACAGCACGGCTGGGGTCAACCGTCCCAACTATCTCGCCTTTCTTGAAAAGCACAAACTTATCTTTGCCGCCAGCAATCCCTATATCTGCTGAACGTGCCTCACCAGGCCCGTTGACTTCACACCCCATAATTGCAACTTTTATCAGTTTTTTTGTCTTTTTTTCTATACCACGGCGTTCTATCTCGCGCTCGAATTTTTCTACAAGCGGGAGAATTTCAACTTGTGCACGGCCACAGACCGGACAGGATATCAGCTCTATTCCTGACTTTTCCAAGCCCACAGATTGTAATATGTAACGTGCTACTTTTATCTCATCCTCCGGTGGGCCACTGAGTGAGACTCTTATCGTGTCACCGATTCCTTCTGCGAGCAGCGTACCGATACCGATTGCAGATTTCGTAGCACTTCTCAATCCCGGTCCTGCTTCAGTCACTCCGAGATGTAGCGGACAGCACGTCCTGGAACGAAGTGAGCGATAAGCGGAAATAGTTTCTATAACGTTTGACGATTTGACAGAGACGACAAGGTCAGTGAAGTTATGCGTTTCACAGAAACGGACCCACTTGAGGGCAAAGTTCGCAAGGATACGACCACGGCACACAGCATCTCTGGAATGCTTCCATTTATTGTGCCAGGCCACCGGGAGTGAACCAACGTTGACTCCTATCCTGACAGGTATTTTTGCATGTCTGGCATATTTTATAATCTCCAGCACTTTATCCGGTTTGTTAATGTTGCCTGGATTGAACCTGATTTTATCCACGCCTGCATTTATTGCAAGACGCGCGAGCTGGGGGTCGAAATGTATGTCTGCAACGAGAGGTATCCTCGTACGCTTGCGGATTTCTTTCAATGCAGCGGCATCATTTGCATTACGGACTGCAATGCGAACGATGTGGCCGCCTGCTTTTTTGATTGCGCGAATCTGACGGAGAACCTCTGTAACGTTTTGGGTTGGGCATTTTGTCATCGATTGAATCAGAGGAGGGTTGCAACCGCCGATTTTTACACTGCCGATTTTTACGACACGTGTTTTTCTCATTTAACACTCATGGCAAGAAGTCCTCATCCGTAAGGTCGGGGTAGTTCACCCAAACGTTGACCCAATCCAATCGCCAACAAGATACGCTATGATTATAACTACCACCGCAGTAAGCAAATGTTCTATAACCACTTTCCAGGGTTTTACTTTTTGTTCTCTGGCGAGAAAGAAACTAAAAATGCCTAATAAAGATAAGCCCCAAGCTATGCTTACAATGATTGCTGTTGAAAGTTGAAGTAACAAAACTGGAACAACAAATGTCAATGCAACAATAAACTTAGATAAAAAAGTGGAGAGTGTTGATTCCCATATCTCTCTTGCAATGTGTTTATTTTCTGATTCCTCAGAAATATGTATGCCTAGTGCGTCTGAGAATGCGTCTGCTATTGCTATCGTCAATATACCGCCAATAACCACAAGCTTTGAGTGAGTGCCAGATTGTAAACCAACCATTAATCCAAGCGTTGTAATTATTCCAGAGGTTAAACCAAAACTAAATCCTGTTTTTAGTGAATGTCTCATCGTTACCTTTCCGTGCGGTCATTTTTTTATGAGGCGGAAGATGTCCTGTTGTGTTGCAAAGATGAAGATAAACAGAAGGACGACTATACCGATTGTCTGTGCAATCTGCATTTGCTTTGCTGTCAAGCGTTTTTTTGTTATTCCTTCCCAGAGAAAGAACAACATATTGCCACCGTCAAGGACCGGTATTGGCAGGATATTAAGTACTCCGAGGTTTACGCTTATAAGGCCGACGAACTGGAGAAAACTTGAGGGGCCCTGATGCGCTGCCTGACTGACCATATTTGCGATGCCAATCGGACCTGCAACTTCTGGCTT
Organism: uncultured bacterium; assembly: GCA_964622465.1. GTDB lineage: Bacteria > CG03 > CAZUQH01 > CAZUQH01 > CAZUQH01 > CAZUQH01. The sequence continues at coordinate 1,818 of CAZUQH010000064.1, read as the reverse complement.
TGCTGCGCCTATTATGAGTGCTCCAAGATATTTAAATATGAGTACTATGAGCCACCATACCGTTGCGCCTGCCTCAAGCACCGCCTTGAAAAATCCGATTCGTTCCGTTGTTACTGCCTGTGCAATACCGACCATATATCTTGACTCTTGGGAATTATATTTTGCCTGGAAGTGAAATTCCAGCTGTCTATCTTCACGTTCTATAAGGAGAAATATATCTGCTTTCTCACGGTTCGCCGTCGCATCTATCATTTCTTCCCATGTTTGAATTTCCTTGCCATCAATTGCAATGATTCGGTCGCCAGGCAGGATTCCTGCTTCCTGTGCAGGGTACCCGTCCAAAAGTGAACCTACCGTTGCAGATTTATCAACAACAGGCGAGCCGAATGCAATAAGTACAATCAGAAAAAGGATAAAGCCAAGGACGAGGTTCATAACAGGACCGCTCAGTACAATCAGAATTCTGCGCCACCACTTCTGGCCGTAGAATGAGGTAGGGTCAGTGGCGTCCGTGGAATCCGGGTCATCACCGCGCATTTTTACGTACCCGCCGAGCGGTATCGGAGCAATGATGAACTCCGTGCCGCGACGGATAAAACTAACTATTTTCGGGCCAAAACCGATAGAAAACTTTTCTACGTTAACGCCGAGGCGGACTGCAGCACGGTAGTGTCCGTACTCATGGATAATTATGATGAGTGCAAATGTTACGATGATTGCAAGTATTGTTAGTAGCATAATGTTAGGTTATGAGATTGCTTGGGCAGTGCTACGCAATGATAGATTGCGCGAGGCGACGGGCGGCAGCATCTGCCTTACGTAACTCAAGCAGTGATGGCGACACGGGACCGCGCTTTGTACGTGCCACAACCACGCTCAATACTCTGCTTATATCTTTGAAAGTTAACTGTCCATTAAGGAATGCGTCGACTGCGACACTATCGGCAGCACTAACTGCTGCTGGTATTACTCCGCCACGGTGCGCCGCATCAAGCACAATCTTTAAGCATGGGAAGCGTGAGGCATCGAGTGGCTCAAGGTCCATACTGACAGGACGGCCAAGCTCCAGTCCCCATCCGCCTCCTTCCCAATGCTCGGGATAACTCATAGCAAACTGAATCGGAAGACGCATATCTGGTTTTGCTGCGTACGCAAGAATTGCGCCGTCAACAAGTTCAACCATTCCATGAATGTATGAACGGCGCTGGACCGTAAGACCGATATTTTCCTGTGCCAGACCGAATAAGTGGTGTGCTTCGATTACTTCCAGGCCTTTGTTGAACATTGTTGCAGAATCCACGCTTATCTTTGGCCCCATTTTCCAGGTCGGATGCTTGAGTGCTTCGCGAGGACTGATATTTCTGGAAACAGTTTCTTTCTTCCAGAAGGGACCGCCTGACGCCGTGAGTATAAGACGACGAACCGAACCCGGCGGTAGTCCTCTTAGTAACTGGAAAATTGCGCTATGCTCACTGTCAATCGGGATTACGGTAGCACCATAACGTGCTGCGGTACGCATTATGTGCTGACCAGCCATAACCATTATTTCCTTGTTTGCAAGCGCTATGTTGATGCCCAGACGAAGCACAGTAAGTGTTGCGTCAAGGCCGGGAGTCCCGACAAGACAGGAGAATACTATGTCGGCATCCGTATCCCGGATAAGTTGTGTAATACCGTTAATGCCATAATATACTTTTGGTCGCTTGCGCGGGGAGAGACGCTTGAGATGGGATTCCAAATTGGTTCTGGGGTCTGGTATGAGGCTGCTTCGTTGCTTGCGCAGGCTAAAGCCTGCGGCTACCGTACCTGCGGCTACCG
>CAZUQH010000063.1:0-4514 GCA_964622465.1 uncultured bacterium | reverse complement strand
CCCCTACTATGTTTCAAAAGCAGGGGCTCCGTTTACGATACCTGTTGCATAATTATCCTTGCGGATTCCGAAATGTCACGCTGGTGCTTGCATTCCAACCAGATGATGTTTTTTTCTCTCTTCCACCAAGCCATCTGTTTTCTTGCGAACCGTCTCGTATTTTTCTTAACTTCCTCTATTGCTTCGTCAAGAGTATAATTCCCCTCCAGATATTGGACGACCTCTTTATATCCAATCGCCTGTAGCGCCGGTGTCCATCTGTTTTGAGGATTTTTAAGGAGCGACTGGACTTCTTTGACCAGACCGCGCTCAAACATCAAGTCCACCCGGTTATTTATACGTTGATAGAGTTCCTCCCTGGGCCATCTTAAGCCAAACAGAAATATTTTTCCTCTGTACGGTTTTGTCGTCTTTATCAAATCGCTCATAGTTGAACCGGTTAATTCACAAATCTCAAGCGCTCTGATGATGCGTCGCAGGTTATGTGGATGAATCTGGTTCGCACGTTCCGGGTCTATCTGTTTCAGCCGTTTCCAGAGTGACTCGACTCCCTCGATTTTAGCTTCCTGCTCAAACTTCGCACGCAGCTCTGGAGATGCTGATGGTGCATCCATGAGCCCGTATAGAAAAGCATGCAGGTATAGTGGGGTACCTGCGACAATCACCGGGAGAATATCCCGTTTCCTGATATCCTCTACAGCATTATTTGCCAGACGTCCGAACTCACCTGCATTGCATGGCTTACTCGGGTTCTTAAAATCCAGGAGATGATGTTTCAGACAACTCTGGATTTTTTTAGTAGGTTTGTTTGTGCCAATATCCATACCTCTATAGCACTGCATGGAATCGCAGGTAATAACTTCAAGCGGTATGGATTTATTTAAAACGCAGACTAAGTCCGTTTTACCACTGGCGGTAGGACCCAGTACTACGACTGGCGTTTTACGCGAATGGTTTTCGTGCATAAACTCCAGAAACTACAATCCGGATGACACGCTTCGTACGCCTGCCCTTTTAATATGCGTTCCTCACACTCAAAATAATCCTCTGCCATAGCATTAAGCCGCTTATGGAGTCCTCTGGAAATACCACAAAACTCGAGCCCCAGCAGGTACGTTCCTGATTTCTCACGTGTCCATGCAATCCTTGCTTCAACATTTTCCATTTTTATGCCGTTCATTTCCATATTTAATTTTATAGATTCTTTTGTCTCAACCGGCAAAAAAGAAAGAATGCACATTCCGCCTGCACTCAGGTTTATAACAATTGCCGGAACTGTCCGCTCACCTTCAGGAGAAGGTATTTGTAGTACCATGGGTTTTGCTACGTTAGCAGTAATAGGTACACGTTGCCATTTTCTGCGGTCAGCAAATTTTTCCATTGTCCGCCCCTCCCTATAAACTACAACCGTGAAATCACACCCGCTCTTCTGTTTCCTGTTTCGTTTCCTCGAGTACCTCCCGAAGCTCCCTGATAACCGTATCTTTTTGCTTGAGTTGGCGCCGTAACTTATTCTGCGTCAGCCAGCCAAGTATAGCAGTAAAAACAACGCCGAACAAGACAGCTCCGATTACCAGAATGACCATAGAAACTTCGCCTGTTTGCCAGTTAAAAAAACGCAACTGTACCGGGATATTGTTAAAAACCGCAAAGACCACTACTACAAAAGCAAATACGAGCGCCGCAACTAATCTACCCTGCATTTCCGCCTCCCATCTATACTGAAGTTAGGACCTTGCATAGTTCCTTGCGTGAGACAGGCCTCCAGAAATTTCCCATTGTCTCCTTCTTGCTAAGTGTCCAGTTACAAACATTCTTGAGTATCTCGGAACTTGCAATGTCTAATCCCATATCTTTTGAAGAAACGGGCAATCCAAGTTTTTTGAAAAGCCCTTTTATTTTCTTTAGCTCCTTTTTGTTGCCTTCCAGCATTAATTGGACCAATATTCCATAGGCAACGAGCTCGCCGTGAAGGAAACCCTGCTTATCTGACAAGCGTGTCAAACCATTTGCAACTGCGTGCACAACGCCTGCACGGCAACCCTCGCCTCCGATACCACTCACCAGACCTGGCAACATAATGTTTGTGTGAAAAATCGTCTCCAGAACAGACCGCTTTGTGCGAGTGGTTTTCTTGAGTATTTCGTAACCATCAATTCCATAGTTAAAAATGTTTTCGTAAATTCGCTCGCACAAATCCATAACAAGCATTGTTTCCGGGAATGGCTCTGTTTTTCTCAAAAATGCTCTTGTTTCATAGTACTTTGCAAGCGCATCTGACATACCACTTGCAAGGAGCCGTGGTGGTTGAGTAAGAAGTAAATCCGTATCCAAAGCTAGAATATCCGGGCAGTAATCGAATAATTCGTAACCAATAAATTCCCCGCGTTTATTATAGAAAGCAGATAGTGCGGTCCAGCAAGCACAGGTTGCAACGCTGGTTGGCACAGTCATAATTGGTTTTTTTAATATATTCGAGACGGACTTTGAGGTATCGAGTGCCTTACCACCACCGAGACCTATAATATAACTGCACTTTGCTGTTCTGCCCAAAGACACAAGGCGTTTTACTTCTTCCACAGTGCATTCGCCATTGAAACCGCCGTATTTAATCTCGAACCGCGACAGAGGAGTTTGCATGTGCCGGTTTAATTTCCTTTCAAGTTGTGGTTCTATGATTACAAAGACACGGCTTTTACGCGGGAGCATATTACATGCCTCATTGAATGCATGGCTACCAAAAAAATACTGTTCAGGTGATATTTTTAGCATAGAACTATTCAATAAACTGGAGACTGTAAAGGTGCTGGTAAAGTCCCTTTCTGGCGAGCAACTCGGAGTGCACCCCTTCCTCTACAATCTCCCCTTTGTTAAGGACCACTATCCTGGTTGCTTTCTGCACAGTCGAAAGACGATGTGCAATTACAAGTGTCGTTCTGTGTTGCATCAGGTGGTCAAGCGCTTCCTGTACCATGCGTTCCGACTGCATGTCAAGATGCGAAGTTGCTTCGTCCAATAGTAAAATAGGAGGGTCCCTCAGGACAGCACGTGCAATTGCTATCCTCTGCTTCTCTCCACCGGATAACATGACTCCACGCTCTCCGATAATTGTGTCGTATTTCTGGGGCATATCTTCTATGAATTCTATAGCATTTGCTATTTCACTCGCACGTTTAATGTCTTCCATAGTAACATTGGTGGCACCATATGCAATATTGTTGGCAACTGTATCGTTGAATAATATAACGTCCTGCGTCACCATTCCTATTAGCTGTCTCAGTGACTTAAACGTTACGTCTCTAAGGTCATATCCATCAATAGCAATTCGGCCATCTGTCGGGTCAAAGAATCTTGGCAGCAGGTGGACCAGAGTCGTTTTACCCCCACCGCTTGGTCCTACTAATGCAAGCATTTCGCCTTTTTTTATTTTAAGATTTATGTACTTAAGAACCAGATTTCCCTTCTCGTAAGCAAATGAAACATTTTCCAGAGCAATCTCGCTTTTGAAACTTTCCAGTTTTATAGCATTCGGTTTCTCTTTTACTGTCGGCTCCATATCCATAATTGCGAATATTCTATCCATCCCAGCAGATGCACGCTGCATTTGCTGGTTTAACGAAGCGAATCCCTTAATAGGTGCGTATATGGATGACATAGCACCTATAAACGCAAAAAATGTTCCGGGAGTGCCTATCTCTTTTATCACTGCGTACCCGCCGAGGCCAATAACGGCACATATACCAAGTGTTGATAAGAATTCCATTATCGGGCTTTGTAATGCAACTGTCCGCCACACGCGCATCATGATTGATAGAAAATGACTGTTTTCTTCTTTCATCCTTTTTACTTCCTGATCTTCCATGCCAAATGCTTGAATAACTTTCATAGCACTAATTTTCTCTTCAAGCAACGAATAAATGTCTCCCATTTTGTACTGTGCCTGGCGATTGATACGTCTCAATTTACGCGCAAAAATCACCAGAGGATACGCGATTAATGGAAATACCCCTATGCAAATCAGTGCCCAGGACCAGTTAAGGTAAAATAGCATGCAAGCGAGGAAAATAATAGTTAGCCCATCGCAAATTATCTTCTGCGGAATGGCTGTAACTGCATCTTCCAGAGTACGTACGTCTTCTGTAGCGCGCGCCATTATCTGACCCGTGGTCGTAGTCAGATAAAACGGCAAGGAGAGGGTCTGCAGGTGGCTGTAAAGGTCATTCCTGATATTCACCATTACTCTTTGCGTCACATAAGCCATAAAATAACGGTGTCCATACGTAAATCCACCCTTGAGTAATGCTATTACAACTATTGCCAGAAGTATAAACGGTATAGCACCTGCATCCTTACTAATAAAAATCCGGTCCATTGTTGGCTTAATGAGGTACATAAGTGCTGCAACAGTTGCAGCATCACCAGCCATGAATGTCAACGCACTCATAAAACGAACCCGGTAAGGCTTAATGTATGCGAATAGTCGTAGAAATAAGGAGCGTTTAGTTTGTTTCATC
>CAZUQH010000062.1:1931-4538 GCA_964622465.1 uncultured bacterium | reverse complement strand
TAAGTGAGGTTTTTGCCGAGCTCCACTCCCGGTTGGTCAAAGGCATTTATACCAAACAGTTCTCCTGCACATGCAGTAGCAAGTTCAAGCATATAAATGAACTCGCCAACTGACTCAGGGGTAATTAAAGGCAGGGTTATGGTGCAGTTTGGTCGTCCGGCTCTTGTCAGAGCTGCACGAGTTGCTTTTTCTTCGGCGTGGAATAGGCGGACGAGTCCCTGCCCACCAAGAAAATGGTTTTCAAATTCCGGGATAGGAACATCGTATGCAGGTTTCTCCACCGAAATAAACGTAATAACTTTGTCCTGCGGCCCTTCTATATATAGCTGTACCTGTGAATGCTGGTCAGTTACTCCAAGTGCATTTACCGGCGTTGGTCCTATGAAGACCTCTTTTCCCGAGTTGTTTAGCCGTTTCCCCAAACTCTCAGCCCACAGTTGACGGAACCAATCAGCAAAGTCCTTCATACGCTGGCTATACGAGAGCAGGACGTGTATCGGTCTTGCTGCATTATAAAACAGGTAGTGAACTAGAGCAAAAGCATAAGCCGGGTTTGTGGCTATGTCCTGCTCAGAGCATCTGGCACGCATTTCCTGCGCGCCTTTGAGTAATCCGTGAATATCTATGCCGCTTATTGCAGCACTCAGTAATCCTACCGGCGACAGGACAGAGAACCTGCCTCCGACGTTTGGTGGTATGTCAAACGTAGCGTATCCCTCACGAGTTGCTATTTCGCGAAGCAGTCCTTTTTTTGGGTCGGTTGTTGCGACTATACGCTCCTTGCCCTTTTTGCCCAGTTTTTTTTCAAGTATGTCACGTATTATGAAGAACTGGGACATTGTTTCGGAGGTATTGCCGGATTTGGTTATTACGTTAAAAAGCGTTTTTGTTACATCTATTGTCTCCAGAAATGCGCAGACGAGGTCCGGGTCAACGTTGTCCAGAACGAAGATGCGCGGACAGTTTTTCCGTTTATCTCGCGGCAGCAGATTATAAAAAGGAGAATGAAGAGCTGTTTGCAAAGCGATGCTTCCGAGCGCAGAGCCGCCAATTCCAAGCACCGCAAAATTGTCGTACTTTCCGTGGTTTACCGAAGCAAACTTAGCAATTCGGTCAGCTACTTGAGTTGTGTCAGGTAGTTCGGCAAAACCCAACTTACCATGGGAGAGTTTTTCTCTAAGCGCCTGATGCGCACTTTCCAGTTTTCCTTTGAGGCCGTCCAGCTGGCTCGCATCAAGTCCGTTTTCTGCTATTTTTTCTTTCAGGCAGTTCTCGTATGAGAATTGTATCATTTACCCCCCGCTTCACCCTACCAGTACAACAATATCTACGAAATACGTTACAGTCCCTTCTACAAGATGTCCTGCAATTGCCCTGCCGCCTTCTGCACCGCCAACGATGTGCAGGTGAACTTTACCATCCTCAACCAGTCCGTTGCCAATCAACTCAACCTTCTCTTCTATCTTTTTTGAAAAGTGCTCTGGCGGCTCATCTGTTGCGTGGGAATAGATAGTGATAAGTTCCATATCTTTCAGTGCCCCCAGAGACGTAACTATTGTCGCATTTTTGATACCCTTGCTTGCGAGTTTCTGTTCAAGAGTTGAAATGAGCGGCTTCCCTGCTTGAACGCGCATCTTGATTTGTTTCATGGTTACCTCCAGAGAAAGCAGGCGTATACTTCTCCTGCTTCAAGAACGACACATAAATTATAACAAAAAAATCGGGAGTCGGCAACTATTGACCAATGTAACAATTTTTGTTATGCTATTGTAAAAGTCCTATGGAGAACGTCAATCCGGTGGCGTGGTCAGCTGTTATTGGGTCATGTGCCATAATTGTTGCAATGGTATTTTTTTGTAAAAGGCGGGTTGACCGCTTTCGCAAACGGATTGAAGAACTTACCAACCACCTGCACTCGCATTCTCTCTCGCGCCAGGAACTAACACGAATTCTGGTACTTCTGCATGAGTATTCAAGAAAAATTTCCAGTGTTACCGATGTAGATTCACTGTGCCAGACAGCAGTAGATTATGCTGCACAACTCGTCAATTCCAGCCGCGGCTCTTTGTTCTTGTTGAACCGTGATACGGGTCTTCTTGAAATGAAGGCCTCCTGCGGGATAGACGCTGAACCGGCTCAAGGTGGAGTAAAACCGGGAAACGGGATAGTGGGCCGGGTCGCGCGTGAGGGACAGGGGATAATATGCGAGAACATAGAAAGTGACGGACGGTTCGTTATTGAAAACCGTCCAGGTTATGAGTCCGCATCATTCATAAGCGTTCCGCTAAAGATTGGCTCAAAAGTGATAGGCGTCCTTAATGCAAACGACAAGAGTTCCGGCCAAAAGTTTGCGCAGAATGATTTGAAGGCATTAACTATACTTGCCGGGCTTACCGGACCAGCGCTTGAAGATATGATTTTTGCGAGACGCACTCACAGGAGTTACCTGGAGACAGTGCAGACGCTCGCGCGCAGCATAGATGCAAAAGACCCGTACACTCGTGGCCACAGTGACCGTGTGGCACGCTATGCGGTGGCAATAGCAAAGAAACTTGACCTCAGTAACGAGTTTATCGCTACACTTGAAAATGCCGCGCTAATGCACGA
>CAZUQH010000062.1:0-1831 GCA_964622465.1 uncultured bacterium | reverse complement strand
GATATAGTAGACGTATTCCTCGAAATTCTGCAAAAGGAGAAATTAGACACTGTCTAAACTGTCTGATACAAGACGAAAATCTTTAGTTGCAGCCGCATTTGTCTTTCTGATATTTCTAACCCTGCCACGTTTGGCAATGGCAGAAAATACCGTTGGTTCGTTACTCAGGTATCCAGCAGGTATCAGGGAGGCAGGTCTTGGCTGTGCCGGTCTTGTGCTTACGGGAGAACCGTCTCAGGTACTCGTTAATCCCGCAGCGCCAGGTTTGATTGATAGGCCAACAATCTCTGCTTCACACTCACCATTATGGTCTGGTATCGGGTTTGGCTCACCGCTCGCAGTTCACGACATGACTTGTTTTGCTTTCTCGGCAAAACGGCTTGGTATCGGGTTTGGCGTCTCAAGCGTGTATTCCGGCGGGTTTGAGGCAAGACAGAGCCCACTTGATGAATCCCCGGATGAGTTTTTCGTATCCGATATTTCTGTCCACGGCGTCCTGTCCTGGAAACTAAACAAGGAATTTATTATTGGTGCAGGTGCGAAAGGAATAAGGCAACAGGTCTATGAAAGTAAAGATACCGGTTTTGGTGCGGATATCGGGTGCTTGTGGCAGCCGGCAAGTATGGTTCGTATAGGGGTATCTTACAGGAATATTATTTCTCCAAGCATATCTCTTGATGGATATTCAGAATCACTTCTGCCGGAATTGCTTTTTGACGCCGGTGTAGAATTGCCGGGGCCGGGTTCTGGTGATAAAGACAAAATACTGATTGTTGGTGAAGCGGATTCCACGGATTTCGGAGTACTTGTTCTGCGTGGCGGAATAGAATACAAATTTAATGACTTGCTGCAATTGAGGGCCGGTTATGATGGCACTAATCCAAGTTTTGGCACTACGCTTGGATTTGGTAATCTCAAACTTCATTATGCGTATTGTATGCACTGGCTTAATGGTTACCACCGTTTCGGGCTTGCAATGAGATTCGGGTGGACACCCGAAGAGCAGCGCCAAAGAGTGGAGCAACACGCAAAACGTGAGGCGCAGCAGTACCGGAAGAAGGGGCTTGAGTATTTTGAGCACGAACAATACGGCCAAGCAATGATGGAATGGGACAGGGCATTGATGTGGGCACCAGGTGACAAAGAAATAGAGAACAAAATCAAAGAAGCAACTGATAAACAAGAAGGACTTGCGCTCAGGCGACGGCTTGAAAGTCACTTTAAGGAAGCGTACCGTCTATTCGAAGAAGGGAAGCTGGTAGAATCGCTGGCTGAATGGCAGGAGATATTGAAGATAGACCCGGATAATCAGCGCGCTCAAGAATATGTCAAACGGATAAAAAGTCACCTGCCAGTGGAGAGCGTAACTGCGTATGAGCAGGTGAGCCGCGCCAGGGAGAAAAAAGCGCTTGAAAGCCGACTTGAAATAGCAAAGGGGTATTTTGACAAGAAGAAATATGATGAGGCAGTAACTGAATGGAAGGAAGCACTCAAGATAGATAAAAATAACGAGCAGGCACTTGAAGGGATAGCGAAAGTTGATGCAGCGCTTGAGAAAGAGGCACGGCAGCTGTACGAGCAAGCAAGCGGGCTTTATGGACAAAAGAACTATCGCCCGGCACTTGCGAAAGTTGATGCAGCGCTGGACAAAAATTCGTCGCTGGCGGATGCAAAAGCACTGAAGCAGAAAATTGTCCTTGCTCTCTCGCAGGAGAAAAAGGTTCGTGCGGTAAGCGATGAGGAAATCCAGAAGATGTATTATGAGGCGGCGGAATTGTATTCGCGTGAGCGCTATGAGGAATGCGTGAAGGTCTTGAGGAAGTTACTGGAG
>CAZUQH010000061.1:0-4622 GCA_964622465.1 uncultured bacterium | reverse complement strand
AAGGTTTTTTATAGTTGTTTGTCGACAGAGAGTTTTATGGCGTAGACAATCTGAGGTTGGGTCTTTCCTTTGACGGTTATTTCCTTTGCAGGACCACATATACTGTCTTCCGGGATTTTGCAGTTCTCATAAACGTCCCGTGTAATCCAGACCTCTCCTCCAGGGGCAAGTTCCTCCAGCCGTGCTGCAAGATTTACTGTATCTCCGATTGCCGTATATTCCATACGGAGTAGCGAACCAATATTCCCAACGACAGCATCGCCTGATGTGATTCCAATTCCTATTTCAAAGCCAGGTTTTCCCTGTTTCTGAATTTCTTCAGAATGTTGTTTTGCAACGCGCAGCATATCTATGGCTGTATCGACTGCTCTCTGTTGCTGGTCCTGTTGTTCCAGTGGAGCTCCGAAGACCACCATAATCGCATCCCCTATAAATTTGTCCAGAGTTCCCTGATGGTTGAAGATTACCGTTACAATTTTTGAGAAAAACGAATTTAGGAATCGTACCACATCCTCCGGTGACAGAGATTCCGCAAGCGGCGTAAAGTTTCGGATATCGGCAAAAAGAGCGCTTATCTTGCGTTTTTCGCCTCCGAGATGCAGCGCTCCACCCGAAGTTACCTCATCAACGATATCAGGACTGACATAGCGCTGGAATAGCATCTTGATTCTTCGTTTTTCACGTTCTTCAAATGCATATCTCCATGCAGTAACGCCAACGTAAGTAAAAAGCACAGTGCCTATCGGAGAAACCACAGGGCAGACAATGTACTTTCTGGCAAATAGGTAATAGGAAAGTCCAAGCCAACCGGCAGCAATGATAGCGGCGGAAATTCCGTTTGCTGCGAAATTCCCCCTGACTAAAAGTAGCGCGCTCCCGATTCCAAGTACGAATAACGATAGCATGATAATCAACGGCGGTAATTCTTTTAAGTAATTCTCGCGCAGTAAATTATCAAGCGTATTTGCTACAAACCCCATCATTGGATATGACGGTTCAAACGGAGTTGGCCGGATATCGCCGATACCCGTTGCGTTCACACCAACCACGAGTATAGAGTCATTTATGTCCGATAGTTTCTTGCTCGGCTGGCCACTTTCGATTTCAGCGTACCACTCGTAAAGTAACTCGCCGAAACCGTACCATTTAAATGCATCGTAAGCACCGCTGTAGTTGACGAGCAGGCAGCAGTTTTTATCAACGGGAATCTTATGGGTCTTTCCGTTGCCACCAATGACGATGATTTCTTTTCCGGGGTTAATATTTATTGATTCTTCTGGTGAAGAAACACCCCATATATCGCAAGCAATGATGAATGCAATAGATGGATAGAGTCGCCCGCTGTAATTTACGAGGAGCGGCGTCCGTCTGGTTACGCCGTCATCATCGGTTGGTGCATTAGCGTATCCTATGTAACGGACATTTCCTTCGAGTTCCCGGATCGGCAGCATGGGTTGAGAAGCTTTCAGGAAATATTTTTGTAATTTAAGAGGACATGGAAGAGACCACACATTCTGGTCCCGGATAACTTGCGCTCCAGCCGGTTCATCCCCGACCTCTCCGGCATTTAAGTTATTAAAGTAGTATGGAAGGAACAGGCCCTTTGTTGAGCGTGTTGCTTCTGCAAGCGATATATCTTCTTGAGGGTCCTGCGATTTTTCAGTAAATAGAAGGTCGTAGAAAATAGCGCGCGGCTGTGCGCTCGCGAGCGCGTGCAGAAACAAGGCATGATATTCTCTGCTCCACGGCCACCGCCCCAGCGCAGTTATATCGTTATCTCCTATGAATACCATTTTTATATCAGGGTTCGGCTCAAGTTCGCCACGGATACGGAAACGCAGGTCAAGCGTTTTTAGCTCCAGAGATTTATCCACGCCGGTGAACCGGACAGTTGCCGCAGCAAGTGAAACGGCAATTCCTATTGCGAGCGCAGCGCTCAGGCGCCGCCGTCCGGTACGTCTATCTGCTTTAATATGATGCTTCATATATGCCTGTGATTGTTTGGACGTTCAGTGGACGTGGATGCGACCGTAGCCAGTCAGCAGTTTTGACAGCGGTTCTGGCAAGGTAAGGCATCGTTTCTTTCGTTACTCCAAGGTCGCGGAGACGGACACTCATACCAATTTCATTAAGCCAGTTCCGTACGCTCCCGGTTGCATCTTCGGATTGAAAGACATTTTTTGCAAATTTCTTAAACCGCTCAGGGACCGCTGGTTCGGTATACTCCATCCATGCTGGAAGAAGTGCTGCAAGTCCTGCTCCATGAGGAGTATCGGTCAGGCCTCCGACAGGATGCTGCAATCCGTGTAAGGTCATAGAACCAGAGCCGCCTCCGAGTTCTGCGAACTGAGAGCATGCCATTGTACTCGCCCAGGAGAGCCGTGACCTCGCTTCAAGAGCATCGGGATGTTTGAGTACATACCCAAGATTTCTGACGACAAGAAGCATAAGCGTTTCCTGAATTCCATCAGTAAGCGGATGCGGAGCAGTTGCGGTAAGATAACTTTCGCATACGTGACAGAAAATGTCAACTCCACCTTCGGCAGTTTGCTTGCGCGGTAGAGTGAGGGTCAATTCAGGGTCAACTATTGAAACGCGTGGAAAAAGATAGTCGCTGGACATGACCGCCTTTTCGTATGTAGCTGAATTTGTTATTACCGCTCCACCGTTTGCTTCCGACCCGCTCGCAGCTACGGTCGGCACCATTATGAGAGGTAATGTTTTTGTGGTAACGCGTTTTTGTCCGGCATCGCCAGAGTCAGCATATTGCCAGACAGGTGATGTATGAGTTGCTGCTACCGCAATCGCTTTTGCCATGTCCATCGCGCTTCCGCCGCCGAGCCCGATTATAACGTCGCAATTTTCTTTTCTTGCAATACGCCCGCCTTCATCTGCTGTCTGACACCTGGGATTTGGTTCGGCACGGTCGAATACGAGCGGTTTTTTGAGACCCGATTTTTTGAGCAGCGTAAGTACCCGGTCCAGTATCCCGAGACGGCGCATTGCACTCCTGCCTGTTACAACCATAGGGTATGCACCTGTCTTGGCAGTAACTTTGCCAATATACTTGAGAGCACCTGTTCCGAATATGAGTTTGGTCGGGAGGTAAAAGGTCATTTACTACGCTTTCATGATTTCAGCGAGTTTCGCTTTATCTTTGAGTACTATATTGTGCTTGTCTGTATCAATTAACCCCTGGAATTTCCAGTTAGTCAGGATTCTGCTCACAACTTCACGTGCCGTTCCAACCATATTTGCAAGTTCCTGATGGGTGATAGGGAAGTCAATTAGAATCCCGGTGTCCGTTTGTTTACCATGGCGGTCTGCAAGGTCAAACAATAGAACTGTAAGACGGCTCTGAACGTTCTGAAAAGTGAGCGCCTGTATTTGCTTATCTGCCTCGCGCAGGCGCATTGTCATTGTATCAAGGAAGTGTCTCGCAATCCGTGGGTTTTTGGAAATAAGAGTGAGCAGGTCCTTGTTGTTGATTACAGCAACTTTGCATGGTTCCATTGCGCGTGCACTTGCTGAGCGCTTGCCACTCACGAACGCTGTCATTTCACCGAAGAAGTCGCCTTTCTCAAGATACGCGAGCGTCTTTGTTTTTCCGTCCTGTGCCGTTTTGTAAATCCGGACAATCCCGGATAATATGAAATAAAGATTATCGCCAGTTGTATTCTCTCTGAAAACGATGGCATCCTTGTCGTAACTCTCAAGCTCTGTGATTTTGGCTATTTCGCTAAGCTCTTCAAATGGGAAGTTATTGAAGATAGGTATGCTTTTCAGGAGGTTAGTGTCTATCATCTACCGGTTTTCACTTCTTGCTGGAACTGGAGGTCCCCGACTTCCCTGATTCTGTCAAGTGCATGAGAGTAGAATTTTAGGCGGCGGTTCTTGCGGGTTAAATCCTTGAGGCCTGCGTATATGTCGTCCACCGAACCATTTGTTTGTGAGCTGCGGCAGGGCAGGACTTTTGGAATTCCATACAGACGCGCAATGGACGGCCGCAAGCGCGCAATTCCAAAGCCGAGCTCCTTTGCGAGCTTCTCGACGACCTGGATTTCGAGCTCGTTTTCATCTTGCTTAACCAGAAATTCCATCAATGACTCAAGCCCGAACAAAACCATTGGTTCATAGTCCATACCGTATGAACCTGATTCCAGTTTGATATTCTCAAATTTTTCCCGCATTTCCTTAGAACATTTCTCTTTTTCTCTTTTTCGCGCCTCGGGAAATACGAATGCGAGCAATTCTTCGGAAGGGTCGAAATATATCAAGAAGTGTTCTGCGTAAAACATTTCGTCGCAGCGTGGGCAAATAACAATATTAAGTTCGCCGTCAAGTAGTAATTCCTTCAGCTCAGGTTGTTCCTGGACGTTTATTCCATCCCAGAGTTCTGCCTCAAGCGTAAATCCGCAGCGGCAGGTTATCTCGTGTTTCTGTTTGACTGACATCATCCCTCCACAATTATTCTAATACATTTTCTTTTTAGTGGCAAGGGGTACGGGGTACGGAATGACTAAAAGGTCGCCGTGCGGGACGCCGGCGCGGCGACCTATCTAAATGTGAACCTGTACATTGACTTTGAAACGTTTCATATTTTTGATATAATAGCGGCGAAT
>CAZUQH010000060.1:2156-5145 GCA_964622465.1 uncultured bacterium | reverse complement strand
GAAAATCCCTTGACAAGCCAATGTCCTTTTGGTATAAGTGCTATAAGGTACTTTTGTAAAAATTCTGGCATGAGAGGAGGTGAAGAATAATGACGAAGGCCGATTTAATAGAAAAGGTAGCGAAGGAAGCAAAAATCAACAAGGCAGAGGCGCAGCGCTCAGTTGAATCAGTGGTAAAAGCAATTACGGATTCCCTCAAGACCGAGGGTTCGGTTGTTGTTACTGGCCTGGGTACTTTTAGAGTAAAGGCGACCAAGCCGCGGACAGCCAGAAATCCAAGGACTGGTGAGGCAATTCAGGTGCCTGCCGGAAAGCGGGTTTCATTCAAAGTGGGACAGGCATTGAAAAACGCCGTAAAGAGATAACCTGGCCCTGGCTAGTGTGCGCTTTTTTGTGAGATGGATTGTAATGGAGCAGGGGGCGGGCGGGTTTAAATGTCCGCCCGCCCTTTTGTTGTCTTTGGGTGCAGGACGATAGTATGAAAATGTATAGTAAAAAGATTCAGGGATTACCACCGTATATATTTGGTGTAATTGATGGCCTAAAATTAGAGGCCTATCGGCGGAAGCAGGACGTTATTGACCTTGCAATGGGCAATCCCGACATGCCAACACCAAAACATATTGTTGAACGTTTGTGTGACACAATAGTTAATCACCCAAGGACGCACCGCTATCCGCAGGAAAAAGGGATGCCAAAATTCCGGCATGCGGTAAGTGAGTGGTATCAAAAGAGGACTGGCCAGAGTTTCAATCCTGACACCGAAATACTTACGCTGGTTGGGTCAAAAGAAGGGATTGCACATTTTTATCAGGCATGGCTTGACCCCGGAGACATCGTGTTGTTTCCAAGTCCGTGCTATCCCGTGCACTACTACGGAGTACTTCTCGCTGGCGGTACACCCGTAGAGATGCCCATTATTCCTGAAAATAACTATCTTCCGGATTTAGAGCGGATTCCGGACGAGGTAGCACGGAAGGCAAAAATACTTGTCCTAAATTATCCGAACAATCCTACAACCGCATGTGTGGATGGCCTCGAATTTTTCGAGCGTGTTGTTAAATTCGCCAAGAAAAACGACATTGTTGTCGTTCATGATTTCGCATATTCCGAAATTGCTTTTGATGGTTATAAACCACCGTCTTTTATGGAGACGCCGGGAGCGCGTGATATCGGAGTAGAATTTAACACTTTATCAAAGACGTATAATATGGCTGGATGGCGTCTCGGTTACGTCGTTGGCAATCAGGATATCCTAAAACCACTGGAGCGTCTTAAAAGTTACCTTGATTATGGGGTTTTTACGGCTATACAGCTTGCTGGAGTTGCAGCCCTTACCGGGCCTGGTGACTGTGTTAAAGAAGTCGTCAAAGAGTACCAGAGGCGGCGGGACTATTTCGTTGATGGACTGAACAAAATTGGCTGGCGTGTAGAGAAGCCGCGCGCTACGATGTATCTCTGGGCGCGGATTCCAGAAGGATACCGGTCACTGGATTCCCTTGAGTTCAGCAAGTTATTGATTGAGCGTACAGGAATAGCGGTCTCTCCTGGTTCCGGATTCGGCTCATATGGTGAAGGTTATGTGCGAATGGCGTTGGTAACTCATTACGATAGGTTTCACGACGCACTGTTACGACTAAAAAAGTTCATAAAAGAGGCGCCTGTGGAACTAAAATCAGAAAAATAAGCGGGTAATATGAAAAAGATAAAAGCAGGTCTTATTGGCTGTGGAACGGTTGGGCATGGCGTACTGAAGATGCTGAAACGAAACCGTTCGTATCTGACGAGGAAAATAGGGTGCCCTGTAGAAATAAAATTTGTCTGCGACAGTTCGGCGAGCGTGCGCAAACAGGCGAAGGCGCTCGGATATTCGGTAACAGGCAATGTTCAGCGTGTGCTCAACGATTCTGACATACAAATCGTAATAGAACTGATAGGCGGAAGCACGGTTGCATATCAGGTTATTCTTGGCGCGCTTAAGAATTCAAAACACGTCGTTACTGCAAACAAGGCGGTACTTGCAGAACATTGGAATGAGATATTTTCTCTTGCACACGAGAAAAAATGTCTCGTGTATATGGAGGCAAGTGTCGGTGCTGGCATCCCAATAATTCAGGCATTGAATGAAGGTTTTGCAGGCAACCGTATAAATGAAATAGTCGGGATACTAAATGGCACCACGAATTTCATCCTTACGAAAATGTATCAAACGGGTATGAATTTTCAAAAAGCGCTCAAACTTGCACAGGAATGTGGTTTTGCTGAAAGCAATCCAGTTATGGATATTGATGGTTTTGATTCACAGCAGAAACTCGCAATACTTGCATCCATAGTTTTTGGTACTGCTGTTAGGCCAGAGCTTATCCACTGCGAGGGGATTAACGGAATTGACATCAGTGACCTGATATATGGAAATGAATTTGGCTACGTTATGAAACTACTCGCAATAATGCGGCAGTCAAAAGATGGAGTTGAGCTCAGGGTGCACCCCAGTTTTATTTCCCGTTTTCATCCGCTCGCAACGGTTGAAGATGAATACAACGGGATATACGTGATAGGCGATGCAGTCGGTGAGACCATGTTTTACGGTAAGGGTGCAGGCCAGATGCCTGCAGCAAGCGCTGTCGTGAGCGACCTCGTATACGTTGCACAGAAAATTCATTATGGCATAGGCGGACGGCTCCCATACGTTATGCTTGATTCACACAAGAAGATAAAATTGAAGAATATCGCAGACCTTGTCACACAGTATTATCTGAGGTTTATGACCGTTGACCAGACAGGAGTCCTCGCACAGATATCAAACGTTCTTGGCAGGCATAATGTGTCAATTGCCTCGGTTGTCCAGAAGGAATCATATAACCCGAAGCGCGTTCCAATCGTTATGGTCACGCATGATGCCAGGGAGAAGGACATCATGGCAGCATGCAAAGAAATTGACGCATTGAAAATCGTGCAGGCGCCAACCCGCCTCATAAGAATAACGTAA
>CAZUQH010000060.1:0-2056 GCA_964622465.1 uncultured bacterium | reverse complement strand
CTCATGGAACTACACGAATATAAAGGTGTTATAGAAAGATACCGCAAGCATCTCCCTGTTAGTGACGCTACCCCCGTAATCACACTCCTTGAAGGAAACACTCCTCTCATACGCGCAAACCGCCTGGAAAAAGAACTCGGCGTGAGCGGGCAGATTGAGGTTTACCTTAAATATGAGGGATTGAATCCAACCGGCTCCTTCAAAGACCGCGGTATGACTATGGCAATTTCAAAGGCGGTGGAAGAGGGTGCGACTGCGGTGATATGTGCATCAACTGGCAATACCTCTGCATCTGCTTCTGCATATGCTACTCGCGCTGGCGTAAGGTCGCTTGTCGTAATACCAAAAGGAGCAATTGCTCTTGGCAAACTTTCGCAGGCAATGGTTCACGGTGCAAGCGTCGTTGCCATCAAAGGAAACTTTGACGATGCGCTCCAGATTGTCAGAGAAATTTGTGATAAGTACCCGGTCAAGCTTGTGAATTCGATTAATCCTATGCGTATCGAAGGGCAGAAAACCGCTGCGTTTGAAATAATAGACGTGCTTGGCGATGCGCCTGACTTTCAATTTTTGCCTGTTGGAAATGCTGGTAACATAACTGCCTACTGGATGGGCTATTGCGAATATTTTGAGAAGAAAAAGTCACGCAAGAAACCAAAAATGATGGGTTTTCAGGCAGCAGGCGCAGCTCCTATCGTACTTGGAAAGCCCATAAAAAACCCTGAAACAATCGCAACCGCAATACGTATCGGCAATCCTGCTTCCTGGAAACGCGCTCTAACGGCACGTGATGAATCCGGTGGCGTTATTGACATCGTTACGGATGATGAAATTTTGCATTCATATCGGTTGCTTGCTTCAACAGAAGGTATATTTGTTGAACCGGCAAGTGCAGCATCCATAGCGGGATTGAAGAAATACGTTGAAAGAGGATTTTTTGCTGGCCAGTCAGCAGGAACAAGAGTGGTTTGCATTCTTACAGGTCACGGATTGAAAGACCCTGACTGTGCAATCAAGGCGTCAACGAAACCGTCTGTGGTCCGAGCGCGCATCTCAGACGTTGTTTCCGCCCTTAGAATCTAATTGTCATTGCGAGGTCGCGTATGCGGCCGAAGCAATCTCTTAACATACACTGTCATTGCGAGGAGCGAGTGAAACGAGTGACGAAGCAATCCCATCCCACACAGTTGTCATTGCGAGGAGCGCGAGCGAAGCGTGGCGGGACGAAGCAATCCCATCCCATCAAGATAGTAGTCCCTGCCAGCATCGGAAACGTCGGCCCCGGCTTTGACGTCCTCGGCCTCGCTATTTCATTGTATAACACACTTGAAGTAAAAATCCTCTCCACGAAACCCGGCAAACCCTCAATCCACATATCCGGCCAGGGTTCTGATACACTCCCAACAGACCGCAGCAATGTTTGCTATCAAGCATTTGCCTCAGTGTTTAACCGTCTTAACCGTGCAATTCCACAGGTTGAAATGCATCTTATGAACAAAATACCACTTGCACGAGGTCTTGGCTCAAGCGCATGTGCACGACTTGCTGGAGCACTTGCAGCAAATGCAATCTGCAATTCAAAACTGAGCGAAACAGAAATCGTTAATCTTGTTGCTCGTATGGAAGGTCATCCCGATAATGTAGCTGCATCAATGTGGGGAGGCCTTGTTGCATCTATACCGGTTGGAAAGAATGAATGGATATATCAGAAAATACAAGTTGCAAAAGGGCTGTCCATTGCTCTTGCAATTCCTGATTTTGAGGTCTCAACGCCCGAAGCACGCGCTATCCTCCCTGAGAAAGTCCCTCTTTCAGATGCAGTATTCAATCTCTCAAGAGTTGTTTCTCTCGTGAATGCGCTTGGGCAAGGAGATAAGCCCTTGCTTCGGCTTGCGCTCCAGGACCGCCTCCATCAGCAATACCGCGCAAAACTTATCCCTGGATTTAACAATGTTCTTGCTTGCGCTAAAAAGGCAGGCGCCCTCGGTTCCGCAATTTCCGGCTCAGGCCCAACAATCTTCGCCATCTGCTCCAGCCGCACCTCCGCCAATAAGGT
>CAZUQH010000059.1:0-5455 GCA_964622465.1 uncultured bacterium | reverse complement strand
TTACATAACAATCTTGCGGTTTTTAGGAAATTCAGCAGGAATACACAAAAACGGCGAGTATGGTTAGAGTGGCTTTATAACAACCACCAGAATGGAGTGAATCGGATATTGCCTTGTTGTTTGGACGCTTCTGAAGATACAACATACCCTTTTTTAATATCGTATTTTTCCATAAATGAAAAAAGAGGCCTGGTGGTTTTACCGGTACACTTGACTTCAATAGGTATAATATCCTGAGGGTCTTTTTTCAGTATAAAATCTACCTCTGCCTTTGATTTTGTGCGCCAGTAATAGACATTTTCCATAATTTTTTTATGCTTGAGTAAACCTGCAAGGACAGCATTTTCCAGAAGGTAACCTTTGTCTGGCCTGATTTCCGACGGAGTGAAGGTATTAATAATTGCATTTCTAATTCCATTATCCAGGAAATAGATTTTGGGGGTCTTTGTTACTTCTTGCCTGTGTGTAGTAGAGTAAGGTGGAAGCATATGGACAATGAAGGAGTCCTCAAGTATTTTTAAGTAACGATATGAAATTCCCCGGGATATTTCACTAACAGAGGAAATTTCGTTCACATTAAGTAGTCCACCTGCATAAGAAGCAATAATACTTATTACTTTATGAAACTTGTAGACGTCTTCTCCGAAAAAACCCTGAATGTCTTTGTAGACATAGGTGTTTACTATCTCTTTCAGTATTGTGACCATTTTTTCTGCCGCTGTCTCAAGCGCGAGCCTGGGATAGCCACCGGTTATCAAGAACTTGGATGCTATACTCTCAAGTTCTTTGTCAAAAAAGTTTGGTATATCTTGTGGTGGCGAGAATGGCTCGTCAGGCAGTATGTCAATCAATTTTTCTTTTCCCTTGAATAAAAGAAACTCTTTGAAATCCAGCGGATAAAGCGTGAACACAAATTTCCTGCCTACCATACTATCTGTAAATTTGTCTTTGATTTGGAGTGACGAAGAACCGGTAGCAATTACTTTAATTCTTTCAGAATAGTGGTCTACCAATAGTTTAATGAAGTTGGACGGATTTTCCATATATTGGAATTCGTCAACGAACACAAAAGTTTTTTTGTCTTGAGGAGCGCCCAGGGAATTCAGGTACAGGATAAACTCTTCCACGCCCCCATTGAAGATTTTCAAAGTGTTCAGGTCTTCCAGGTCAAAATAAAAGGATGGGGATTTGTCTGCAATTTGTTGCATCAGCAGTTTGAGAAGACATGTTTTTCCTACCTGTCTGGCACCGACAATAATGAGCGCTTCTTTGTCAGACAAATACTTTTTAATTTCTTGTAACAAATTCCGTTTAATTAGCATTTTGTCCTCACGGACAGATTATACTATACGACCCTGCTGTTTGTCAAGTGGTAGGACAATTACCCCTGCTAAATATCTGATAAATAGACAAAAAGTAGGATTATGTTATGCAGGCAAGCACAAGAAAGACACGCTTACGCCCGCTATCCAGGGAGAAAGATAGCGTTTTTGGCCTTGTGTTTACTTACTATTTTGCAAATAGTACCGTCAGGTATGAGTCCTTGATTGTGGCAAAAGCGTCGGGGTCGCCCGGTTGACCATAAGGGTCAAATGAGCCAAGTTCTGCCTCCTGGGTTTTCTTGCCAGCACCAGCAAGGTCATAAACGTCCGGGTCCGGGCCATCTATATCACTGGTCTCACCGCCGCCGCCGTGCCAATCGGTCTCAACTTCTTCAATTTCACGGAATACATCGCCATCTTGCTGACCAATTGCTACGACAAAACGCCACGTCTCACCCGCCGGCGGGCCATCAAGGCCGAATACCTTCCATGGGAGCGCTGTTTCAACTACATACCAGTTGAAATCGGCGACTTCAAATCCGGGAGTATCATACTCGTCCGCTTCCTTGCGCGCAAGTAACTTGCCGCTTGCATCCCAGACAATATCAACGCGCTGATGGTAATCATTCTCTATGAATTTACTACTGTTGTTCAGCATTTCACTATCGCCCGGATAAAGCCACGAAAAAGTTTTATCGCGCAATTCCTGGTCAGTGAATGTGCTCCGGCTCTTCTTCCAGTATGCGCCGATGTCGTAAGTATCTTTTCTCCCAGAAACCCCGCCTGAAATACCAGACCATGACAAGTGCCTGCAGCACGATAGGCAAATTGAAACCAATCCATATTCCGGTTGAGCCAAATCCTGCACCATGCGCGAAAATATAGCACAGTGGAATCCTCATGCCGAGCTGAAAGCAGGCAGTCATAACTGCTGGCGCAATCGTGTCTCCTACTCCATTTATCCCATTAGAAAGGACCAGTGCAAATGCAAGGAACGGAAATGTCAATGCAGTCCAGCGAAGGAAACTTGCACCTTCTTTGATAACCTCAAAGTTACTTGAGAATATCCCGATTAACCGAGGTGCGAAGAGCAAAAACAGAATCCCTGTAGGGATTGCGATAAACTCGTACAGGCGAACTGCTGCCCAGCCAGCTTTGTGTGCTCTATCCCGTTGTCCCGAACCGAGGTTTTGTGCCATAACAATTCCTGTTGCGTTTGCCATCCCCATCCCGGGAACCATTATTGCCATTCTTAATCTTTGACCGATTCCGTAAGCAGCCAAAACAACCGGGCCAAAAGACGTAACGAGGCGCATCAAAAGCAAATAGGAAATATCCCTCAGAAGTTCCTGAAGCGAAGCAAACATACCTATGTTAATTATTCTTCCCATTATTCTGAAATTCACTTTATAAATGCCGCGATGGAGATGGATTGCCGAACTTCTGCTAAAAGCCATATGATAGAAAAGAATTCCGAGCCCTACCGCACGTGTAGCCACTGTTGCAAAAGCAGAACCAGCGACTCCCATCGCAGGAAAAGGGCCGATACCAAATATAAGGAGGGGGTCCAGGATTATGTTCAGAATATTGGCAATCACCAGGATTTTTACGGGTGTCTTAACGTCACCAGAACCGCTCAAGCCCTGACTGAGTGACATGTAGAGAAAAATAAAAATAGAACCTACGAAAGTTATGCGGAGGTAATCAACGGCAGGCGCGATAATTTCACCACTTGCGCCAAATAAACGCAGAAGCGGTTCTGCCAAAAAGAGCCCGACAAAAACCATAACAACTGAACAGATAACGGAAAACACGATTGCCTGAAATATCGTGTTATCGGCAGATTCGTAATCCCCTTTTCCGACAAAATGCCCTACAAGCGCAGTAGTACCAGTCGCTATACCGATACCGAACATAATAAGTATGGATACGACTGCGCCGGAAATAGAAAGTGCGGCAACGGCAATATGCCCGAGCCGCCCGACAAAGAAGAGGTCAACTAATGAGAACAGGTCCTGAAGCAATGCGGCTCCTATCATAGGAAGAGATATCTTCCATATGACGCGCCCCAGAATCCCTTGAGTTATGTGCGTGAACGTTTTTCTTTCTCTTGGTGGCATTTGAGTTTACGTGAAATGTTATCGTGAAAGGATTTGCTCAATTTGCATATTCAAACTGAAGGTCCTGTTTCTGTGTTACCACATCAGCCCATGTATCAAAGAATTCGTCCATTGCAGACGTTTCTCCAAATGGCATATGACCATACCAGATTGATATCTGCTTCTTTGCTTCTTCTTTGCTTGCGTCATCCACCCAAGTTTTCCACATTGCAGAAACAAGTGATGTCCTATCGCTCCCGCCAAGACAGTGTATGAGTATTGGTCGTGGTGCGGTATCAAAAATATTCAGGATTTCGTTAACCGCCTCTGGAGCCGGCTCTTCTTTTGCTGACAGTTTTACGTCGTAATGTTTCATCCCGAGCTGCTCGCAGATTTTGATTTCCCCCTGGTACGATTTATCCTCCGTAAGTTCTCCTCTCAGATTCAGCACACTGCGTATGTTGTACTTTTCATGATAATCCACGAGCTGTTCTCCTGTAAGCTGACCGGAACGATAACATTCACCCGGAGTAACTGTATGGAAATTGCCAGAAGTAAAAACACATATGGAATAACCAACAATAAATCCTGCGGCTATCCCTACGATTCCGAACGTCAGCCATCTGCAATGTCTATTCTCCATTTTCTCTCCCAAGGAAATACCATTTTACAAGCAGTTTGAGAGAATGTCAATTAAAAAACGGGCACTTGCATTGTTATCTTGAGTTTGAGCGGGAAAGGCGGCCGTAGCGTTTACTGAACTTTGAGCCGGTTGGAGTGCGCTTTTTGTGTGGCGGGCGGTTATGCAGTGTGCGTTTTGGTGACCGAATCTGAAACGCCTTGTTCTGACGGTTATTCAGGTTTCTCATTTACAGTTTGATTCTTCCCGCCTGCTTTAAGTGCCCAATCGCGGTCCCACTTATCAGGAAAGAATGTCTTACCATTACTCCATACGATTTCTCTTATGATGACCCAGGGCGTCTCTGTGCCATAGGCAATAGACCCAAGTGTCCATAGTGGTTTATCCTCCGTGATTCTCTTCTCCATCAAGAAACGTTTGTAGGGGTGGCCTGTAGGAATCACGCAGTGTTGCCTTATCGCTTTGCTCCACTCTTTCAGGTTAGCACCCTTTTCAGAACATGAGTTACGAATCAGGGTTAATGCCTCTCGCGGAGATACTCGTTCGGCAACGACAACGTTCTTCGTTTTGTTAGTTATTAGAGGAATCAGATTAAGGACAGAGACCCTGACTTTTCTTTTATTTGTCATTTCCCATACACCACTCTGGTAAAGTATTTCTCTCCAGACACCCGTAGGCGTTGCATTGCCAGAAATGAAAGTAATTCTTTTGGAACTAATTCGAGTTTTGCATCAAGCTGGTCAGCCAGATGCTCCAGAGTACTCAGGCGAGGATTGGAGCGGATACTTTCAAGCCGTGCAAGTTCCGGCTGGAGTAGCTTTGCTTTCTTGCCTAACATTACTTGAGACAGTCCACGGAAATGCCTAAGAACCCTGAGTTGAGTAGCGACAGGTTCCTGAGAGATAGCATCAAGCAAATCTTGCGCGAACCGCGGGTCTTCTTTTATGGTATTATCCAGATACTTTTCAAAACCACTCCTTTTTCTCCTCATTTCATAACCTCCCTCGCTCTGCGTGAAATTCTCTTCAGGTCTGACTTAGGAATTTTACCTGTCTTCTTTTCAAGAAAATGCAAAAGCCATATCGTATTTTTCTTGATGCAAAAATAGATTCTGTATTGTATATTTTCATATCGGCGTTTTAATTCCCACACCGAACCTTTAATGCCAATCACTCTCCTAATTGTAACTTGACGAGATAATAACCCTTCGGATTCCAAGATGGCAAGATCAGCTACAATTCTTGCACAAGCATTCCTGCGATGTGGATTCAAACGTAACCTGTCAAGGTATTCTCTGACTGGTCCGGTATCGCCATCTGGATAAAATTCTATTTTCAATGCCGGGCCCTCCTACAATTAATTATAACACAAGTGTTATATTATGTCAAGGGGGG
>CAZUQH010000058.1:0-5604 GCA_964622465.1 uncultured bacterium | reverse complement strand
AGGCGGAAGCGAAGGCCTGCCTGTAGAGTGCGGCCGGCGCCAGGGTATACAACAAGATTCCCGAACGCTCCACCAAAACCGGCTTCTACGTACTGCACGTCAAACAGGTTTGTTACCATTCCCCACAGTTCAACCACTTTCCAGTGCCAGCCAAGATTCAGGGATACCAGAGTATAGCCATCTATAGAGTGTTTATTCGTTTCATCGGTATATCTTTTACCCGCGGAGTCAACCTGAAAACCAACTACAGGCCCGAAATCTGTCATGTAATCTGCCTGAAGCGTTACTGTATTCTCCGGAATCAGGGTCAAGGTATTATCTTTGTTAGGACCGCTTGCAAAAATAGCATTCTGCCAGGCATAACCCAATTTACAGGATAACTCATCGGTTACCTCACCTGATATTTCCAGTTCTGAACCAATATGGTTCGTTTTGCCCAGGTTTTTGGTTGCCCATGTTTCAGGGTCTGTCCAGATTTCGTCTTTCATTTGCATGAAGTAGAAACTTATACTCCCTGCTATTTTCTCCAGTAGCTGGTGGTTTGCTCCGGCTTCGTAGTTCACCCCTGTTTCCGGTTTGAGCTCTGGATTTGACCAACCAGGATAGTTATATAATTGGTCAAGAGTGGGCGCCTTAAATGCCCTGCTAACTGATAAGTACAATGAACCTGCTTCCGCGTAGTCATATATGAAGCCGCTCCTCCAGGATATTTGTGGGAGCCACCGTTTTATGGGCTTCTGTTGTACGTTGTAGTCAGTAAAATTGAAATCGAGCCCGTCAAACCGCAACCCGCCAACCAGCTTCCACGGCTCAGATAGTTGCATTTCTACCTGTCCGAATGTCGCAAGAGAATCTTGCACCGTGTGGGTATTGGATGCTTGGTTACCCCTGACTTTTGCAGGCGCATCGAACGACTGTGCATTGACTACTTTCCGTGAGAGTTCAATCCCTCCAAGTAGTTGTGAACTTATGCTGAAGAGCGGACTCTCAGTTGACGCTTCACCTCCAATCCCGTAAGAATTGCTCGTACTAACCAACTCATTACCAGTAAGGAAACTGTCATAATTGTGATTTTTCATGAACGTGCGGAAATTCGTTCTTGCATTATCCCTGAACTCCCATTCATAGTTTGCGTTCAGGTCGGTACGTTCTATATTTCCACCATCATACGGCGTATTTGTTTTGGTTGGGTCAGCTTGCCACTCCTCTTCACTAAGCGTGCCGGGATATCCACGATAATCGTCATGATACCTTAACGCGATGTTTGCGCGCGCCTGATGGTTCATTACTGCACTCAATTTCCCATTGAAATCCCACGCGCTCAGTTCTGAATTCTCTCTGAAACCTTGACAGAACTTGCGTGCTCCTGCCATGAAGTAATTTACGTTTCCACTTGAGCCCTGGACCGTTACTGCATTATTTTGATAGGAATATGACCCCCAGTCAGAAGTGATGCTGGTAACCAGCTCCGGACTACCCTCTCTGGTTATGACGTTAATCACTCCACCGATTGCCTGATTTCCATATAACGCAGCGGATGGGCCACGCGTTATTTCAATCCGTTCTACTATTTCTATGGGTATTGACGTCCAGTCCACTATCCCGGAGTCCGGCTCGTTAACAGGAATACCGTCAACCATTACCAGCGTATATCCGCCTGTTGAAAATCCACGTAAATCGATTACTGCCTGGCTGCCAACTCCGCTATAGTCATAACTGACTATGCCTGACACAGAGCGGATTGCTTCGCCTGTGTTCTGGATATTGCGTGCTTCAAGTTCCTGACGCGTGAGCACTGTCGTATTCCCGATTGACTCTCTCAAACTCGTCTTGTAGCGTGCAGGCGTTACCACCAGCGTCCCGAGGTCACCGAGATATGCGGATGGATAACCTACGGCCGGCATCAAACTAATCATTATAACCAAAATACCCGGAACCATGTAATGCTTCTGCCTCATTTTATCCTCCCTGCGTTTCTAGAATTTATTTCTATTCGCGGCTGATTGGATGCTTTGTCCAACACAACCGAAACTCCGTCTCCCCACGTGTTCTTTACAAGTTCTTCCGTAATCACCTCCTTCGGGATACCTGCCACTATAATACCCCCCTCTTTTATGACTGCAATCCGGTCGCAGAAACTGATTGCAAGATTGACATCGTGCAATACCGTTATCACGGCAACTTTTCTATCCTGCCTGAGCCATTTAAGTAGACCAAACAGGTGATGCTGATGATGCAGGTCAAGATGCGCGGTTGGTTCATCCAGAAGAAGTACGGAAGGTTCCTGGCAGAGACAGCGAGCCAAATGAATCAATTGCCTCTCACCGCTGGATATCTCTGTGATAAGCCGGTCCGCAAACGCTATAGTACCGGTCCATTCCATTGCCCTGTGTGCCATCTGATAATCGTGCTGGCGTTCCTTCTGAAATTTATCAAGATGCGGGTTTCGGCCCATTAAAACTACTTCCTGTCCTGTAAATGCAAACGTTGGAGCTGCGTCTTCAGAGAGAAAGCCGACGGCTCTTGCAATTTGACGCCGTGACAATTGCGCTACATCCACGTCATTCAGCCATACCCTGCCATTATATGGTATCAGAATACCCGAGAGCACCTTAAGAAGGGTGCTTTTGCCTGCGCCATTTGGCCCGACCACACCAAGCATTTCGCCAGGTTTGACTGATATGCAGACATTGTCAAGTGCAAGCAGCCCGTTATATTTATAACGGACGCCTGTACATTTTAGAATATCGTCATTCATTAATAGCTAACCTCTTTTTCGTTTGAGTAGCAGGTAAACAAAGAACGGCGCACCGCAGAGCGCTGTTACGATGCCGACCGGAATTTCAACAGGCCTTGCAATTGTGCGTGCGAGAGTATCACAAAGAATCAAAAGCGTAGCACCTGCAAGTATTGAATTCGGTATTAAAGTCCT
This sequence comes from uncultured bacterium, assembly GCA_964622465.1. Taxonomy (GTDB): domain Bacteria; phylum CG03; class CAZUQH01; order CAZUQH01; family CAZUQH01; genus CAZUQH01. The sequence goes on along the minus strand of CAZUQH010000058.1, from coordinate 2,672 downwards.
GTGGTCGGGTCCTGTCAATAACCGTACAATATGAGGTATTATTAAACCGACAAATCCTATCATACCGGACGCAGCGACCACGCTACCTACTACCATAGAAGCAGAAAAGAACAATATACGCCTCACTTTTTCCACTTCTATTCCAAGATGCAATGCAGTTTCCTCTCCCTGACTCAAGATATTCAGTTCTCTTGCAAAAAACCAGGATACGAGCGCGCCTATAACAACAAAAATAAAAGTTATGGTTATCACTCCACGGCCATAGGGTTGCAGGGTTCCCATAAGAAAGAAATAAACTTCGCTTGCCTCGCGACGAAACAGACTCATAACCAGCATCGTCATCGCACTTACGAATGAACTCATTATGACGCCGGCAAGGATAAGCGTTTCGACAGGTGCATGCCTTCTTATTCTTGCAATCCTGTAAACTGCGAGAGTTACCACAAACGCGCCTGCAATCCCGCCGATGTAACTGGTATATGGCTGTATCGCTTTTCCTGCAATCGTTCCGAGCGCAATGCCGAGCGCTGCACCACTGGAAGTCCCTATAATAAACGGGTCTGCAAGTGGATTCTTAAGGATTCCCTGGAAAACAGCACCGGCACAGGCAAGCCCGCCTCCAACTATTGCAGCCATAAGCACCCGCGGCAGCCGGATTCTCAAGATAAGCTCTCTTCCTGCATTGCTAACCGGACCGACTGCAAGACCAATAAAAACGCTTCCAACAAGTATTGCTATAAGAATAAGCAATTGCCGGATATTAATTGCCGCTATTTGTTTTTTCATGCATACTTTCCCGGATTTTTGAAAGTTCTCCTATACCCTGAACGATTCTTGGGCCTGGACGAAGCAGCAGGTCCGGGTTGACACTATCAATAATGCACCCTTCTTTTACTGCAGTAATTAATTGCCAGCCAGGACGCTCAAGCACCGAACCCGTTGTATCCATATCGAGTATCAAGAGCCAGTCAGGGTTTTGTGCAACAACCTCCTCCAGAGATACCTGACAGTATGGCCGTGGCAAATCAGGGAATATGTTTTTGAAACCTGCAATCTCAATTGCCTCATTCAAAAATGAACCTGTGCTTGCGGTCATAAGTGGCCTTGCATATATCTCAATGAATATCGTAGGGCGATGGTCAGGGGCAGGCAACGCCGATTTCAGCCGTGCAAGAGCTGTCTGCATTTCTGATATCAGCCGGTTTGCTGATTCGGATTTTCCCGTTATTGTACCAAGTAAATTGATGCCCTTATACAATTCGTCAAACGTGCGCGGTTCAACTACTTCAACAGGGATTCCGAGTGTGCGAATTTCCTGGGCGATGTATGATTGTTCATATCCGGAAGTTATGACTATATCCGGATTAAGTGCGATTATTTTTTCTATACTCACGTTTGAAAAGTCACCTACCTTTGGAATTGACTTCGCCTCAGGCGGGTAATCACACCAGGTCGAAACCCCTACGATATCGTTTTCTGCGCCAAGCGCGAATAGGAGTTCTGTATTCGATGGACTCAGTGATATTATGCGAAGTGCTTCCGACTTAACCGTAAGAAGTAAAGCGAGTAGAAGTAAAAATGTAATTTTGAATGGTCTTCTCATGAAAAAACCCAACCACGCTTGTCGCGGTTGGGCATGCCTTACAGTATTTCCCTGCTTTGGCACCACCCTCCCGCGAGGGTCAAAACTCACACAGCAGGTAATCGGACTTTTACCGTTCCGGGGGAGTCGCCGATTTTCACGACAGTTCCCCTGCCTGTGAGAATATTTTTCTATAAAATACTATCCAGATTCTAAAATATTTTCCGCCTGTTTGTCAAATAGTTTCTTGGAGCGCTTTAGATTCAATAACAGGTCATAAGGTATCTTCAACCGGCTCATCGATGTACGCCGGTCGTTTGCTCCTCCATGGCAGTCACTGCCACCTGTTATAACCAAGTCGAACTCATCTGCAAGTAACTTAAACCGCTCAATGTCATTCATACCATGTCTGGGATGATATACCTCGATTCCCTTGATTCCTGCCTTAACCAGTTTCTTTATCATTCGTCTGGAATTCGCTCCATACATGGGATGAGCAATTACGGGAATTCCGCCAATTCTCAAAAGCATCTGTATTGCTTCCTCGGCAGAAATGTTGACTTTTGGAACGAACGCAGGCCGACCCGGGCCTATGTATTTTTCAAATGCCTCTTCTGTATTTGAAATATAACCGGACGACTGAAGCGCTCTTGCGAAATGCATCCTGCCTATCGTTGCTGTGCCAGTTGCTTCAAGCAATTTATTCAGGTCCAAAACAACTCCCTTTTTCGACAGAAGTTCGTGCATTTTCCGTGCGCGTTCCCTCCTTGTGCTGCGGAAGTATTCAAGTTTCTGTTGGAAGAAAGATGCTTTCCAGTCAATAAAATATCCAAGGATATGTATCTCTTCTTCTGCGTTGTCTTCATCCTGAACACTTAGTTCGACACCCGGGATAACCTCTATTCCGTTTCTTGCGCCATGGATAAGCGCACGCTCAATCCCGTCAGTCGTATCATGGTCAGTTATTGAAATTGCAGCAAGGTTTGCACGTCTCGCGTAATCCACTGCCTGTTCAGGAGTGAAGGAACCATCGGAACAGGTGGTATGGATATGCAAATCAATTAGTAATTGCTCTCGCGTATTCAATAAA
>CAZUQH010000057.1:4095-5883 GCA_964622465.1 uncultured bacterium | reverse complement strand
TGGTAGCCGCAGGCTTTAGCCTGCGCAATGACATATTAGAACGTGAACTCAAACCACGCTTTGACATAGTTATCATCATATGGCTCATCATGGGGCTCCCATTTAGGGTCTCCGAATCTGGTAGTTTTATATTCAGCAAAGACCTTTGCTGTTGATGCAAGATAGTACTCTACTTTTACAAACAAAGATTCGCTGAGATAGCGTGCATCTGTCGCAGGGTGAAGTATGGATTCTCTCCGGGTCTTGAACCAGAGGGCGAGAGGCGGTGTTAATTGCAACCGCGTGTATAGCTCGTCAGTGCGTATATCTTCATCTCTGCCATCGCCAGTGAGCGAAAATTCCGAACGCTGACTTACGTAAGCATATTTTTCCCTTTTGTATTCCTGATGAAAAGCAACGTCCAGTCCGCCAAAACCATAATATCCAATTCCCCAATTGGTACGCCTGCGGAAGTAGTCGGAATTAGAGTTTCTATTCAGCCAATCATAGGTAGTTGAGATGGTCCAGCCCTTCAACCATTGTGAAACCGAAAGATTATAACCCTTTTGGTCACTTTCTGCGTCATCAAACCAGGCAGCACCTTCCCTGTATTTTGGCTTGAATTCCGTGCCAACGTCGCGATATTCTGCCCACGTCCTGAGGCCCTGCCAGAAGAGGTCGGTACTCTCCAGAGATACCCTCCACATCGGGTCATTGAGTACGATTTCATCATCAAGGTCATACGAATAAACAGGGGTGGTTGGTTCCGTATAGTCAATCTCACCAAGTTTCTGGTAATAATTGTATCCATACGTCCCCTTTGCCGACAGACGGTTCTGAAACAATCTTTGCTCAATTTCAAAAGTGCCTGCAGCATCAGTAACGCCTTTCCTTATGTCAATTTCATTGCCCCCGCTTAGCACGCCTGTATCCATAGAACTTGAGTCAGCAGGAGCGCATTCCTGTGAATAAACGCCGATACCCGTAACTCGCCATCTCCCGAGATACGTCTTCAATCGTCCGCCAGCTGTATAAGAAGTATAACGCTGTTTTATGCCAAACGCGTGCCAGTTCACGTCACCAACGTCACCCTCCATAATTGCACCTTTCCATCCCCAGGTGGCAGGAAATGTGTACTTGGTATAGTTGACACAGATATTACCGACGGATAATTTTGAAAGCCACCGTGCCGGCTGATTAAGCATGACCTCAATAGTAGGCACGATCATTGAAGGCGATTCGCAGGTTACGATTGTTTTACCGTCCGGTTGAGTAGTAATATATGCGGCCTCTCCGAAATTTTGTCCTTGTGAAGCGAACTCTATCCGGGAGCTGATTGGACCGACTCTTGCACTTGCGAGTAGTTTTCCCCAGTGGCTTACGGTCGGGCCAAGCTCCGGACACCAGAAAGATTGTGTGTACAGCGTCCCGCCAAAGTCAACGTTCCCTACGCGCGGTATCTCAATAGCGAGCCGCTCCACGACCTTTGGCGGAGCTGCCCACACAGGGTTCAGGCCTTCACCGATGATGTATAATTGGTCTACGATTATTCTGCCGGTGCGCGTTTTTTCATCCATGGAACGGAGCATTATTTCGTAACCCTTAATCTTGTCAAGGTCGATTTTCCCGTCTACGTGTCTGGAATAATCAGCGAGTGCAAATGCTTCCAGCGGGATGCTGACAATCTGCCAGTTAGTATGCGAAAGGATGTCCAGTGATTCGCAGGTCCATACTTCATCCGAACCGTCTATTATGTTGAAAGCAACGACGTTGTCTGAACCGTCTCCTTTAATTCTGAATTTGATTTCC
>CAZUQH010000057.1:0-3995 GCA_964622465.1 uncultured bacterium | reverse complement strand
ATATCGTCAAGATAGATAGTGCCTGATTTATGCGAATCATTAAACCCTATGTTGATGTTGTCAACAGAACTTAACTCGACTCCTGCGAAAGTGGTAAGCGGCAACGAAATTTTTTGCCATTCTTTACTAACGTCAAAATAGGCAGATGATTGCACTTTTACTTCCACTCCTGCTTTATCCTTTATTCCAATCTCGAAGGTTTCGCCGCCATTCTGTCCGCGAACATAAAATGAGAGAAAACCAAAGCCGCCGGCATCAATCCCTTCCAGCGCCAGGCCCCAGCCAGCCCAGCCATTGCGAACTATTTTGCTCTTTATCGTAAGGAAACGGCCCCGGCCTTCCTCAGAAGAAAATACATCGGTCTTGAATGTAGAACCAATCTCGTCTTTGAATTCAAATGAACCTGGCTTCACATCGTCAAAGTTGCTAATAACACGCTCTGGCGTTTGAGCACCTGCAACGCTAAAACAAAACAGTATCAGACAGGTACATATAAGCGGGGGCCTCATTATCGTCCTCATGTTCCCTCCTGCATACAGGATTTAACCCATTTTTGTACGTATTTATTATCCATGAAATACGACCATATTATGCCGGTTCTCAAATTCTCAATCATCAATGCGGTTATTCCCTGGTCAATCCCGATATAAGTATCGCAAAACCAGTCCTCGTCGATATTAAATGCGTCGTAAAATCCATACTTACCATAAACTTTACTCCCGTACGTTTCATAAATGTGCTTCAGCATTTCCAGCGAGGCGTCTGGAATAAAAGGAAGGGAGCCGGCAGCAGCGCAAGGAGCAACGGTACCATCGTGCAATAGCCGTCCTGGTCCACCGCCATATCCGCGATAACCACGCGGCCCGACGCAAGCGCTCAAACCCCAGCATTTTTCTCCATACGTTTCATAGTCCCTCTGGTGGTCTATACAGAACTGTCTGTTGCTCTCAAGCGCCTTGACAGAATTATCCCAATAATTTGCATAACGGTCACTGATTTTTCTAAAATCAATCCACGCATGCGCATATTGATAAACGAACGCACTGCCAGTCGTACAATAAATGAACGTTTTATCGCCGTAATGGCCTCGCGTCCTATTCCAGTTATACCAGTAATCCGCTGGTATCGGATGAGTCGGAGAACCAATTGCGAGCGCATAAATTATCATTAATTCATTGTACGAATCCCAGTATGACGACAGGAAACCCTGCTCTGGTTTCCAGCCCATACAAAGCACATTACGGTTCGCGAGCATCCACGGCCAGTCAACCCGGGTATAAATCCGGGTAGCCATTTTCTCGATTTCCGTACCGGAAAAATATTCGCCGGCGAACAGCGCTCCTGCGAGAAACAATGCCGTATCTATAGAGGACACCTCGCATGACCAGACACGCTTCCCTGATTTCATATCCAGAAAATGGTAAAAGAAACCGTGAACGTTTTCTACATCAGTAAGAAATGTGTGAAGGGTCCGCCAGATACGCAAGTATACTTCGTTGCGGTTAAGCCATCCGCGCTCCACGCCGATACACAATGCAGTTAACCCAAACCCAACGGCAGCAATGCTCGATGGAGAGTAACCTGTATTGGAATCCTTTATCAGTCCATTTTCAGGATTTGCCTGTTCCCAGAAATACATCACCGAGTCGTGTTCGACCTTATCAAGAAACTTTTCATCCTCAGCACTCAGCCGGAACTGTGCCGGTGCTGGAAACGAAAAAGTTGCTGCAGCCGCAGTTATCACGACGCTAACTATACCAACAATCGCAATTTTGAAAATCCCGGGGTTGCAGAATTTATACCTTGAAATCACTGAGTGCTCTTTCAAGCGCATTCCTTGCTTTTTCAGTCCCTGGCACGTCAGCAAGCTCTTTGCCAAGTATTTCTAATCTGTTTAGTAATTCTTTTAACCGTACAGCATGCTCCTCGAGGCCAGCTGCAAGTAAATGGAACTCGTCTCTCTTTCTTATACGAAAGTTAACGTCTAGGTTTCCGGAGTTCAACGCACGTAAGTTCTTCTCCATCTTCCATATTGGACCTGCTATCCTGTGAGAAAGTAGAAGCGACGCTATGAAGCAAACCACGATTACTATAACCGTAGCAGGAATCATGCGGTTCCGCGAAGTCCGAAGAATTTCTTTCACCGTTTCCTGCTGGTTCCACGCAAATAGCTCCATTGCACGCCTATGCGCTGCATTCGGTGAACCGACCTGCTGCCGCATCGCTTCATATTCCTGTATTCTTCTTGCCAGACCCACATCTTCGGTTATGCGCTGGCTGGAGAATTCATTAAGAGAGCTTTTCCACACCCCCCAGTACATAATGACAAATGCCAGCACTGCAATCACAATAGTTGTGAGCAAAAACCAGCCAATATAACCGGACTGAAATCGGCCCTGGACAATCATTTGCTTCCGTCTGAATTTCATAGCACCCTCCTCCTTTTCCCTTACTTCAGAATTGCGTTGCCAAGACGAAACTTTCCTGCCTCGGGAAGCCAGCAACTAATGAGTTTCGCTTCTGGCGTACCCGAAAAATCACAGTCATGAACCGCAACAGTGAGCCCAAACTTCGTGCCTTTTCCGGCATCAATCCCGAATACCGGCCAGGGCAGCCGCATTTCTATAGTATAGCCGTCTTTTTCCCGTCTTGCATCTGAAACCAATCCGATTACCGTACCGGTACTGCCAAAACCGCCAAACCAGTTCCACCATTCCATTGTTCCATCTTCATGAGGCGCGCTGAAACCAAATTGCCAATCGGATTTTCCACCCCACTCAAGGCCGTCGCAATCAGGGTCAACGTAAACTTCTACGCAGTCATCCTGCCATAACAAACTGCCTGATTTAGCAGATATAACTTCATCGTCTTTTACTCGGACGCCCACGTAAAGTGCATCGGCAGTCCAGCCGCAATGGACAATGGCCGAGCAGTCACTTGCAGTTGCTTTTCCCTTTTCAAGGTTCTCTTCCGGCGTAAGCTGAATTGCCTGTTTTTCCCATTCGCTCAGGTCTCCGTCAATCACCGGGGCACTGGCAAGACGGGACACCGTTATCAACGGTGGCTCTGCGGTCTTGGAAAAATATATATCGTCAATGACTATGGCGCCTGTCTTGCGGTTGACATTCTGGTCAAAAACAACCGTCAACTCCCGGAGCTGGTCAAATCTGGTTATTTCTCTAAATTGGGAAAGCCGGATGACAAACCGCTTCCATTTGCTTGTGATACCTTCCACCAGATAGGATGCCGTATTTGACCTGTCCTTAAGCTCTATCCGGAATTGCCTGGGAAAACCGAAGCCGGCATCTCCTCTGGCCCAGAAAATCAGATAGGAAAAACCGGTAGCATCGACATTTTCGAGTAAACTAAAATAACCGTTAAAAGCCGTATTCGGAAAGTCGGGAATGTAAGTGCGCACCGAATCAATGTCGTATTCAAGCCGCAATGAATATCCTTTTGCGCCGGAACGGTCATCCGGCACAAACTCTGCTCTGATATACTGGGATTCATCGTTGGGGTCGCACTCCCAGCACCCGGAATTTCCACCGCGCAGGTTGACTGTTTCACGAGAATCAAAGTTAGCTACGGGAATAGTAACTGCACCAGAAACACCGGGCCCAAGTATAACAAGACATATCACCAGAAGTGATGGCGGGATTTCCCTACTCCATCTCCACATGGAATTCCACTCTCCTGTTCATTGCCCGTCCACTTTTTGTACGATTATCTGCAATTGGCCTGCTCTCGCCGCAACCGGCAATCTTGAGACGTTCTGGCTGTATATTTTTCTCTTCTACCAGATACTGAAAAACACTCTTCGCACGGTCTTCGGAAAGCGACAGATTATCTTTCTCACTGCCAACGCTATCCGTATGGCCTTCTATCAGGATACTCACAGCCGGGTGAGACGATATAAGTTCTGCGACCTGGTCAAGATAGTTCATCTGGTTCTGTAATATACGACTTTTCCCGGATTCAAACTGAATACGCATGGG
>CAZUQH010000056.1:0-6233 GCA_964622465.1 uncultured bacterium | reverse complement strand
CCAACAACAAGCGCTACTATTATCATTACCGCCATTGACTTCAACATATCAACAATACCGAGTTCCTTCACCAGTACCACAAAGGTAGCGATACATGGAAAATATATTGCAAGTATTGTAGCAGCTATGACAAGCTGCTTGGTAGTCAGATTAAGCGGAGCGAGCATCCCGACTGCCACGTCTTTCCTTAAGAAACCAATAAGAAGTGCACCCATAGTTGAGGACGGCAGTCCCCAGATACCACTTAGCACAGGCGTAAGAATCCTGGCAAAGAAATCAACCACTTTTAGTGAGTAGAGAATATTCACGATCAGAATTCCAAGGAGCACGTATGGAACCGCTGACGTGATAAAACCCTCCACGCGCATCCAGAGTTTCTTTCCAACTGCCTGTGGGAGTGGGAACCGGTATGGGGGAATTTCCAGTATCAATTCAGGACTTCTGCCTTTCACCACATGGTTTAACCCAACCCCGAGTAAGAACCATATGGCGAAAAGAACTGCGAAAATGAGAAGAAGATACTGACCTCCTCTCTGGCCAACCAATCCCACTATCATTGCAATCTGCGCCATACATGGAATAGCAATTGCCATTAAAGTTGCTGCAATAAATTTCTCTCTGCGCCCTTCAAGGATACGTGTTGCAAGCGCGCCAGGCACGTTACATCCCAGGCCAAGAATCATCGGAATAATTGAATAACCGTGCAAACCAAGACGGTGCATGACATTATCAACAAGCACTGCCAACCTCGGCAGATAGCCGAAATCCTCAAGCAACCCGAGGACAAGATAGAAACTAACTATATATGGAAGCACTGCAGCAATCGGGACGTAAAGACCTGTGGTCAAAAGTCCAAACGATTGTCCAAAATCAATGCCACCCTCAACCAAATGACCAATTAATATATTGTGAATGAAACCACCGCCTCCAAGCACTACACTGAGCTTCGTCATAACAGGGAGCCATAAACCATTAAAAAGCGGCTCAAATACATAACCAATCAGGCCTTCTCCGATAAAACGAATTAACCAGAAACACCCATAGATTACCGCAGCCGCAATCGGGATTCCGGTAAGTGGTTGAATACTTGCATCCTGGAGTCCTTGAAGAAACGTGTGGTGGTGATGGTGCAACTTCTGGACTTCCTGTACTATCGTGCCTATCTTACGCCATTTTTCCTCTGCTGAACTCTCGGGCCTGTTTGGCACCTGTGCTTCTGGCAAACGCTCTACAAGCGTCTTTATCCCTTCACCTGTAACTCCACACGTGGGAATTACAGGTACGCCAAGAAGCTGCTCCAGTTTCTTGACGTCAATTTCAATCCCACGGTGTTTAGTCTCATCCCATATATTCAATACCACAACCATCGGGATGTTTCTTTCTAACAGCTGAAGGGTAAGATAAAGATTTCTCTCCAGATTCGTGGCGTCCACGACATTTATAACCAGGTCACTTTCCTTTAGCATTTGACAGGCAACTTCTTCCGCTTTACAGGTTGCTTCGAGCGTGTAGGTACCGGGCGCATCCATTACCACTGCCTGTTCTCCTGCTATTTTCGTATATCCCTGAGTGAATTCTACAGTAGTTCCCGGGTAATTCGAAATTACCACACGCACACCTGTGAGACGCGAAAATATGGCGCTTTTCCCAACGTTAGGATTACCTGCAAGAAGTATTCTTTTCATCTGTTCTCTTTCCATTTATCCCTCTTTTTCTACCAGTATTCTGGATGCCATTCCATAACCCAGGCCCACCTCGGTATTGCCTACGCGAACGTTTACAGGCCCCCCAAACATCTGCGCGCTAACCTTAGTCAGTCGTACGCCCGGCCTGATTCCCAGCGCGGCCAGCTTTGTAATCAAGCCACGGCCACCTCCAATTGAAACTACAGTTGCTGTTTCACCTCTATTTAACATTGTTACATCCATGTTTCTACCGTCCTTCCTTTTTGAGTTATTTTTGAAGTTTCGGCCGTGTGGCGGGTCCATCGTTTGTATGCCATGAAGGTCGTCGACCGTGCTCAATGAAATACATGAAAGTCGTAAGCAAATCCGAATTTCTCTTATAGGGACAAGCGCGTATAAATTGGAGGAACTTAGCGAATCTCTCATGTGTGACGTGACTTATTTGGTGTTCCATGTTACACGCATCACGTTCTGCGATATCCTGTTGCACCCCAAGGATATTGACCAGAAATTCTTTAAGCAAACGGTGAAAAGTGTAAACCCCTTCTGCGACCCGTTTACCTTTTGGTGTCAGTTTCACCAGCCCGTATTTCTCGTGTTCAACCAACCCTTTTCTCTCAAGCACATGGAGTGTAGAGTGTGCAGTTGGCTTGCTTACGGTCATCTTTCGGCTGATATCACTAACGCGAACAACTTCTTTTTCCTGCCCAAGAACAAGTATCGCTTCTAAGTAATCTTCTGCCTTTTGGCTTAGCTGTCCTCTCATAACATGCTCATCCAGAAGTTTGGCTACTATAACAATGTTAGTGTCCTCTAACATTGTATACAAGAATTTATATTTTGTCAAGTCCTCTGCTTTTTCTGACTTTTACTGTCTTCAGAGATTACAAACTGTAATGGGTGGATTAGAGGAAGGCTTCCTTGAGCGTTTCCCAGGCGTGGGTTATTTCCTGAGAAGCCCTGCCATGGGAATATTTAACTAACGGCACCCCGTTAACAATCGCTTGGGTTACTTCGGGGTCAAACGGTATTCTGCCGACTACCTGAATATTGCTTTCGGAACAGTAGTGTTCAATCTCACGAGATTTTTCTGTGTTAATGTCATACTTGTTTAAACATACGACTGTTCTTATCCCAAAATGTCTGGTAAGTTTCAGTACTCTGGCAAGGTCTGCAATACCTGAAACAGTCGGTTCACTAACTGCAAGAACCAAATCTGTATTTGCAAGCGAAGCGATAACAGAGCATCCTATGCCTGGCGGTCCATCTATGATTACAAAATCAGCGCCAACTGCATTAGCAATTTCACTTGCTTTCTGCCGCACCTGAGTCACGAGTTTTCCGGAATTACTCTCGGCAATCCCTAATTTTGCATGAACCATCGGTCCATACTCAGTATCTGATACATACCACTCACCGGCCATATTCTCTTTAAAATCGATTGCTTGCACCGGGCAATTCCAGACACAGACGCCACAACCTTCACAGGAGAACGGCTCAACTATATACTGCCCATCTACTATTTTGATTGCACCAAACCTGCACAGTTCCTTACAAACTCCACACTCCGTGCATTTCTCGGTATCGATTGATGCTTTCTTCATACCAAAGAATTCGTATTTTTCTTTTATGTGTGGCGAGAGCAACAAATGTAAATCAGGTGCATCCACGTCGCAATCAGCAATAACTTTGCTTTTCGCAAGCACCGCAAGAGAGCCGCTTATAGTTGTTTTACCTGTCCCACCTTTCCCGCTTATAACTATCAACTTGTGCTTTATGCGTGCAAGATTTTCAGTAATTCTTTTTTGAAGCTCCTGTTCATACTGCTGAACGTTTTCCATTGAGTCCTCCATTGAACTAGGATTAGTGTCTGGACATTGAAAAAACTGCAGAAAAGACCATCATATTGCAAAATTTTCAAGGATGGAGAGCATCATCTGGTCAAGTTCTTTGCGGTTGCTTATGACTTCAGATAAACTGTGCGTGACAATCTGGTTATTTTCTATCCCGACCATGAGTGGTTTGCAATGTTCTTCTAACATCCGCACTGCGTGCAATCCGAACAAATCCGCCAGTAAGCGTGAACGTGCAGTAGCAATTCCGCCACGCTGTACGTATCCGAGCACTGTTATCCTGGTATCGTAGCCGGTCACGTCCTGGATTTGCTCTGCTACCGCACGGGAACTTCCGGCGCCTTCAGCCATAATGACAATTGAGCTCTTCTTTCCGCGTTTGCGTCCTTCTATAAGCGTAGTGCATACCTTATCCAAACTATATCTAATCTCTGGAACAAGAACCACTTCTGCGCCGGTAACCAAGCCGACCCGCTGAGCAATGAATCCACGGCGCCTGCCCATCACTTCAACCACGAATATTCTTTCAAATGAAGCTGCGGTATCGCGTATTCGGTCAACGCACTCCATTGCGGTATTGACAGCTGTATCAAATCCAATCGTCTCATCTGTTCCCCAGATATCGTTATCTATCGTCGCAGGGACAAGCACCACAGGTATTCCGGCAACCTCAGAAATAGCGAGAGCACCATGCGCGGAACCATCTCCACCTATCGTTATAAGACCTTCTACGCCAGTATCTTTAAGTACACCTGCAGCTTTTTCTACTCCTTTACTTGTCTTTATCTCTTCACATCTCGCTGTGCCAAGAATTGTGCCACCAGTATGCAAAATGTTGCTTACTGAACGTGCGTCCATTATTCTGGACCATCCATTTACAACTCCCTCATATCCACGTTCAAAACCAACAACGCTATGCCCTGCCCCAAGCGCTGTCCTGACAACCGCTCTCAAACAAGCATTCATCCCGGGTGCATCACCCCCAGAAGTAATCAATCCGATTTTCACAGTTTATCTCCTCCGATACCGGCTATAATTATTTCAGGCCCGAAACCAAACACTGATGCTTTATCCTCCTGCCTCATGCTACTCTTCCAAGTCTGGCGTCACCCTGAGTTGTTTCTTCTCAGATTGAATATTCTTCTCACGAAGCATTTTTTCTTTTGCTCTTTTTGACCTTCTGCGCTTCTTCCGCCGTATTTTCTCAATCCGTTTCCTCTCTTCGCTTTCCTTACCAAGTACCATTTCTTCTATCTTGTTTGCAAGAATTCTTCTGGCGAGGAAACGGTTCAGCGATTGCGACCTCTCTCTTTGACATTTTACCTCAATTCCGGTGGGTATGTGTTTTAGATACACACAGGAGGAGGTTTTGTTTAACTTCTGCCCGCCCTTGCCGCCTGAACGGACAAACTTCTCTATTATGTCTTTTTCATGGATATTGAACCGTTTGAATTTCTTCTCAAGAGCAATCTCTTTTCGTAAAGTTACTCCCCATTTACCCACTTGAGCAAAAAATATCCTCTAGCGTCGTCCTGCCTTTTGTTTCCAGGTCTTCAACAAAACGACGTAGTATATGGCATGTGGTTATAACGTCCGTAAGAGCACGGTGTCTTGTGTCGGTTTCAATACCCAATGAATCCGCAATCGTCCCCAGTTTATTATTTCTGAAATTGTAGTGCTTTCGTGCAAGGTCCAGCGTATCTACAATCTGAACGTTAGGGAGTTTTAACCCGGCACGGTCCAGTTCACACTCAAGGAAACCAATGTCAAACGGTGCATTGTGGCAAACAATTACTGAGCCGGATAGGAGCCGTACAATCTCTGGTGCAACTTCTGAAAATCCGGGCTGCCCGACTAACATATCAGGGGTTATGCGATTAACTGGAAGCGGGTCATCGGACAGAGGGATACCGGGATTCACCAGAGTATGGAAACAAGCAACTTGTTGCCAGTTACGCGTCTTCAGGATCGCTATCTCACAAATACGCGCACCATCCTCAGGGTCCAACCCCGTAGTTTCCACGTCAAGAAATGAAAATGTAACTTCACTTAATTGCATTAGATTGTCAAAATCTTGTATAGGTTCAGTATATAGGTAACACATTTAGATAGGTCGCCGCGCCGGCGTTCCCGCTAAGCGGACATTGATTTTTTGGCTTAGGGGCTGTAACGCAATAATGTTGATGATTTGGATGCCCAGCTTTGGTCGAGTTCAAGGCGCGACGAGGGAAAATAGTATAAACTATTTGAGCGAGGAGCAACGCAGAAATCGGACAAAGTTGGGCATCCCCGAAGGGGCTGTGCGCTTTTGGGCTACGACTGCGTCGCTCCAAAATCATCACAGCCAAACGTCAACATTATTGCGTTACAGCCCCTTAGTATTTAATGTAGTAAATTTTTCATTATGCCAAAAAATCTATAGCGAGGCATTAAAATAATCTAAACCTAACATAAAGTATTGCCACGAGCGTGTCCGGGGCAGTGCAACGCAGGGGCTTGTCGCACAAAGGCTGGTGGGATGCTTGTTTTGCAAGGCGTGAGGAGCGAGAATAGCACAGACTATTTGAGCGACGAACAACGCCGCAAAACGAGATGTAGCACCAGCCGACTGTAAAGCTTCCTGCGTTGCACTGCCCCCAAGTGTGGGACGCCAGGCAGGCGACCTTTTAGTGTGGACCATTTATCTGAACCTAGA
>CAZUQH010000055.1:4641-6462 GCA_964622465.1 uncultured bacterium | reverse complement strand
AGCGAATCGCGCACGTTGTATGGGCGAGAGAGCAGAAAACAGAGGATGAATACAGTTATAAAATAGGATTGCGGTTTGCCATGGAACTTGATTTCAAGTAAAAAGCAAACTTTGAGTAATCAAAGGACGCAAAGCTACGGGTCCTGTCAAGCAGGATAGCCGGGCTGCCATAGAAGGGGGGTGAGAAAGAATGAACAGAAGAATCACGGCGATTGTCGCGGGAACCGTAGCTTTAGGTTTACTATGTGTATTTGTGCCTGAAGGACATGCTTTTAGCTCTACAAACACCTATGTTTGCGTTTCGTCGGTTACCATAACCGGAACACCAACTGCTGAGCTTAGCGTGTCTATCAAGAACATCTCGGATAACGTAACCACGGGATACCTGACCTGGGACGGGATAGTTCTTGGTACGACCAAGTGGAAAGCATCGCTGCAGTATCTAGAGGTCAACTCCACAGATACGAATCCGAGCTGGGGTATCCAGGTATATACGGATAACAAGAGTTCGCGCACAGCCATCGGTGGTACTGCCGACCCACAATACAGTGGTGTAGGTAAGCCGGTTGGTCTGGTCGGCGTAGCAAATACAGAAACTGTGCTTGCTACATGCTGGCACATCAAGGATAACACCACTGACTACACTGCATTAACGATTTACAAGACAGGAGAAGAAGCAGACCCGCATCTTTACCAGTTCACCGACGCAAGCGGTAACAACTGGAAGTTCATGGAGGACTGTGGCGCAGACGCATCCTGGGATGGGGATGGGTATTATTACATCACACCCTGGAACCAAACTGGTATTCTGTATGGTGAGGCAGCCGACGAGAGAGCATCTGCATCAACTCCGGTATGTCTCTACATAGGTGCTGACTTTACTCAGGCATCCTATCAAGCATACAGGACGAGCAAGTTGATACTTGAACAGTATCATCCGTAACCTTTGATAGTATTTGGTGTGTTGGGGCAACCTCTGTCGTTGGGTGGTAGTCGCAGGCTTTAGCCTGCGTTTGTCATTGCGAGGAGGGTGTGAAGCGACTGACGAAGCAATCTCATGTCAGTAAGGAGATTGCTTCGGGACTAACGTCCCCCCGCAATGACACATGACGGTTGCTCCATACACCAAACAGATGATGCATGGTGACGATATGAGTGCAGACAAACAAAAATTGTTAAAGGGTTTAGTGCGAGGAGGTGTACTCTGTCTGCTTGCTACGTTATTGTCCGTTACTGCTGTACATTCCTCCAGCACGGATACCTACTACAGTATATATACCGAGAACTACACTGGTATCAAATTTGACACTGACAATCCACCAGACGCGGACGGCGGTTGTATCTCCGCATGGGGTGAATGTAGCTGGGGTGGCTACCATCTGGAGGACGGTGCCGAGAAAGGTCAGTTCACCGAAGGAACGAAGAGCATGAAAGCAACGGTTGACAACCCTTCGGTTGACCCCTGGGGTGGTGGCTGGTGGGCTCAGTTTGGTTACCCGGGAGGACAAATAGGTACCGATATGGCACAGAAGCCAACCGACTATATCAAGTTTGATGTTAGAGCCACTAAAGATGTGAAAGTGAAAATAGAGTGGGGCGGTGGAAACGCAGAGAAACTGGTGAACCAAAACCTCGGCGTTCCTCTTGACGACAGATGGCACACGGTAATTACTTCTCTGTCTTCTTTTACAGGAATAGACATAACTACAATAACAGTACTTGCCGGTTTCCACTCTGGCTGGACTACTGCCGAAACCGGTACGTTCTATATTGACTGCGCCGGCTGGGTCAAGGGAGACATTACCCCACCAAGTTCCATAA
>CAZUQH010000055.1:2214-4541 GCA_964622465.1 uncultured bacterium | reverse complement strand
AGCGCGCTCAAGCAGTACGCGCTCATCATGAGCAGTGACACATACAACACTACTGCGAACCAGGTCAAGAATTGGCTTGATAGCAATATGTGGGGGACATGGCTTTCCGAATCCTGGCCTCGTTTCAAAGTCGGCAATACTGTTGCGGTGATAGATAAAGCTCTGGACTGTTACTCCTGGGCTGTTCTCATTGGGTCGTACACATCCTGCATGGCAGGCACGACTTACTACTTTGAAGTTTCCACCACCTGTTATATGACAGGCCAGTTGGTGACTGGTTTTGATTTTGGTGGTGCGGGTGGTTCTGATCCTGATAAAGATGCGGTATGGCTGGAAGGAACGCCGCAAATGATTCTTGCATATAACGAAACCGGAGATACCACACGCCGTGACTATTACCTTAACGAAATGAATAAATGCGTGTTTGATATAGGAAGTGGTGTACAGGGGCTTACTTACGCAGCTGACCAGGGCACTGGTTATGATGGCTGGCAGATGAACTACCAGGAGCCAGCTGTTGCACCAATTGCATGGTACATATTTGCAAAAAATAACTTCAATCCGATGATTCGTTCTACTTCAACAATCGTAGAAATGAGTGCGAGCATCCATAATATTTCCGGCGGCTCCGTAACCAATAATCTGACTTGGTCAGATTTACAGATACCCGGGACTCAGTGGAAAGCATCAGACCAATATATTATGTTGCATTCGTCTGATACAAACGCTGTTTGGGGTATACAAGTTTATACCGATAATCTCGCCGCGGATGCAAATCCAAAATATCTGGGTTCAGATGATCCAAAGGGACTGGTCGGAGTCACAAATTCCTCTACCACTCTACCGCTTTGCTGGCGAGTGCTGGAGTATACCACCGCTTATGCTGACCTGACTATAACAGAATCACCACCAGGCACTCTTTCCTGGCCCTGGAAGTGGCTGAAAGATAAAGGAACTCCGGGTTTCTCAAATGGTGATTGGTACCAAACTGTCTGGTCAGACGAAGGGATGCTTTGGGGAGATAACGAATCCCAGCGTTCTGGCGGAATGTCTCCGCTTTATATCTATCTCGGTGGAAAATTCAGTCAGGCAACTATACAGACATACGCAACAAATAAATTTACACTGGAGCAGTTTCACCCATGAGGAGCCGATACACTTTTGTCATGTCTACTTTTCTATTGTTTGTTGCTTTAAGTGCTACAAATGTGTTTGCAGTTACCATAACCCCGGTAAAGATGGAAATTACTTGCCAACCAGGTGAACAAACTGCCGTTTACTATGATGCCTATAACAAGAGTGCGGAGAGTATTGGAGTGAATGTAAGTGCACGAACCTGGTATTCTCTTCCTGAAAACTTGAAGTTTGCAATAGGTGACTGGTTAACGATTACGCCTCAGGAATTCGTTCTGGGGCCAGGTGAGCACATACAGGTGGAGTGTAACGTTTTTGTTCCAGAAAGAGCCAAAGGAGAACTTGTTGCAATGATTTCATTCGTTCCGGAATCCACTCCTGGCTCTATGATAAACATTGCACAGAGCGTTTCACTATACGTTGCTATAAAAGGGACTGCGAAACGCGAAGCGCGTATCACGGATATGATTATCCGGTGGGATAAAAAAGCAATACGTACCGCAGTTACAGTATTCAACAGTGGAAATATTCATCTCAGGCCCGAAGGAGAGGTTCTCATTATTAGGGGGCGGAAAGAGATTGTCCGTTTGCCCTTGAAATCTGGTTGGCCTGTATATCCTGAGAGAGAACAAGCTTACTTTGCTGACTGGGAAGAACCGGAACTATCAAAAGGAAAATACATCCTGAAGTGCAGAGTGGATTGTGGCGACGGTATTATACTCGCTGCTAAACGCAAATTCCGGATAGGGAAGGACCACGGCATTGAGTTGTACCCGATGGAATTAAGATGAAGAGTAAAAAGCATGTTTTCCATCTGTGCATTTTGTTAGTTCTATCGACACTAAGTTGCGTTGAAATTTCTATGGCACATACCACAACCTCTACGTATGTCTCCACATGTGAAGTGCCAAAAAGTGCAATAACCTCTACTGATCAACAGGTCCCACTCATATCGCATGAACCTTTAACCACGATAAACATGCTCGGTAATTGCTACGTGGTCAAAGCATCCATTTCCGACAACAGCGAACTCTCCGAAGTGCACCTCTACTGGCGACGAAAGGGCTCCTCTTATAATGATTACAATCCCAACGTTTCTGGCAAACAGTATGACATGGAATTTACTATAGCTCCATCATTTGTTACAGAGGCAGGACTGGAATATTACATTACAGCATCGGATGGACCTAACT
>CAZUQH010000055.1:0-2114 GCA_964622465.1 uncultured bacterium | reverse complement strand
GGTTTGAGCCATCTGGACTGAGATTTCTAAAGCCGGTAGAGATTTCTCTTCTTTATGTTGATATCAATGATGATAGTATAGTTGACGAAACATCTGATGAAATAAAAACAGAAGAGTTACAGGTCTTCTGGTATGATGGCTTTCACTGGCGGTGGGCAGGTGGTAGCCACAACGCTGAACTGAATACTGTCGCAGCTCGTAGTATGCATTTTTCTGTCTATGCTTTATTCCCCGCAAATATCACCACGGATGCCTACAGGCCAAAGAGAAAGATTCTGACCACAGGTATTCTTGATGAAGTTAACGACCGCGCTTACTTTGACGGACTGTCAGGGACGAATGCAACCATCAGGATTTTTGATTTGACGGGCAGGGAAGTGCAGAAGATAACCGAGTTTCCATACGAGTGGGACGGCACGGATAACAACGGAAGGTACGTTGAAAGTGGAATGTATATTTACCAGTTCCGTGCAGAAGTGGATGGAAAGCCGCAGCTCATAAGCGGAATGATGGTAATAGCAAAGTGACGCGTGGTCTGGAAGATGTAGAGGTAGAACCAGCTGGTTGTTTATGAAAAAATTTAGCCTCTCTTTCATTTTTCTGTTATCAATCTTTGTTTGCCAGTTAACATCCGTGCACGCTGCATTTTTTGATACCGGCTGGTCCGTGCGTGCTGTAGGACTCGGCGGCGCATATTGCGCAATTGCAGAAGGTCCGGATGCGCCATCCTACAATGTTGCCGGGATTGCACAATCACTTGGGCCGGAAGGGCAGTTTGCATACATAAAGCCATTTGTGGGCCTGGATAAAGTAGACCTTGGCTTCTCGTATGCTTCCTGTATAGTTCCAACGGGAAAAATAGGGGCATTAGGTTTATCCTGGGAGAGTTTTGCAAGTCCTGACCTTTATCGCGAAGATGCAGGCCTTCTTTCTTTTGCGAGTCGCCTGAACTCTTTCTTTCCTCTGCTTATACCAGAGGTTTCTTTTGGCGCAGGCCTTAAATATCTTTCACACGCATTCGTACCAGACGAATATACTCTACACGATGACCTGTTTAGAGCAGGCAGGAGCAAAGGCGCATTCTCCTGTGATTTAGGGTTGCTTATCAGACAGGACTGCCAGAGAAAAGATGGGCTTTCTTTCGGGATTGCTGCACGTAACATAATTCCTGCAGACGTTGGCCTTAGCTCAAAAGATATAGCCCCAATTCAGTACCGTACAGGAGTTGCATATAATTTTGGGGAACTGCTTCTCCTGGAGCAGTATATCATTGAAGATGCAAAAATATCACTTGACTTCTCAAGGCGTGGTAATGACTGGCACCGTTGGGACGACTGGAACGTTCACCTCGGATGGGAGCACTGGTTCGCAAGTCGCACTTTTGGAATGCGCGCAGGCGCGAACATGAGAGAAGCAGCAATCGGTATCGCTTGTAACGTTAGCAGGTTAAAGCCGTTTGATTTTGGCCTGGACTATACATTTGTTTACCCATTCCAGATACAGGGCACTTATGGCACTCATCGCGTTTCGGTTTTCATCAAAGCGAAAGGAAAACCAGTCCAGGCCCCAGCGCCTGCCAAGCAACCCGAAGTAAGACAGCAGCCGAGCCCTGCAAAAGAAACTCCGAAGGAAGAACTGCTCAGAGAATTCTACTACAAAGGCGTAGAGCTCTACAATGACATGCAGTACAAAGAAGCGATAGCGCAGTTTAAGAAGATTCTGGAGCTTGAACCGAATCATCAGGAATCCCTGAAACGAATCAAAATGTCAGAGAACATGCTCGCGCTTCCAGAGTCAGAAAGAATTATGGCATACAAGAGAGAATGCTGGTCGCGCGGTATGTATCATTACGAAAGAGAAGAATACAAAGAAGCAGCAAAAGAATTTGAGCGTATCCTAAAAGTAGACCCTAACCATGAACAGTCCCGCCGTCTTCTTGGCGAATGCCGCAAGAAAATGTAAGGAATTCCTCAGATAGCACCTAACCGCACCTCTATGCAGTCCCCCCCCTTGACAAAAGCTCACATTCTGGGCTATAGAAGTAAAAAATACTTCCAGGATACGTAAAGAAGATGTAAATTCTTTACGGGCATTCAAAGAAGAATATCCACAAT
>CAZUQH010000054.1:0-6783 GCA_964622465.1 uncultured bacterium | reverse complement strand
ACTTCAAGACGGTGCTGTTCCATGTTCCTGACCAGCGTTTCTCTCTGTGAGATAATCAGAAATGCACTCACAGCTGCTACTGCGGCAATAATAAGGCACACAACAAGTAGACTAACCTTCGTCCGTATTTTCACAACAGTTAACGCTCCACCCGCACATCATTTTACTTAAATAAAGGATATGTGGCAAGTAGAGAACCGCTCAGGTCCCGGAATTCTCCTTTTTGTGGAAGATATATTTCAAGCCGCATTCCTTCACCGTTAAAGAATAGTACCGCTCCGTCCCGTTTCTCTTCGGGGATACTGCTTGCAACCCTATCTATGATGGCTTGTCTTGTTTGGCTGTCATATAGCACATAGGGTGGGTCTATCCCACCTTCAGTACAGATGTCACCTGTTGCATAGATGTCACCTTCTACGTGCAGTGTATGCGAAGATGCAGATATACCAATACCAACGCTTCCAAAGGTTGATACATACAATCCATAAGTAGCGCCGGTCCTTGCCTTAAGCGAGTAAGCTTTCGTTGAATCAGACTCATCAATGTCAAGTCCACCAGACATATTATCTCCTGTGATTGAAACAAACGCATCATAGTTCAATCCATCCAGCAAGTCAGCATTCAGCGCATAAGGCACTGCGACAAGTTTCTCTCTTGGACTAAGTGTTGTGTCTGGAGAAGTTTCACCAACCAATATCTCAAGGTAGTTAGTATCGCCTTGCCAGTCAACACCAGTTATACCATCGGTAGTTGACCCAAGTACATGACGGAACAGTCCATTAGAAACAGCGGTGACTGTGGAACCTGAAGTCCATTTTTGAGTGCCGCCAGTTTCGACATTATAGATGCGGAACTCAAAGTAACGGTTACCGGTGACAGGCGAGCCGCTCTGCTTTAAGTACCCCTGGTAGTTTACAAGATTAGGGGTTTCGCTAAAGACAGGAAAACTGACCAGAACAGCAACCATAGCTAAAAACACAACCAAAACTACACTTTTATACTTTTTCATTTTTAAAACCTCCTGAAATAATTTATTTGGTTTGGACTTGGAACTTTTATCTTATAATCATTAATTTGCCGGTTTTCTTGTCGTCGTGTGATTGAACAATCCAGAAATATACACCGCTCGGGACAAAATTCCCGTGTTTGTCATCACCGAGCCATTTCTTTGATAACTCCTGTTCAACGCTGATTTTATTTACAAGTTCTCCTGAAATTCTGTAAATCCTTATTTCGCATGGAGGTGCAAGATTGGTGAAGGTTATACCTCCTTCAAGTGTGCCTGTCTTCTCGTTATCATCCTCAGGTATCCATGGTACTGGATAGCAGAATGCATCATCAACAGAGTAGGAAGCGCGTGCAGCAAGAGCAAATACCGAAAAGTGTGGTATCTTTGCACTGAAGATATTGTTATCCTTATCAATAGTATACTGAGGTAACTTTGTCCACAGGTTATGCTCTTCATTCAGCACATTGAGCGAGAGTGTTTTTTCCTGTAACGGTGGAGATGTATCATCAATAAAACCGTTATTATCTTCGTCAGAATAGGGCAGGGATAGAATGACGCCACAAAGATTCCCTGTGCCAATACTTTTACTTGCCTGGTTATATGCGTTTATTTCAATTGTATCAATTATTTTGTGATATTGTGAAACTATCTTGTTTGACGCCTCACCAATCTTATCCGGGTCTACTTCTCTTGGATTTTCCTTGGGGTCGTGATTCAACCATAAATAAGCGTTTTCTGGAAGCGAATTTTTGGGGATGATAACGCGGGTGTTTTCATCCCAGTCAGATACAACCACATTTTCTTCTTTATGGTTCATTATAGTTGTAAACTGTTTGGTAAAAGCATGTGACAAACCATTTCCAGCAAGGTCACACACCACAGTGGTAATGATGATTTTGTATGTCCAGTTCATCTTTAGTACCTCCGATGATATTTTTACTCTATACGTATTTGAATCATAGCAAATATTTGCCCCGCTTACAATATCATCCAGTTTGTTGCCGAGATTATCTCTGAGTGCAATAAGAAGCACGCTCTTAGAAGATATGGTAGTTTCGTCCAGAGAATTGTCAAATCCTATCGTAAGTTCTTTGTCTTTAGGTACACCAATAATCGTTCCTTCCTCAGTTTCAACTCCTTCAATTGTCACTTGCGTGATTTCACAGGATTCGGTGTCCGCTATGTACACAAAAGTGGTAGCAGGTCCCCAGATATCAATTTCGCTGACTGGTCTGACTCGGAAATAATAAGTTCCATCACTCTGTGTAGAGGTAATATGCCAGCTGTTTGTCATAGTGTCCACATCTATTACGAAATCAGGCATGTCATTGATGTTTGTAGAGTAACTTACTGAATATCCTTTGACTGGAGAGGAAGATTCCGGCACATTCCAGAAAAAGTATGGGGTCTGATGGTTGGTTGGCTTGTTATCATGTATAGCAGTAGCATCAGTGTCAGAGTACTTGCAGCTTACCGTTGATATGACAGGAAGGTTAAACTCAAGATAATAAGCTACCTCGCCAGACGGGCCTGTTTGCACGCCATGCAGGTTTCTTGCATAGGCAATATATGTATAGGTGGTATTTGGTTCAAGATGCGCATGTATCCAGGTGGAAGTTGAAAGCCACACAGGGTTTTCAGTGGTAGAGCCAGTACCATCCAGATATCTGTTAGTTTGTTTGTAGTATACGGCATAATCAGTATATGGAGGGTTTGCATTTGTCTGGATGTCAAGTGTGAGGTAAAGTTCGTCTGTCTGGTTCCAACCGTGAGAAATATTGATACCAGCGGGAACCTGGGCATGAGTGCAGGCGGTCTCGCTGATTGACTTTGCTCCTTCAAGGTCATCACTTGAGAGTGCCGAAACCTCGTAAGAATAGGTAGTGTTTACACTGAGCGATTCGCGGAGATAGTTAGTAACTGCTGCGGTTGTTGTGCCGAGGTAGACACCGTCTTCATATATCCGATAGTACGAAACAACAGGGGTAACCTGATTTGCTCCAGTTGATTGGTTAGATTTCTTCCCTTCGGAATTGGCTGAATTAACAGCACTTACTTTGTACCAGCGTGACTCAGAGCCAGACGGGTCAGTGACAGAGTTCCATCCGATATTTATACTTGAAGTAGTAACGGAAATCGTACCAACATCTCCAACCTGGTCAGGGGTCTGGCCATTAATGTCGTCATCGTAGACAAGCGGGGCCGTTACCGTACCTATATGGACATATTGAGATTCCAATGCATCACTATAGGTGGCATAGTATACCCAGTATTTTGCTGCTCCATCTACAGAACTCCAGGAGACCTCAAGATAGTCATCGTCTTGTTCAGATGCGTTTGGAATATTTGGCTGTCCCGGAGGAGTATAGGCACCGGCAGCCGCTGAGAAGCCGGTTTCTTCGTTGTTACGGCTGGGCGAACGTGCTTTGACCTGATAGTTGTATGAATTGTTTGGAGCAAGATACTTGTGTATGTTTCTGCTATCCTGTTCCCATCCGGACTTTGTTTTCCATACCTCAGCGCCACCTAACGACCCATCTCCCTGCAGGAAATTCCCGGTTGCAGGATTCTTTATTGCGTACTCAGTATAGTTGGAGTTATTCCCCGGGCTGATTATGATTTCAGTATGGTAATCATCTGCCTGAGTGTACTTACCAAGTACAGTAGGTGCATCTGGAGTGCATGGTACAATCCATGTACTTACAGTATTGGAATAATCGCTGAGCACCCCATCACCATTACGAGCCGCACAGGATATGTCATAGCGAAGATTTGATGTAAGCCCCTGTATAATGAGAGTTCCCCACTGAGTTGTTGTTCGCCAGACCAGAGGCGAGGTGTTTAAAGTATAGTTGGTTTGCACATAGTAAGTAACATTCTCGCTGAGTGTCTTTATTACATATTCGGTGTAATCAGGGTTTCCTTGAGGCACAATCTGTACCTGTATCGTATCTGTAGAAACACTAACAAGATTCAAATCAGGCCCCTGGGTAAGTGTGTAACTGGATACAGCCGAAGAAAACGCAGTGATAAGCTCGTAGTCATTTCTTGCACGTGACAGAAACTGGTAGAGAGTGTTGACAGAAAGACCGCTGACAACAATTCCCGAAGAGCCACCCCACTCAGAATAAGTTTGCCACTGTGTAGTTTCGTCTAAGAGGCCTGTTGGTTGTACATATTTGGTTGTCCCTTCGGAAAGGCACTTAATTGAGAAGACCGTGGTAGATGAATTATTTATCGAGTCAAGAATTACTTTTATGCTTCCTGTCGTGATGTCTGTGAGTTGTGGCTGGTCAGGGGCCTGTGCAAGTGTGCAGGTTGTGCAGGATGCAGAATAAAGCGTGACGAGCTCATCCTGGTTTCTTGCTCTTGACAGGAACTCGTAATGAACATTCGGAGTAAGTCCACTAACTTCCTTACCTGAAGCAGTTCCCCAGGAAGAATAGGTCTGCCAGAACTCGCCCGAGTCAAGAAGCCCGTCTGTCTGTACATATTTCGTTGTACCAGAATGGAGACATTTAATGGAGAATTCAGCTTCTTGCGAGTTATCCTTTGGTTCAAGGATTACGGTTATACTTCCTGTTGAAGTGCCAACAAGCTTTGGGGTTCCAGGTGTCTGGGCAAGAGTATAAGTTGAACAGCCCACCGAGAAGTTAGTGAGTGCCTGATTGTAATTCTTTGCCCTTGAAGAAAACTCATAACTAACGCTTGGTGTCAAACTGGATACACAGATTCCAGATGTACCGCCCCACGAAGCATAAGTTTGCCACGCCTCAGTAGTATCAAGCAAGCCGGATGTCTGGATGTATTTAGTAGTCCCTTCGGAGAGGCACTTGATTGAAAATTCAGTGTTATCGTCGTTGTCAGCCGGGTCTATGATAACCTTGATACTTCCTGTTGATGTATCTACAAGAGAAGGAATGCCTGGCGTGCGAGCTAATGTATAAGTTGATGTTGCTATGCTGAAACCAGTTAGCACATTACTCTGACTCTTAGCCACACATGAGAAGATATATTCTCTATTCGAAGTAAGAGATTTGACTACAATTCCTGATGCCCCGCCCCAGCTGTCCAATACTTGCCAGTCGGTTGTATCTCCCAGAAGTCCGGATGACTGCACATACGTGGTTGTATTTTCGGTCAAGCATTTTATTGCATATTTAGTATCTGACGAATTTTCCTTTGGGTCTATTATGACTGTAATACTCCCACTACTAATACCAACCAGGTTTGGCACGCCCGGAACCTGTGCCAGAGTAAAGGTAGAGTTTTCAGAAGAGTAAGACGTGAGTATATTGTCACCATTTTTGCTGACTATTAGAAATTTATAGAAGGTATCAGGCACAAGACCGGCAATCGTCTTTCCAGATGAGCCACCCCAGGAGGTGTAGGACTGCCAGAATGTTGTGGAGCCACGCAGACCAGAATTTTGTATGTACTCCGTGGTACTGTCACTTAGACATTTTATTGCATACTCTGTCGCATCGGGATTACCATTGGCCTCTATTGTAAGAACCAGAGAGCCGGTAGTGACCTGTGAAAGTGACGGTAATCCTGGTATGTTTGCAAGAGTGAATGCACTTGCTGCAATTGTAGAGGTCTCCACTACACTACCATTGCGATACCTTACTGAATACTGATATTGTGTATTCACCTGAAGGCCTGTGTCGCTGTAAGTGCTTACCTGGATGTAACCAGAGTCATTGGCTCCTGTCCCACCTGAAACAAAGTCAAAGTAATAAGCAGAAGAATCTGATTTATCGTTCGGAAACTCGTCTACTTCAAGCAAGAGCGATATCTGGGAAAGAGCAGTTATGGTAAAGTTGGTCGGTTGCTCACACAGGGTGTACTTCAACAATTCATTTGTGTAGCTTGTAGAAACATTCTCGCCATTATAATAACGTACACGGTAACCATATTTAGTATTCTCCTGTAAGTCGTCATCTGTGAATTGATAAACACCAGTCAGTTTTCCGCTTGATGTCCCGCCAGCTGCTGTGCCGGTAATAACCGTGAACTCACAACCAGTTGAGCCAAGGCCAGAATTCGGCGGCTGAGTGACACTTAGCTGAATTTCAGTTGAAGAAACGGGCGTAATGGTAAGGTCAGCATCTTCTGGTGGGTTAAGAGTTGTCCACTTTTCACTCACCGGAGAAAAACTGGTTTTTGCTCCAAGTTGATTCCTCGCACAGGATGAGACAAAATACTTTGTATTTTCGGCAAGTCCTTTAACAGAAACTGGCTTTCCCCAGGTCGATGTCGTCTGATAAACTGCACTATCGGAAAGAGTGCAGTCGGATTGAACAAACTTTGTGGTCTCACCATATTCAAACCTTATGCAGTATTCTGTGTAATCAGGATTTCCATTCGTGTTCAGGGAAACATCCATCGTCCATGTTGTTGGGCTGGCCAAAGTTGGTGCACCAGGAATGCGCGCGCAAGTACAGGTACTCTCATCCGAAGAATAATCGGTCCTATGCCCGTAGTAATTCTCTGCATCAGTTGCAAATTCGTATAATGTATTCGGGATAAGGTCATCTATCAGGATAGTTGCCCAGGTTGCACTTGACTGGTATACAGGGGTGGACGGTTGCAAGTTATAGTCAGCGTTAACGAAGTATGTTGCACTTGCTTGAAGTGCTTTGATTGAGTATTTAGTAAGAGAAGAGTTTTGTTTCGGAATAATTGTGACAACAAGTGAGCCGGTAGTTACGCCTGTAAGAGAAGGTATTCCTGGAACTTCGCAAAGTGTCCAGGTGGTGACATGCTGTGAA
>CAZUQH010000053.1:4358-6933 GCA_964622465.1 uncultured bacterium | reverse complement strand
TACTATGCCATCAGGGCAGTTGACCAGCCACCTTGTATCCTTGCAAGTGCCTTGTCACCTGCCGTGACGGTATGGATATCCGAAGAAGATACTATCCCGCCAGCTGCGATTACCTCGCTTGCCGGAATCCGCGATAGCTGCACAGAGGGACAATTGCGGCTGACCTGGTCCGCACCAGGTGATGATGGTTGGTCGCTTAAAATCTCCACTGGCCAGTTTGCAGTCCAGTGGTCAAGTGCGACTCCGCCTATCTCCTGGAGCACAACCACTGCAGATGTAGTGTGGGAAATCCACGACGTAGAACCACATTCGGCACAGTCATATCTTGTTGACCTTGGCAAGGAGTGGGGTGGCACAACCTTCTACTTCCGTATATGGACTGCTGACGAAATACCTAACTGGTCTGCGCTCTCCAACGGTTGCACTGCGTGGCTCCAGACGGACGTCACGCCACCTGATGTAGTGACAGACCTCAGAGCGTGGGATATTGGTTCAAGTTCTGTGACGCTTGCCTGGACTTCACCTGGCGATGATGGCCTGGAAGGTGATATTTCATCAGGTACATGGACGTTTAGAGTATCTGGGGTAGAACCGTTTAACTACCCAGGTAGTGCTTCACCCGGTGAGACAGTATACCAGCCGGCACTACCAGGACATTTTGAGCTCACTACGGATACTACTTATCTTTTTGAAGTCAATATTCTTGATGAATCCGGAAATGGATCTGGTTATACTTCGCCTCCTCTACCTGTAAAAACGAGAGATATCCTACCGCCTCAAGCGATTACAGACCTTGCTGCTGGCCGCGTTGGCTGTGACGAGGGTGGACTGCGGCTGACCTGGTCTACGCCCGGAGACAATGGCATTGCAACACACACTATCTACGGTGGTGAATTCCGTATACAGTATTCATCCTATGTAGTTGTTTGGAGCACTGCAGGTACGGCAGGTGCGCAGATGATTGTCATCTCCACGTCAGTAGTAAATCCTGGTGAGGGCCGTACCCGGTTCATATCAGGTCTGACAGGCGGCGTTACATATTACTTCAGTATGTGGACAAGAGACGAGATAAACACGTGGGTTGAACAGGGTACCCCAAAGAGCGGAGCAAACTGGTCGGCGCTCTCCAATCTCACCAGTGCCTGGGCAGAGACAGACACCACTCCGCCAGCAAAGATTACGGACCTCAAAGCAGAGGCGCTCAGCGCAAAGCCGCATTGCTGGTCAACCCTGAAACTTGCCTGGACAGCGCCTGGCGATGACGGAAATGCCGGCCAGGCAGAAAGTTATGATGTCCGGTATGCGAGTTACCAGTGGACTGCTACGTCTTCAACCGAGCCGGCGTGGGGTTCGGCACTTCAAGCAGTTGGTGAGCCATTGCCTGCGCCGGCAGGAAGTTCAGAAGAATTCTATCTCGCTGGCCTCCAGCACAACACGAGTTACTGGATTGCAATCGTCACCTACGATGACCAGCACAATGTGTCGCTTGTGTCAAACTTCGCAACCGCAGTGACAGTTAGAAAGACAATCAAGCCGCTTCCGCCTTGCGGTGTCAAAGTAAGTGTTGGCGCGAAGGACCAGGTAACGCTGTCGTGGTCAGCGGTTGAATATAATACGGATGGTTCAAAAGCAGAAGACATCGGCGGATACCGTGTCTACCGAGCCGGTCTTATTGATGCGCCGGAGAAGGACTGGGTACTTGTTGGCACAACGGCTTCCAATACCCTCACCTGGAAAGAAACCGGCGATGTTGAAGGGACCCTCTACTTCTATAAACTCAGGACAATTGACAATATGCCTATCAGCCCGGTAGAAAGTGATGACTCTGTCATTGCTGATAATTCTACCAATGCAAACATTATTGTCTTGAGCGATGACCACAATGCAAAACTTACGATACCGCGAGAAGTCAATTCCGTCCTCTACAAAGATACCAACAAACATAAAGAGGATATTTTGTTTACAGTCAAGCAAATATCTCTGACCGACAGCCGCGATGTTTCCGGCTACGAGTTCCATGCTTACGGAGCAAGTGCTGGGCCTGCGCTTGCAAGTGGCGCAGTCCAGCGCAAGGGCGCTTCCGAACCACTTCATGATTTCACGTTTGATAAAGCAGCCGCAGTTATTTCCATCACTTATGACGTGGACTTGAGCGACCCGACAAATAACCTGGCGCTGTTCCGCCATAACGGCATCGAGTGGGTTAAAATCGGCGGCGAGGTTGACAGTACGCGTAAAGAAGTCCGCACGTTTGCACGTCTTATAGGGAAATACATGGTCAGGCAGTCGGCGCGCGCAACCGAATTCACTATCTTAAACGTAATTCCGAAGATTATAACGCCGAATGGCGATGGCGTGAACGATTATGTGCAGATAATTTATGAGAAGCCAGTAGGTAGCAATGTATCAATCACCGGCAAAATTTATGATATCCGTGGCGCTTATGTGAATTTTATGGCTGAGGGAAATATATCAAGTAATACTTCCGGTTCGCTTATGTGGGATGGTACATACGATAAAGGTGGAGTAGTACCGAGCGGTGTGTATATTTACCAGATTGAAGTAGGCGGGAAGG
>CAZUQH010000053.1:0-4258 GCA_964622465.1 uncultured bacterium | reverse complement strand
CGTTGGTTCTGGTATTATGTCTGACAGGACTCTTCCTGTTTCAGGAACATGTCAGTGCGGACTTTGAAGACACAGGTTACGGCGCGCGTCCGATAGCGATGGGCAATGCATTCACTGCTATTGCAGATGATGTTGACGCGGTATACTACAATCCAGCGGGGCTCTCACGCCTTGGCCAGATGCAGCTGCTTTCAGGTTACGGGCGTCTCTACTGGGGACTGACGGATGGGAGTGACCTCGGCAATGGCCTGATTGCCTACGGCCAGCCGCTCGGCAAGTTCGGTTCAGTTGCCGTGTCGTACCTGAACTCCTCGCTACCTGATTACTACGCTGAAAACACTTTCACATTTGGCTGGGGCGCTCATTTCGGCCCGCTTCTGAAAATGCCTCTGTCACTTGGTCTTAGCGCCAAGTTGCTTAACAAGATGTATACGGCAAATGATTATACGGAAAACGGCGTTCTGGAAACAGGTTTTCTGACAGGCCAGAAAGACCAGGTATTCAAGGATGGCTACGGTAAGACAGCATTTGGGATTGACTTTGGATTATTGTATGACATTGGCGATGAGTGGAGCATCGGGCTGGCACTTCTTAATATAAACCAGCCACATACTGACTTACAGGACACGGATACACGGCTTGCGTCTCTGACCAGGATGGGATTTTCCTGGCATAAACCAGAAGTGGCTCTTACCGGCGACCTGCAGATGAAAGCTCAGGACATAGCCCTGTCTTTCGGCGGAGAGAGATGGTTCTTTAGACAGGCACTCGGTGTGCGTGGAGGTCTCTGTTTTGGTAGCAGGGAGCTTGCGAACCTTGCAGTCGGCGCGAGTTACGGGCACCGCGTGTTCAGGGTTGATTATGCATTCCTTTATCCGCTTGCTGGAATAAGAGGGACAGCTGGCTCGCATCGCCTTTCGCTTCTGTTCCGTTTCGGCCCGACAGCAAGTATCACAGCACCCGAAATTCCAGGTATTGTTATACCGGGAAGGACAGGACTCACTGCAGAAGCAAAAGAGAAACTGATGCGCAACTATTACTCCAATGGTCTTGAGTATTACTACGATGGCAAGTATGAAAAAGCAATAGAAATGTGGGAGAAAATTCAGGAATTAGAACCAGGTCACCAGCAGTCGCTTGAGCGTATCAAGCGCGCAAAAGAAATGCTCGGGTTGTCTGACGAAGAGCGTAAGCTCAGGTTTATGAAGGAGTGCTACGGACTTGGTACAAGTTATTTCCAGCGTGGCGATTACGAAAAAGCAATCAAGGAATTTGAAAAAATTCTGAAGGTTGACCCGAACCACGCACAGTCAAAGCGAATGCTCGAGCGCTGCCGCGATGCAATAAGAGAATAACATGAGATTGCTTCGTCGCAGGGCGAGCAAGCTCGCCCACTACGCTCCTCGCAATGACAGTTGCTATTTGTATATAATGAAGAAATTGTGTAAAATCTTTCAATAGTGAACGCATACAAAATTCAAAGAAAATTTCTGCCGTGTATCCTGCTTGGGCTTGTGCTTGTCTGGCTCAGTGTCCCTTCCGTTCGTGCCGCAGGTTTCGAAGTAGTCAAGCCCGAATATATAGTTTTCACACCAAACGACGACGGTACCAACGATACCTTCCGCGTTTTCTTCCGTAACCCCACTGACCGCAAGATTGCCGGCCGTATTTATGATATCCTTGGCAGGTATGTTGCTGATATGACACAGGGGGCGGAAGCCGGCGCCGACCCTCCTTACTATATGGAATGGGACGGTCGTGACAGGGATAAAAATGACATGCCGGTAGGTATATATATTTATCACATAGAAGCAGGCCTGCAGAAGTTTAGCGGCGTTATGGTTATCGCGCGATGAATGTCATCATGAACACAATTATCATTCCAACCACAGCTGTCATTCTCAAGGCGCGCCGAAGAATCCGACGAAGTCGTTGCGAGAGCCCTTTAGGGCTCGTGGCAATCTCGAACCGTAAACCAAGATGCTTCCCGCCATGCTTCGCGCAGCCTGCCCTTGAGCGCAAGCGAAGGGCTCAGCATGACGTACTGAAAACCATCCTCTTTCAGGTATTTCTGTTTGCAATCGTCCTGGCAGTTGTACCAGTATATGCTGCGTTTGAGGACATTGGCTGGTCTGCGCGCACTCAGGGATTTGGAAATGCGTTTAGTGCTCTTGCAGATGAAGGAAGCATAATGTATTACAACCCTGCAGGACTTTCTGTTGTGCCCTGGAAACAACTTTCCGGTGGCACCGGTCTCCCATTGGTTGGTTTAAGTGACGGAAGTATCATATCGCGTAGTTTTGCGAGCTACGTTCATCCCTTAAGAGATATCGGTACGCTTGGTATAGGATGGT
Source organism: uncultured bacterium (assembly GCA_964622465.1). GTDB lineage: Bacteria > CG03 > CAZUQH01 > CAZUQH01 > CAZUQH01 > CAZUQH01. Next base: position 1,904 of record CAZUQH010000053.1, on the reverse strand, counting down.
CAACGCTTAACTGCGCGTCCGCTTACCAGGAGAATATCTTTCTCGCTTCCTGGGGGCGTTTGACTACGAAAAATCTTGGTATCGGGCTTGGTCTTCGTGGTTATCTCAATTCCTATCAAAAATTTCCTGCAGGTGACCCGCTGCTTGAGAAGATAAAAAGCGCTCAGGGGTTTGGTTTTGATACCGGGCTTTACTGGTTTGGAACACCTTACTGTTTTGCGGCCTCCGTTCTAAACGTGAACCAACCAAATATCGGACTTGGGACAAATCAATACATGCCTCTTACCGTAAAAGCAGGCGCTGCTTACCGCGGCCTCATAACGAACTTCGCAGTTGATTTTACATACAAGAAGTCAGATTTCATATTTACTGCAGGAGCGGAAGAGTGGTTTAAAAGAAAGACGATTGCAGCACGTATCGGTGTCGGCATGGGAACCCGTGACTTCAAGCAGATATCTTGCGGCTTCAGTTATTTTGGCAGAGCGCGGCAGTTCGATTATGCGTGGGTCTATCCGGTATCCGGAATGCGTGCAGGTGGTGGCTCGCATTATCTCGGCGTCACCATGCACATCGGTGCGCCGCCGAAAGAGTCATACCTGCCAGCCGGATTCTCGCCCGAGGAAATGGCGCTTGAAGAATCGGAAAAAGCGGAACGCGAGCGTATTTCCAGGCTGGAAAACTACATAAGTGAAGCGCGCTCGGCACTTGAAAACGGAGATTACCGTTCAGCGCTGCATACTTACACAATGGCATATGAACTCGCGCCAGGCGACCCAACGATAAAAGCCATGTGGACAAAACTCGGGAAAATCGTGACCGTTTACCCGGAAGTGGCCGGCTCAACCAAAAAGGACCGGCTAATCCGCCTTGGTGTCGATAATTATTTAACAGGTAACGGGCGCACCTCGCTGAATGCAGCGCGGTATGCAAGCGAACTATACGGCGACCGTCCGATAAACGAACTACTAATGGTGCTCCAGGAAGAATATCCGGACCTTGCGCAGGGCTACGAAAAAACAGGAGGCATGAATCTTGTCGAGCAGAAGCTGTTCCGTGCTCTGAGCTCGATCTATGAAGGAAGCTATGACCGTGCAATTGCCGAATGCAACGAGGTACTTGCTCTTGAGCCGGATAACGTGACTGCACTTATGCGGCTTGGTTCGGCATATTACCTGCTTGGTGACGATGTCCGGGCGCGTGAGGTATGGGAGAGAGCACTGGACCTTAACCCGGAAAATAAAGAATTGATAAAGTATCTAAAAAGCGTGGGAGGCAGGACCACGCCAAGAAAACCTCAACCTGAGCACGAGCCCGAAAAACCAAAGAGTATCCAGCCGGCATTACCGGGAATACCTGCTACAGGTGAAACAGTTACTCCTGTAACTGACGCAGAGAAGCTCCAACTTAAGAAAACTTTTTTCAATCAGGGAATGGAATTATACAATGATATGAAATATAAAGAAGCGATAGATTCCTTCCAAAAAGTTCTGGTCCTGGACCCGGACCATACTGCTTCCAGAACTCGTGTCAGGATGGCAAGAGAAAAGCTTGCATTGCCTGAATCGGAGAGAATTGCCGCGTATAAAAAAGAGTGCTGGGCGCGCGGCACGGATTATTATAACCAGGGAAAATGGGCTGAATCTGCAAAAGAATTTCGCCGTATATTAAGAGTTGACCCGAATCATGCACCGTCAAAACGTCTACTCAGCGAATGCGAGTCCAATCTTGGTAAATAACAAAAAAGCAATAATTACCCATACATTCCTGCCTTTGCTTGTTGTTTTTCTTTCTTTAGGCGGTCGTTTCTCCCATGCGACTACCATAGATGATTTCGAAAACCTATCTGGTCAAAATTCACTCGGTTACGAATACGTATTAAATGTCGACAAAGGCGGTATATTTAA
>CAZUQH010000052.1:0-6940 GCA_964622465.1 uncultured bacterium | reverse complement strand
TGCCGTTTCCCACCAGTTTGTATGCAAGCGCTACCTGTGCAGAACCCTCAAGCCATACAGAATCCTTATCCGTGTTGCTGTCAAACCCGTCCACTGTTGCGCCTGTAAGGTCACAGATATCAGTATTCCTGAAATCTGTTTGAACGCTGTTCAGGCAGTTTGTATATGGAGTTGCACGAAGAACCGCTACTGCCCAGGAATAACAATCAAGCGCCTTTCCATTGTCATTCGCGGCTGCCCTGAACCTGTTCTCACCAGGGAGCCACACATAATTATCAAGCCAGGACTTGATGTTGTTTGCCCAGGAATCATAGGTTGTATCGCCAGTTAGTTTGTACAGGTTTTTGAATGCTGCATAACAGGTGAGGTTATGCTCAGTACTTTTGATTGATGACCATGCACCGTTACCGTCAATCCAGCCCCATTTTATACCACCATCTGTATCCTGGCGTGTATGAAGCCAGCCGGCAATTTCTGTAATCATAGAATCGTAACCGATTGCACCGGTAAGCTTCTTATAGTAAATGAGCGCCAGAAGCATCCATGCATTGGGTCCTGACGCACGGTCTTTGTCCATTACTGCTTTGGTTGATACATTGTATGAATCACAGAATCCATCGTATCCAGAGTTATAGAAACCAAGGTAACAGTCAAGTATTTGCTTTGCCAGGTTGAAATTACCCTTGTAAGCGAACTCCATTGCTGCGAGCGCCTGGTCATAGGTGACCGCTTCATTCAATGTTTCAAAACTGCGAACCAGTCCTGTTGTTGCATTCTGCTTTGCCTTCAGTCCCTCATAAATCTTTGCTGAGTCCGCAACCACTGACTGAGTGGTGAGCCAGCGCACATCATCAATCCAGTAACTACCAGAAACCGCACCGGTCACTGCGCTATCCACTGCGCTGTTAAAGTAGACCTCTATCTCGGACAGATTGAGATTCGTTTCTTTGTTTCCGAAATCGCAAATCGGAATGTAGACCTCACGCCATGTATCATCGGTTGGGATACGATAGTCCGTGAGAAGCACTTTAGAACGCTCTGAGCCAGCACTAATGTTGTCAGAACGGATACCAATAGTGAGGTCCACCTGTGTTTTTACCCAGAAGTGCAAATAGCCAGAGTCATACGAGGACATGTAGCGGTATTGTGAGCCACCCTCCCCGCCCTCCTCAACATACCAGCCGCCCCAGCCACTGGCAGTTATGTTATACGTTGCTTTCATTGACTTTGTGCCTTCTTTGTATGTTGTGTTGTCATCTGCAATGGAAAAAGTATCAGATGCACCTTTATATACTCCAACATATCCCGCTGAACCAGCGTCAGAATTAACGTTGAACGAACCTGTATAGCCAGGAGCGCCAGTATATGGTACAACCCAGCGGACGTAGTCCACAAGAAAGGTGGTGCCTGAGCCGGGTGAACCGCTGGTGCAAATTAGAAATGGCATCTTTATCTGGCTGAAATCAAGAGAATCCGCACTTGGAAAACTGGTAAGTGGTACTCGTTTTTCGCGCCATTTATTAGAGGTTGAAGTGATAGTAACCGCACCCGTCTCGTTGTTCAGGTTGTCCTTAATTTTGACAACAAGGTCAACCGGTGTCTTGACCCAGAATCGGATTTCGCCACTGTGGTTGCGGTGATACGACAGGTCTTGAGGTGTGGGAAGTGTTATGCACCAGCCGCCCCAGCCAGCCGCGCCTATAACGGTCTTAAAACATTTTGCTTTTTCCGGCGCCCCTGCATCCGTTGGCTCGCTCAGTGTCTCCCCACCCTGAATCTTTGCAATTGCCGTAACATCTGGAGGCAAGCCGGCATCCCAATACACCGGGTATGAGGCAGTAATTGTTGCAGTATCAATCAGAATTCCGTCACTTACGGCTGAGAAATTGCTCCAGAGTCCGGCGTTATTCTTTGCCCGGACCTGCGCAAAATACACTTTAGAATCCTGACATCCGGTAAATGTTTTGGTTAGCACATTGCCGACATCAGCATCAAATACATCGCCTCCGTCTTCTGTTGTTCCAACCTTTAGCCAGTAGGAAGCAATGCCGGAGTCAGGGTCGCTCGCAGCAGTCCAGTTGAAATTTATTACAGTGGAGAGTATGTATGCGCCTTCATCTGTAGGCGCGGCTGGTTGTGCCGGCGGTGAAGTATCAACAGTAATTCCGTCACTTGAAGCAGAATACGGACCGACAAGGCCTGAGTTACTTTCCGCTTTCACTTTTGCATAGTATGTATAGCCGGATGAAAGACCTGTCCTGGTATATGTCAACACATTCCCTACATTTAGGTCATTCACTATATCCGTTCCGCCTGGTGTGGTCCCAAGGCAGAAATAATATGTCTTTATCCCGCTTGCGCCAGCAGTCGCAGATGTCCAACTCCATGTAACAGAAGTGGAAGTAGTGTATTGCCCGGGGTCAGTCGGCGTACCAGGCGCAGTCGGAGCTGACGCATCAACAGTAATGCCATTTGAATTCCCTGCGGTGCTCCAGTTTGACACAGCATCGCGTGCTTTCACCGTGAAGTAGTATACTTGTCCGTTTACAAGTGAAATGCCTGTTCGCGTGACTTGCGTGTTAGTCCCGACTGATGTCCAGCCAACAACGTTTGTTGCACCAGCCGTAGTGCCTATGGCGTACTGGTATTCGCTAATTCCAGAGCCGGCATCTGAAGCAGACCAGACAGCGTGCAGGGTATCATTAGAAGAAGTATAATCACCGTCATCAGTTACTACGGGTGTAGACGGAGGAGTAGCGTCAACTTTCACTGTCCACGCGCTGGAATAGTTACCCCAGACATAAGAATCTTTAGTCCGCACACGCCAGTACCAGGTGCCATCTGTCATTGCAGTCCCAGGGGTATATGAACCGGCAGATGACGCAACTTCACCACTATTGTAATTTACCGACCCAAACCCAGAGTCATCATCTGCCTGCCATTGAAAGCCGGCCTGACTATCACCATCTGGGTCGCTGAAAGTCCAGGTAAAGGTGGGAGTGTTGTCAGCAGTCCAGCCACCATTCGGTGGGCCAGTGAGTGTAGGCGCATTCGGTGGGGTATTTGCCTGCTCAAAAAAACAGTCGTCGTGACAGCCAACTGTGACGCCTGCCGCCCCGTAAGGTTTTTCAACAAAGCACAGAAATCTCACATAGGCAGTATTTGCTGGTGCCTGTGCACCATTGATTTCACTCTTTACCCACTCTCCAGGCGTCGTACTATCTGTAACCCGGGGACTGCCATCAACATGTGAGATTTCAACCTTACTTGAGTTCAGGAACTGCACACGCACGTAAACCTTGGAACCAGAAATCCACTCACTCCCGTCTGGTTTCCTGCGAACCCAGGAATATGCGTTGTAGTACTTGCCCGGTGTGGCGGAGAATTCCTGGTATGGACCAGACCAGTTCGCCCAGGTCTCACTGCCTGTATAGTCCCACAGTCCATTGGAACCGGAGTGATTTGCAATCCCGTTTGCAACACAAATTGCATACGCTCCTCCACCTGCACTGGATGGTTGCCAGTAGCCAGAACTAGGAAATGTACCGTTAGAGTTACTTAGTTCAAACCCAGGGTCGCCAAGTAGCTGGCCGCTTGCACTCACAGATGGCGCAAAAAGTATGGAAACCGCAAACAGAACAATTGCCAGCGTTGCCCTTTTCAATTTCACCTACCCTGTCTCCCGAAACGCATGAACACCGATGCGCGATGGGTTCCGTATGTGCCGGTCATCTCAAACGGAAAAATAAACGCATAGTCAATGCCAAGGTCGAAGCTCCGTGTCCAGGCATTATCGTAGGAGAACCCGCAGGTTACCTGATTGCGGTTCGCGCCGATTCTCATCCCAAAAGTGTGATTCAAGAACCAGTGCTCCCAGCCGATATGAAAGTTCAGGTATCCGTTCCGGTATGAAACATCCACTGCAATTGCCGGCTCCTCAATAACGTAACTGTTCAGAATAAGTAAACTACCCGGCCAGTAACATATTCCCACCTGATACTCACCGGGAATCCTGTCAGAGTTATATAGACCAATATTCGGCTCACCAAGGTTGCGCGCAACTGCTCCAAAGGTAAAACCACCTTCTTTTGGAACAACCTGCCCTGCGAGAAGTCCCACATCAAATGCAATTGCAGAACTTGCTCGGCCATTAGAAAAGACCTGATCGTCAAGAGTGCGCTCGTCAAGAGTGAACTGTGCTTGAAGATATTTTGCGTTCATACCAATCTTTACAGGTGACATCCGTAATACGCTACCAAAATCAACGGCAATTCCCAGTGAGCCCGTTTGTTCTTCGTAGAGCGAGACACCACGCATCCTGAACCAGTATGCCCCAATGCCAAGGTATTTACCTGCCGGCGCTGCCAGCGATGCAAAGTTCTCGGAAATATCAACACTATCAAGGCCGGTGAGTAACTGTGTATAAAAACTCTCAAGTTCAACCCTGCTTGCTCCGGCAAGTCCGGCTGGATTACATGCCCAAGCAGAAGCACCCTGGCTTACGGCTACACACGCATTTCCCATACCAAGAGCGCGAATACTCAAACCGTTGTTAAGAAATGCAGCATGCGCAGATGTGCAAAATGCCAGCACCAGAACAATACTAAATACTAACAATCTAATTGGATTAATTCCCTTATTTCGCAACTGCGACCATCCCTGAGACCAATTTATTTCCTTCGCTTGTTGGCGCCTTAAACTGATAAACATAAAGACCACTTTCCACCCGGTTGCCGTCGTCGTCCGTACCGTCCCACTCGTACGGATACCCATCAATTGTCTTTATCTTTCTTCCACGAATATCAAAAATTTTTACAGTTACCCCGCTGCCGATTAACCCATCAAATGTCACCACATCATTCCTGTTATCAACCAGAACAGGAGTGATGATTCTCTCAGCAGGCCGAAATGCCGATGAAGCAAGCGAGGCAGGAAAGATTGCATATGTGCTGAAATGAGCAATCTGGCTGCTCAACGTACCATCATCTTCGTTCCAATTGCCACCTGCGAACCGCCACTTGAATCCATCCCACCAGAATAATTTCAGAGAATCGCCGGGGCCCTCGTTGCTATCGTTATAAAATGAGAGTGTTACACTAGCCGGAATGAGGAATTTCAGGTTTGAAGGTTGGAATTCATAAGCACCAAACGGAGTAGCAACTATGCAGGCGCCATTGCCAGAAGGTACGCTTGAAGGGTCAAGTTCTCTTACTGAAATCTCTACTGTTTCCAGAAGCGCACCGGCTGGTATTACAAGCGTGGTATCGCCGCTATCAGGATTTCCATCGGGCAAAGTAATGGTCCCGCCTGCTGGCCCGATACTTGCATTGACTTGTGAGACCGGTGCAATGAAAACGCGCTGTGGAGTGGAAGAAGATTGCCAGAGAGAACGATTTAGTTTCGTATCATATGCTTCAAGGTAATATTCTAAGGTTGTGCCCGGTTGAAGTTGAGATGGCGTAATATCTTTATGGATATTTGCTGTTTTGTTGCCTGCACCAGAACCAGTAACCGGATATGGCAGATAGCTATCCTGCTTATTCCAGCGCCAGTAAGCTGTGAACTTGTCAATACCATCGTCATCTGTTGCATCTGCAGAAATGATTATGTGATTATTATGACTGTAAATTGTAGGTGGCAGAGCGACGTGAGTAATTATTGGTACGCTTTCAGCAGATGACGAACCGGAAAGGTCAATGCTTGCAGTAAAGGGTTTCTTTTCAGAGGAGTGAAAACCAGCGTGGACGCAAATGGCACAAGAAAGTGATAATAGCAGGATTGAAAAACAAACAACTATGACATAAAAGGCACTGTGGCTAAAACACCTGTATATATTTTGTGTACTACTATCACGCGCAGCCATTTTATTTATTCTGGCACCTTAAACTTGAAAGTTCTTTCCAGTGTAATATCGTCTTTGAGATTTATGTGGACGGTATAATTATAAGAACCGGCCACAAGTTTTTCACCATTCCATCTGGCACGGTAATACCCTGACTGCCCCGGAAACAAAATTCTCATGTGACCGAAATCCATGGTGTTCCCGTTAAACGTTATTTCACCTTCCGGATTAAGGTGGACATTACCTGTGTTGTCAAGCCGGATAACGAATTCGAGCGCGGTATCTTTCATATCATTGTTTGATATATGGACCACTTGAGAACTTATCTCGAGAGAGTATTCTTCCGTCCCTTCTGCGATTATATAGAGCGGAACACTGGTAACAAGCGTCAGCATTTCCCCTTCTTTCTCACGAGGCACAAACGCATTCATAATCATCGCCATTCCAGAAAGTTTTTTCGGGATGCGCACACGGAATTTAACCTGTTTTTGTTCGCCAGGTTTCAATGTGAAACTGTTTACCTGATAGCTGACAATCTGTCTAACATCCAGTCCTTCGTATCCTTGGGGCAAGTACCACCAGCGGGGTTGAATTGCAACTTTAACAGGACTGTCAGCCGGGTTAGTCACATACCAGTAACCATTGACTGTCTTGCCCGGTTTTGCAACAATTTCCTGGCGCTGCGGTGCAATGGATAGCGCAGCAGATACTATTGTGTATACAAGAGTGACTATGAGAAGAACAGCAACGAATATTTTGCTAAGTAATAACGTTTTTCTGTTCATTGTTCTATTGGTACGAGATTCTTCGGCGCGCCTTGAGAATGACTATGACCTGACAGAGGTCGCCCGCTAAGGCAATAGTTCACCTTCACCAGGCGACCTTCAAGTCAGATGTTTTTGATACATCTCACCAACTTAGAGGGAGTACAGTTCCAGAATCAACTTATTGGTCTTGTATTCCTGAGCAAGTGAGCCCCGAAGCCAGGCACCAATGTAGATTGCTACCGGTGATGTGAAACTACCCGGATTCCCCCCTTGTTCGGGATTCTCGTGCCAGTACATACCGTCATCGGCTACCACCCGGACATAGAACTCA
>CAZUQH010000051.1:0-7436 GCA_964622465.1 uncultured bacterium | reverse complement strand
AATTTGTATTTATCTTACGTTATCCTTTATGAGAAGTCAAGAAAATCCCTGATTGAGAATAGCCTCGAGTTGCGAGCGGAACATATCAGAATGTGTTCCTTTCCAGTATATACGGTGACAATCAGGACATTCATAGAAGTTGTGTATTGTCTCAAGGACAAAATCCGGGACACGCCCTTTTGCGACCTCTGGACTAATCTCAATAAGCAATTTATTGCAAAATGAGCATCTGGTAAAAAAACGGCTTTCTTCTGGTTTAAGGCCAAGAGTGCTAACAACCTGGCGAATCTGTCCTGCAAGTTTATCGCTCTCGACTACGAGCATCCAGATAACCTGCTTTTTGCTAACTTCGTGGTTGCGGGTAAGAATGAAACGGCCTTCTTTCAATGCCTGATACACAAGAGATGATTTTCCTGTCCCGGAAAAGAACGCAGCGTCATACCCGAGTATTCTCAGCCAGCGACAGAGCCGGCCGAGCATAGAATCAACAAGGAATCGCGGCTCGATCCTCTCTACACTATTTGATGAGTTTATCGAATTCATCCTCAGATAATATCTTCACGTTAAGCATTTCTGCCTTGTCAAACTTTGAGCCAGGATTCGCACCAACAACGACAAAATCTGTCTTCTTGCTTACCGAGGAGCTGGCGTGTCCACCAAGCTGTTTGACAATAGATTCTGCTTCTGAACGGCTGTGGTTTTTCAGTTCGCCTGTAAAAACAAACGTTTTTCCTGCAAACTTTCGTTCACCAGTAACAGCCGTTTCCGGTTGAATAATGTTTATTCCAGCATGCTTCAATTTTTCCAGTACATTTTGTACCTGTTTCTGGTGGAAAAACTGCCGAATACTCTCAGCCATAATAGGACCTACTTCCGGAATTTCTTCCAATTGCTCTTTTGATGCGTGGACAAGCGCATCAAGTGTACCAAAATAATTTGCAATGTCAGATGATGCACGCTCACCTACGTGCCTTATACCAAGTCCAAATAGCAACCGTTCAAGTGGCTGCCGTTTACTCTTTTCTATTGCATCCAGAAGATTTTCAGCTCGTTTGTCAGCAAACAATTCTAGTTTCAGAAAATCGGATTTTTTCAGCGAGTATATATCTGCAATATCTTGGACTGAACCACGTTCAACTAATTGTTCTATTACGGATTCGCCAAGTCCTTCTATGTCCATTGCAGAACGCGAAGCAAAATGCTCTAATGTTCGCCTGAGTTGCGCGGGACAGAGAGGATTCGGGCAACGAACTGCAACTTCGCCCTGCTCGCGGACCGTAGGATGTCCGCAAACAGGGCATTTCTTTGGAACAGGGATTTGTTTTTCTTTACCCTTCCGTACGGACTTAACAACCTTAACTATATTAGGAATAACGTCGCCTGAACGCTCGATTACGACGCGGTCTCCTATCCTGACGTCAAGCCGCTTGATCTGGTCAAAATTGTGCAACGTCGAGTTAGTAACTGTAACACCTCCAACTTCAACTGGTTCCAGAAGTGCAACAGGGGTAAGTACGCCTGTGCGCCCAACCTGTACCATAACGTCTTTTAGTTTTGTCGTTGCCTGTCTTGCCCGGAACTTGAAAGCGACTGCCCATCTTGGGCTTTTCTGTGTGAAGCCCAGGATATCCTGAAGTTCTAAGGAGTTTACTTTTACGACCATACCGTCAATTTCATATTCCAATTCGTCACGCCTTGCTTCCCATGAAACTACATGGTCCATCACCTCTTCTTGAGTGCGACACGGGATATTGTGTGGATTTGTTCTCAAACCCCATTTGCGCATTGTTTGAAGAACCTCCCAATGCGTCTTGAATTCCGGCCCTCTTTTTAACCCTCCAAGTGAATATATAAAACATTTGATTGGACGTTTTGCAACTAAACGCGGGTCAAGCAACTTCAAGCTGCCAGCAGTCGCATTTCTGGGATTCGCAAATGTTGTCTCGCCTGCATCAGAACGCTGACGGTTCATTTGGGCAAAATCATTTTTGTTCATATATGCTTCACCACGAACTTCGAGAAATTCTGGAATTCCGTATTTGCTGCTGGGTTGAAGTGATAGTGGGATGCTCGCCAGCGTTCTCAGGTTTGCGGTGATATCGTCTCCGGTTTCACCATCACCGCGAGTCGCACCGAGTACAAGTTTTCCATTTTCGTACGTTAATGCAATGCCAACACCATCTATTTTTGGTTCCACAACGTAATCTATCTCTCTGGAGGGGACATTTTTATGTACTCGCTGAACCCATGCTTTTATCTCCTCGGTAGAATAGGCGTTTGAAAGAGACAGCATAGAAGTTTGATGTCTCACTGAACGGAATCCCTTTAGCGGTTGGCCGCTGACTCGTTGAGTAGGTGAATCTGGCGTCCCGAGGTCCGGGAACTGTTTTTCAAGGCCTTCAAGTTGCTTCATTAAAAGGTCATATTCACTATCAGAAATTTTTGGCTGATTCAGTACATAATAGCAATAATCGTGATGCCAAATCTCTTGTCTTAATTGTGCTATCTTACGTTTTGCTTGTTCTCTCGTTATCCCTGCCATTATCTTTGGCCTCCTGCTTTATCTTCATTTCTTCCTTGCGTGATTCACGTCCCATCCTGTCAAGAACGCCGTTAACAAAAGCGCTGGACTTAGACGTAGAATATTCTTTTGCTATTTCAACCGCTTCGTCAATTATTACCCTTACGGGAGTCTGGCGACGGAAGAGCACTTCATATGCTGCGAGCCGCAGAATGCCCAGATCGACTTTTGCTATACGGGTTAAATCCCAGTTGTCACTTGCAGAACGAATTGTTGTATCAATTTCTTCCATATGATTCAATATACCGTCCACAAATATTTCTACCTGGTCTGCTAACTTTTTGCTGACTGGAACTGGCGCCGGAGACATACCCCAATACGCTTCAAATGTCCTTTTGTAATCGCCATCGGATACGTCCGCGGCGTAGAGTATTTCTATGGTCGCAATACGGATATCATGCATCCTACCCACTGTGTCTCCTTATCACGCATAAGCGGTGTACACCTCGTGCCTTTGGCACTCGGCGACAATTTGCTTCGCTGACGCTTCGCTTTTCACCCACCGGGTGCGCTCGGCAAATTGTAGGCTAAAGCCTGCGGCTACCGCGACCTCAGAATGACTATTGCTACAATTGTGCTTTCAGGTTTACGAGTTCTATTGCTGCCTCTGCTGCCTGTCGTCCTCTGTTTCCGGACTTAGAACCTGCTCTTTCCAATGCCTGTTCAAGAGTGTCACAGGTAAGAATTCCAAACACTGTTGGTACACCCGTAGAAAGCGCTGTTTGTGCTATGCCCTTCGCCGCTTCAGTTGCAACATAATCAAAGTGCGGTGTATCGCCCCTTATTACTGCACCAAGACATATCACTGCGTCATACTTTTTCTTTTCTGCGAGTTGGCGGGCAACAAAAGCTGTTTCAAATGCACCAGGCACCCAGTATAACACGATGTCTTTTTCATTTGCACCATGTCTCACAAGAGAATCCTGTGCGCCTTCTACAAGTTTACTGGTAATTAGCTCATTGAATCTGGAAGCGACAAGAGCAAACTTTTTGCCTGTCGCCTGCATTGCTCCCTGCACTGTCTTCATTCTAAATACCTCCTTTTTAAAGTAAGTGGCCGAGTTTTTGCTTTTTGGTTTCGAGATAATGCTTGTTATGTTTTGAAGAACCGATTATAAGTGGTACTCTGTCAACTATTTTCAAACCATATCCTTCAAGTCCTACTATTTTCCTCGGATTGTTAGTTATTAGCCGTATCGTACTTAATCCCAGGTCAACAAGAATTTGTGCTCCGATACCATAATCGCGCAAATCGGGTGCAAAGCCAAGTGCCTTGTTTGCTTCTACAGTATCGAGACCTCCGTCTTGAAGTGCGTATGCGAGCACTTTATTGGTCAATCCAATACCACGTCCTTCCTGCGGCAGGTAAACGATTACTCCACTCCCGTGTTTTTCCACCATTTCCATCGCTTTGTGAAGTTGTTCGCCACAATCGCAACGAAGCGACCCAAATGCCTCGCCGGTCAGACATTGAGAATGAACCCGGACGAGCACATTTTTCTTGCCTGCTATCTTGCCCTTAACCAGTGCCATCTGATACTTGCCGGGCGGTTCCTCAATAAGTGCCTCATACAAAATAAGACGGAATTTGCCATAACGCGTTGGTAAATTCGCACTTGCGACTTTCCTTATCAGGCGTTCCGTACGCCGTCTGTATTGTATTAAATCAGCAATATTAACTATTTTTAAATGATGCTTTTCTGTAAATGCCTTTAACTGCGGCAGTCGTGCCATATGGCCATCCTCACTCATTATCTCACAGATAACAGCTGCAGGATAAAGGCCTGCGAGCCGCACAATATCAATAGATGCTTCTGTATGGCCTGCACGCACAAGAACACCACCGTCTTTGTAGCGAAGCGGGAATATGTGCCCTGGACGAGTCAGGTCAGATGGTTTTGTGCGAGAGTTAAGGAGGGTTCGGACCGTTTGCGCACGGTCATGAGCAGAAATGCCTGTTGTAGTCCCATGCTTCGCATCAACAGATACGGTAAAACTAGCCTCACGCAGTTCGGTTGCTTCTGCAACCATCGGGGTAATTTTAAGGGCATCCAGACGTTCGCCGAGCATAGGAATACAAATGAGGCCACGGCCGTACTTGGCCATGAAATTTATCGCTTTTGCATCTGCATTTTCAGCCGCAAGGACCAGGTCGCCTTCATTTTCGCGGTTCGCGTCATCAACAACAAGGACCATTCTGCCTTGTTTCAACTCATCAATCGCATCTCTTATACTGTCAAAACCAGTCGTAGTCATAACCTGTTACCATTCTTATCACGCATAAGCCCCAGGATTAGTCCCGAGAAGTGAAAAGGTTCTGCGCGAAGCGCAGGTTCTTATAACGTGCAAGTATATCGGCTTCAAGATTAACTCTATTTCCAATTTTTAATTTCCCGAGTGTAGTAGTTTTTAAGGTGTAAGGAATCAAAGTTATTTCGAAACTGTTTTCTTTCCGTCCAGAGACCGTCAAACTGACTCCATTTACCGTTACAGAACCACGCGGCACAATCAAATCCATAATCTGTTCCCTATTTTCTTCCGGAACGGCAACCTCAACTTTCCATGAATCGCTGTCCCTGGTTATTTTTTTTACTATACCACTCCCATCTATGTGACCTGTGACAAAATGCCCGCCAATTCTATCCGTCAGCCGGAGTGCTCGTTCAAGATTTACCGGGGTACCAGAATTGAACGGCCGTATTCTTGACCTAGTTGTACCAGAAATCCCAAGTTCTATGAGATATTTTCCGCCGGATAAATTGTGAACCTTTGTCGTTGTAAGGCATATCCCGTCTACAGCGATACTGTCTCCTGGTTTGGTATCAGTTAATCTGGTCTCAACATGTATGCCTGTACTTGTCACGCTTGTGATACGGCCGAGAGCCTCAATTATTCCCGTAAACATTTTCAAGACCTCTTTGGGTATTTTAGTAAACCGCGAACCGCGATATCTTTCCCTGTTTTCATTGTGCGGACATTAGTAACGTAAGGCGTATTTGAAAGGTTTGCAAAGCCATCACCACCGACTGCAGTCATTCCTTTGCCACCTATTAGTTTCGGGCTGATAAAGAAAAACACTTCATCCGCAAGTTTCTCGTCAATGAAACTCCCGTATATTTCGCTTCCGCCTTCTACAAGAAGCGCCTGAATCTGACGTTTACACAACTCCTGCATAACGCTTTTTAGATTAAGGTAGTACGGAGAATTGGAAGGGACTTTCACTATTTCGAGCTTGCTGGATTTCTTTTCCAACTGGTTAATTTTTCGTTCCGATACAGCAGCGGAGCAAAAAATAAGGGTGTGGTTGCCATCATTGAGCACTTGCGATGCCGAAGGAGTGCGAAGCGAAGAATCCAGTATCACTCTCAGCGGTTGGCGCAGGGCACAGGAATGTCGTACCGGCCGTGCCGTGAGTGCAGGATTATCTTTGATAATTGTATTTATGCCTACAAGTATTGCGTCAACGCCTGAGCGCAAGGTATGCGATACTTTTCTTGATGTAACGCCAGTTATCCAGCGTGATTCGCCGGTCTTCGTTGCAATTTTTCCATCCAGCGACTCAGCGATTTTTAATATAACCCATGGCATGTGCCTGGTATGAAACTTGTAATATCCGGCATTTATGGCCATAGATTCGTTTTTAAAATTTCCGACTTCGCATTGAATCCCGGCATCCTTGAGTTGCCGTATTCCTTTCCCGTGGACAAGCGGATTCGGGTCAAAATCCGCAGCTACGACTTTCTTGATACGGGAACGGATTATTGCATCGGTACAGGGTGGTGTTTTCCCCCAGAAACAACACGGTTCAAGCGTAACATAAAGTGTTGCGCCATGCGATTTATTTCCGGCCTGTCTTAAGGCATATACCTCTGCATGTGAACCGCCGAATTCCCGATGCCAGCCCTGTCCTATAATCTGTCCATTTTTTACTACCACGGCACCGACCATAGGATTTGGGCTTGTTTTTCCACGGCCTCGCTCCGCAAGTTG
The DNA here is from genome assembly GCA_964622465.1 of uncultured bacterium. Classification (GTDB taxonomy): domain Bacteria; phylum CG03; class CAZUQH01; order CAZUQH01; family CAZUQH01; genus CAZUQH01. The sequence continues at coordinate 865 of CAZUQH010000051.1, read as the reverse complement.
AAATGCAAGTAACATGAACTTTGAATTGTTTGTTGTATTTCCACGCATAACAAAAAACCCGAAGAGCCGTGTCTCCGGGTTTGTACTGTCTTGATTCTTTAGTTCTGCCAGATTGTCAGTTTATCAGAGAAATTCTTCTCTCATCCGGACTATACCGTCGGCTTACGGATTACACGCAATCTGCCGGAGGAACAGAAGTAAACCTCCAACTCGTGGGCTTTAGTATTCTTAAAGGACAGAACACTTACCACCGGTAGGGAATCCCCCTCATGAGGGGTTACCCATCCCCGAAGACAAACATATACTACAAAATTGATTCCCCTATGTCAAGAAACGGAACACAGTTTGGCAGAATTGGCCAGTGTCATTTGGGAGTTATATTAAAGTCGACTTTTACAGGTCCGGAAATGGTGGCTAAGATTGTTTTTTCCTGTGGATGGTATCCTTCCATCCAGGCCTTGATTACGTAGTTTCCTGGGAGCACTGCGCGTGTACGGAAATGACCATCGCCTGCTGTATAGACCCTGAACAGTTCACCCTTTTCATCTGATAGTTTGATTGCTGCATAAGGCAGTGGTTCCCCTGAAGGATTGGTTACCATGCCGGAGATATGGGTATCAAGAAGCTCAAAATCAACCGGTATTATCTGCCCACTTGATAGCGAAACGTCTGCGTAGCGTGGTAGCAGTGATGCGGATTTCCATACTTTTAGCCGGTACTCACCGGGCTCCAGGCGAGTAAACTCGTATTTCCCTGACCCATCCGTGGCTACCCGCTTAATTTCCTTCCCATATTCTGTCAATTTTACCCATGCAGTTACCACGGGTTGCCCATCGGGACCTGTTACTATACCGTGAATGGAACA
>CAZUQH010000050.1:0-7452 GCA_964622465.1 uncultured bacterium | reverse complement strand
AGATGAAAGTGCTCATAGCAAACAATATAGGTTTTTGCTCTGGTGTTAGAAGGGCTGTTGCCATAGTGGAGAGCGAGTTATCAAAGAGAAACGGATTGACTTATTCTTTTGGCCCTTTAATCCATAATGCTGATTACGTGAGACGGCTCGAGAAGCGGGGATTGAAGGTTATAAACTCACTTGAAGAGTTAAATAAACGCGAGGCTATAAAGCCTGACGTGGTAGCCGCACCCTTTAGGGTGCGAGAGGCTCGAAGCCTTGCGGCTACAGGGCGAAATAACAGAGGGTTGGTTGTGGTGCCAGCTCATGGGCTGCCCCCAAGCAAGGTCTCTGGGGTTAGAAAACACGGGATGCGTTTGCTGGATGCAACGTGCCCTCTTGTCCGACATCTCGCAAAGCGCGCTCAAGCACTTATTGAGGAGGGCTGGAATGTTGTTATAGTAGGAGACGCGCGTCACCCGGAAATAGAATATGTAGTGGCCTCGAGCCAGGGAAAACCAGTAGTGATTGAGAGACCTGCCGACGTTCACGGACTAAAGGATGTCAGCAAGAGAGCAGTACTTGGTCAAACGACGCTGACACATAACATCTTTAGCAGGGTTGTGAATGCACTTGTCGGTAAATCAAAGACACTCTTAATAGAGGATACTCTTTGTCCAGAAGTTCGCAATCGTCAGGAGGAAGTAGAGCATTTCGCAAAGCAGGTGGATATAGTGCTTGTGGTTGGAGGACGTAACAGTGCAAATACAACGCGTCTCTGGGAGATAGCAAGAAAATATACTACTGCGTATCACATAGAAAATAAAAAGGATTTAAGAGAGAAGTGGTTTAGAGGAATAAAGACAATTGCAGTTGTTGCCGGCACTTCTACACCGGAGCGTATAGTACACGAGGTAGCGAAAGTGGTAAGATTAAAATGACTGTTTACGGAGGAATAAGCAATGGATAAAAAAGAGCCAGATACGCTAGCAGGAAAAATAGTGACAGGCACGATTGTGCAGGTCGGGCGTGATGTGATACTTCTTGATGTGGGGTCCAAGACGGAAGCCGCTCTTCCGGTGTCTGAGCTCGGCAGAAAGAAAGTTAAAGAAGGCGAACATCTGGAAGTACTTATCAACCAGTCCGAAGACATAACCAGGCCGCCAAGAGTTTCCTATGTAGAAGCAAGACGGCGACATGCAATTGAAAAGATTCAGGATGCATTCCAGAACTCAGAGGAGGTTGTAGTACACGCTACCAGACCCACGCGTGGAGGCTTGTTAGTTGAATTTAACGGAATAAAAGGTTTTATGCCTGCTTCACACATATCAACTGCGCCTGTCAAGAACCTTCGGAATTATGTGCCAGGTGATTATGCCGTTAAAATCCTGGAATTTGACCAGAATAAGAATTCCCTGATTGTTTCTGCTCGTCAGGTCCTGGAAGAGAGTCTTATAGAATTATGGAAAGAGATATCTAAGAAATACCCGCTTGGTTCTATAGTTGAGGGTGAGGTAACCGGCTTTACAAAGTTTGGCGCTTTTGTTCAGTTGGAATATAGTGTGGAAGGAATAATTCACATAGCAGACCTGAGCTGGAAGGACAATGTGAAGTTGCCATCGCAGGTACTCAAGAAGGGCCAGCGTGTTTCCGTCAGGGTCATGAAAATAGACACTGATGAACGACATATAGCACTTTCATACAAACATACTCAGCCAAATCCATATGCAAAATTTGGAGTTGGCCGGACAGTTACGGCAAAAGTAAGGCGGACTACACCAACGCACATTATTGTCGAACTTGAGCCGGGAGTTAAAGGCGTAATCCATATTTCTCAGATTTCTCTGGATAGAGTTAAGAGTCCATCTGACGTAGTGAAGCCGGGACAGCCAGTACAGGCAAAGGTTATCAGGTGTGTGCCAGAGCGGCAACTTCTGGAGTTGAGCATGAAAGAGTATCTGAAAGATAAAGAAATCACCGAAATAAAAAAGTATCTTCCGCGCGAGAATGCAGGCGCGACCATAGGGGATATTCTTCGTTCACGCGGGGGAGGAAAGTGACAGATAAACTAGTCAAAGTTGCTATTCCAATACCGGTGCAAAATACATTCACGTATGCATTACCGGCTGATTCTACTACGGTAGAACCAGGGAGCAGGGTCAAGGTACCGTTCGGGAGAAGAATGGTAGTTGGTTATGCCGTAGAAACAACAACAGAGAAACCACAGCATCGCTTGCGTCCCATTGCCGGGATCATTGACAGGACGTCTCTTATACCTCCATCAATTATGGAGCTTGTATGGCGCGTTGCAAATTTTTATTACTCACCACTTTATAGCGTATTACGGATTGTTCTTCCTCCCGAACTCGAATTCCATGAAAATGTCACTATTGCAAATGATACTTCAAAGAAAATAAACAAAAGTATAAATTCTTCCAAAATAATCATTAAAGATATCAAAGCAGGGAAACCGTCCAGATATTTATGGTATGAAATTGACAAATCCAGCCGTCTGGAGAGATACGTTGCACTTGTTAAGCAAGTTTCCATTCTCGGCAAACAGGTACTGCTTTTAATTCCAGAGGTTTTTCATATCAAGAAATTCGCAGAACAAATTGCTAAATCATTTGACGGGAACGTTACTTTGTGGCATAGTGGGTTGTCAAAATCAAAACGTCAATCAGCATGGTTGAGCGCAACACAAAAGACAAACGGACTTGTAATCGGTACAAGGTCAGCAATTTTCCTTCCAATAAAAAATCTGGGTGCAATAATTATTGATGATGAGAACGACGATTCATTCAAGGAACAGCAAACTCCAATGTACCAGGCGCGCATTGTTAGCGAGTGGAGGTCAGAGATAGAACACTGTCCTCTTATAATGGGGACATCTGTTCCCAGTTTTGAGGTCTGGGATGGGGTTAAGCGTAAGAAAATCAAGGTCTCCAGTATGAAACAGGCCCCGAAGCCGGACCTTTCAAAAATAAAATTGGTTGATTTAAGGGTGGAAACAGCGCACAGCTGGAAGAATGCCGTCCTTTCCAGAACGCTTCGCGCCGAAATAAAAAGGTGCCTTATGTCCGGGGAGCGTATAATTCTTGTCTTGAACAGGCGCGGGTATGCTACTTTTATAAACTGTACAAAGTGCGGCTACGTATTCCGTTGTCTCCGTTGTGACCATCCGCTTAACTGGCACAAACTGGAACAAAAATTGGTCTGTCACATTTGTGGGGCACGGAAAGGGAAACCTGTTGCCTGCCCGAAGTGCGGTGAAAGACAGCTGAAGTTTGGCGGAGTAGGTATAGAGCGTGTCGAGCAGATTGTCCAGTTTGAATTCCCTGACGCACGCATTGCACGTCTGGACAGTGATACCGTGAAACGTATACAGAGCGCTAACCGGCTGGTAGAGGATTTCCGGAATGGAAATGTGGATATTCTGGTTGGTACCGGACTCGTAGCCAGGGACTGGGAGCTTGGTAAGGTTGGAGTGGTTGGGCTGGTTTCTGCAGATACCGCGCTTGAGATACCGGACTGGCGCGCAAATGAGCGCACCTATTCCTCGCTCGTTGTATGGATAAAGAAAATTGGGCGTGGCGTGAGCAGGTTAATTATCCAGACAAGAAACCCGGAGAATCCTGCAATTCGTTCCGCCCTGAAATACGATTACGAAAATTTCTATGATACTGAGATGAAACTTCGTGACCAGCTAAATTATCCGCCTAAGGCGCGCCTTATAAACGTCATTATCCGTTCTAAGGATGAACGTGAAGCGCGTCTCGCAAGTCGCAACGTTAGTGAGTACATAAGGCAGAATCTGGAGGGCAGGCCGGGCATAGAAATAATCGGTCCTTATCCAGCTATTGTTGCTAGATTGAGAGGATACTGGCGCTGGCACGTAGTGCTAAAACAGTATGGTGAGATAGATACTGCGCCACTCGCGTGTCTTATGGAAATTCAGGATAAATTTTCAACCAGCAATGTCCAGATAAGAGTTGACGCAGACCCTATAACTTTGATGTGATGTGCTCGGCGAGCTCAGGCAGTGCCACGCAGAGTGCTCTGCAGTCGAACAGCGCTACATCCAGTTTTGCGGTGTTGTGGCTTGCTCAAATACGGTTCAGTATTTTCACTCGCCACGCCTTGCAAAACTGGTGTCCCGCTGTTCTTTGTGCGACGACCACCTGCGTGGCACTGCCTGATACGGCAATGAGAAGTTTCTTAACGATAAAAACTCTCGTTCTACAGTAAAGCGCAACTCAATGTAAAAAAGAGTTGCTTTACTAAAGAAGATGGTGAACTCGAGTTTTTATCTAAAACTTCTTAAATTGCCTTTATCGGCATCGCCTTCACTAGATTGATAAAGTCAAAATCTAACTCGGCGAGCCCGCGATGATAGGATAACAATGCAGGTAATAACCGCAATCATATTTCTTGTTGCGTACGTGTTGTTGTGTACGACAAAACAAAAACGTGCACCAATTGGCTGGAGCGCTGCACTTTTACTGGTTGTCCTCGGCGCGCTTACTCCGTTAGCCGCTTTACGTTCAATTAACCTGAACGTCCTTGGTATATTTATAGGTACCGCGATAATTGCTGAACTTTTAATTGTCTCTGAAGTTCCTGCATTTTTTGCTGACCACATGGTTAGGGGCGCCGGGACCGTCGGAACAGCACTCATTTTTGTGTGTATCTTATCCGGGTTGCTGTCAATGTTTCTTGAAAACGTAGCAACTGTTTATATAGTTGCGCCAGTCGCATTCGCTATTGCGAAGCGGCTGAAGACGGACCCGATACCATTCATCGTCGGGATTGCGATTTCAGCAAATCTAGAGGGCGCAGCAACCCTTATAGGTGATCCGCCAAGTATGCTCCTCGCAGGATATTCAGGGATGGATTTCGTTGATTTTATTGTGCTCAATGGTCGTCCAGGCATATTCTTCGCAATACAGGCCGGCGCAGTAGTAGGTATTGTTGTGCTCTGGCTAATGTTCAGGAAATACCGTGACCCGGTACCACAGGTGGAAACTACGAAGGTTATATCCTGGGTCCCATGGTGGTTGCTTGTTGGCCTGGTTTGTGCTCTGATAGCAAGTTCTCTTGTACCTCGTATTTTCCTCGGGAGTTCACCAGGTACTGTGTCGGTTATCTTTGGTATCATTGCTTTTGTATGGTTGTATTTCAAAGGTGGGTTGAATAATTTGACCCCTAAAAGTATAATCAGGAAGCTGGATTGGGATACACTCTTGTTTCTTGCTTCCATTTTTATTCTTGTCCAGTCACTTATTAATACCGGCATAGTGCGTACTCTTAGCAATTTCATTGGCAATATTTCTGCACACAGTCCGTTTTTAGCGCTTTCAATAATTTTGTGGATTTCGGTATTTTTATCCGCTTTTGTAGATAACGTGCCATTCGTTACGGCAATGTTGCCAGTTGCCCATGGTGTAGCAACACAAATTGGATGCTCACCATACCTATTGTATTTTGGTCTTCTATGCGGTGCGTGCATAGGTGGGAATATAACACCTATAGGGGCGGCAGCAAACGTTGCGGCGACCGGACTTCTTAAACGGGAAAAGTCACCCGTAAGTTTTTCCGGATTTGCAAAGATCGGCCTGCCATTCACGCTTGCAAGCGTAGTCGCGTCGTGGATTTTTATCTGGCTGGTCTGGGGTTAGGGGCTGTAACACAATAATGTATGTTTTTTGCTATTAGTATTATCATTGTTATTGGTGTATTTCTCGGGTGCACGGTAGGCGCAAATGACGCTGCTAACTGTGTTGGCGCTGATATTGGCTCAGGGGAATTGTCAGTAGCCGAAGGTATTCTTCTTACCTGTGTTTTTGGTTTTCTTGGAGCAGTGCTTATGGGGTCTCACGTTATGGAGACACTTGGAAAAGGTATAGTCCCGTTAACTATTTTACCTTCCCAGACTGCGCTTTATATATCCATGGTCGGCTGTCTCGGCGCAGCTTTGTGGATAATGATTTCTACTTTTTTTGGATTACCTGTTTCTACTTCCCATTCTATCGTAGGGGCGATTGGCGGAGCCGGGCTCGCAGTCGGCGCCCCGGTATACTTCAGTAAGTTGGGAAGTATTTTTATATGCTGGATAGTTACGCCAGTCGGTTCAATGATTCTTGCAATGGTGCTTTATCCAGTGATGAGTTTTCTTATCCGTACCCTTGTGGCTGAACGTTTTCGCGCTATTGTAGTGCGATGGCTTATAATTATCACGAGCATCTACTTCGCATTTATGTGGGGAGCGAATGACGTTGCAAATGCATCGGGGCTGATGGCTGGCAGCGGAGTATTTAGTAATTTGGTTGCAGTTATTATTGGCGCAAGCGCAATAGTTATCGGAGTAATTATCTGGGGCAGAAAGGTGATTGAAACAGTCGGTTTCAAAATTACTCATCTTTCTGCTCTTATGACAATTACTGCAGAAATCGCTGCAGCAGTGAACGTAAATCTCTATACGCTTTTTGGTATACCTGTTTCAACTTCACATGCAATTGTCGGTGCAGTTATCGGTGTTGGTTTAAGCCAGGGAATAAAATCAGTAGATGCTAAGATGACACGTGATATAGTGTTTGCCTGGGCAGGGACACCGTTTGCGAGTGGCTTGCTATCTTTTGTTATCATGAGTTTAATTAAATTGTGGATATTGTAATTCCATACAGGACAAGGGGGCGTAGCGCCCAATTACCTGATTATTTTGGGAGGGAAAAATGAAAAGATTGAAAGATGTTTTTTCGTGGCTTGGTGCTGAGAAAGAAAAAGAAGTGTTAGAACATGCGGGAGAACATATGAAGAAAGTGCTCGAAACTGTTCGTTCTCTTCGTTCAGCAATCAAGGAAATGTCCAGCGGTGACTGGTCAAAAAGAGATGAACTATTGCATCAGGTTGCTGAGAACGAACATCAGGCAGATTTGATACATCGTCAATTGTTACGAGCGCTTGTTTCAGGTGCCATAAGGGCGCCAGATCGCGAAGACCTGATGCATCTGCTTAACAGGATGGACGATATCGCTGATTCCGCTCATGCAGGCGAACGTATGCTGGCACTTCTGGAAAAGAATCTGCCAGATGAGCTATGGAACGACCTGAATGATTTTATGGAACTCACAGTGCGTCAGACAGAAAGGACAAGAGATGCAGTGGTTACACTTGTAAAGCAGCGGCATGCTGAAGTTCTGGATATTTGTACAGAGATAGAAACTATGGAAGAAGAAGGTGACGACAGAAAAAGAGAATTCTTAAAAAAAATACTCAAGGATAATCTGGATACGGCGACACTGATGGTTTGTCACGATTTAATACTAGCACTCGAGAGCATCACCGATATGGCTGAAGCAGTAGGGGATTTATTGAGGGTGCTGGTAGTTGAGACAAATGCGTAAATGATTAGCGGGAGCTGGCGAGCCAGATACTCGTTCCACATTTTGCGATTGCAAGTATGATGCAAGTATT
>CAZUQH010000049.1:0-7567 GCA_964622465.1 uncultured bacterium | reverse complement strand
GGACGCCACCGAGAGTAAAAAAACAAAGCATTGCGTGAATTGGGAAGATAGAACGTGGAAATTCATGCATTCCAAGCAGATAGGTTACACCTGCAACAGAAAGCAGAAAACCGACTGCGACTGCTTTGAACAATTGAATCAAGTCGTGAACGCTCGAATATCTCCAGAAACCGCGGTGCAGGCCAAAGAAAGTAAAAGGCGCCAGGTATGCTATCGCGACTACAATAATCGTTCTTGCAAAAACTTTCTGAAGCCATATGCCTGCTATCCCAACGTCCAGAAAGCGAAGGATAAAAGCGAAGTAGTAAGTAATTATAACAATGAATATATCTGTAATAATCTTACTGGTAACCCGCATTCTCCGGCCCGGGTGGAACCTGAATTTTCTCATCATGCACGCCTCAAATAACCTTTGACCTTACTCGTATCCTTTATAACAAACCTGGTATCTACGATTATCTTTGCATTTTTCGCTACAAGTCCATAATCAACATTGGTGTGGTCAGTAATAATAACTACACAGTCGGATTCCCTGACGCTCTTTGCCGATAAGGAACAGGAATGATATTTCCGGCTAATTCCGTGTGACGCCGCCAATACAGGAACCATCGGGTCATAGTATGAGACCTTTGCACCATTCTGCTCAAGAAGACGAATAAATGTCAAAGCAGGCGATTCCCGGATATCTTCTATGTCCTTTTTATAGGCAACACCCAGAACCAAAACCCGGGCTCCTTTTAAGCATTTCTCCTGTTCGTTTAATGCAGCGATAGTCTGTTCCAGGACATACTCTGGCATCCTGGTGTTGATTTCACCTGCGAGTTCAATAAACTGGGCCTGGAAATCGTAAGAACGTGCTTTCCATGATAAATAGAACGGGTCAACGGGAATACAATGGCCGCCTAATCCCGGACCCGGATAAAACGATTGAAAGCCAAACGGTTTCGTTGATGCAGCGTCAATTACTTCCCACACATTTATGCCCATACGATTGAACAGCATTTTCAATTCGTTGACCAGCGCTACGTTGACGGCACGGTATGTGTTCTCAAGAATCTTGGCCGCTTCTGCAACCCGTGTTGAACTTACGGGAACGACTTTCCCGACAATTTTTCCATAAAGCACGCTTGCAAGCTCACCTGATACTTTATCAATCCCTCCGACAATTTTAGGTATTGAATCGATATGATACCGCTTGTTTCCAGGGTCTTCGCGTTCCGGAGAAAAAGCAACCCAGAAATCTTTTGCCTGCTTCAAGCCCGACTTCAGGAGAATTGGCAACAAGACCTCTTCTGTTGTCCCTGGATAACTGGTACTTTCAAGTACTATTAATTGCCCGGGACGCAGATGTTTTGCAACGGTTTCAGATGCGTTCTTTATCATACCAAGGTCTGGTTCACGATTCTCCGTAAGCGGTGTCGGAACACAAATTACTATACAATCTGCGTCATTTAATATTTTGGTATCACAGGTTGGTACAAACTTGTGCTTACTAAGAACACTCTTAATCCTGCTTGAGAGTAGATAGTGAATCGGGCTTATGCCTCGCGCAAGACGAAGTACACGGTCCTTATTTGTGTCAAACCCAAAAGTCAGAAAACCTGCCTCTGCGAACCCGAGCGATAATGGTAAGCCAACGTACCCCATTCCAACAACTGCTACTTTTGACTGGCATTTCTCTATTTTGTTCTTCAAGTCTTTGGCTGATACTTTTATTGCCATTTTAGACGCTCCTCATTAACTAACCTCATCTATACCTCCCTTGTATTCAACGTAGTGCCTGTATCTGGTATGGCGTGCCACTACTTTCACTACTGGATTTAAATGGCGCCATACAGGCAAGCCGACTTCCTCAAAACCAAACTTCATTTTGTAATCATTTAATGATTGTTTTGCGCATTTTAATCCAAATACAACTTTGTCGGTTGTTCCTTCCTGCTGGCAAGCTAGAAGAAATTTATGTATTAGCCCGTCATTCGGGTACTGAGAAAGATAATCAGAATGACTCATCATAGAGTAAATGTAAGCAACACGGTCAATTTGGTATGCCCTGAGATAGGCAACCAGACGTCCATCCATAAATGCACCCCAGTTTTCTCTGCCAGCAAGACCAAACGTCATTTCGACGCCGTCTACCCATTTTCTACGTACGGAATAGTGACTCCTGTCTCCGCCCCACCGTTGTCGCCTTAATGCACTGAGATTTACATAGTATCCATCTTCTAATAAAGAAGCGATATTGTCAATCGGTTTTATTGTAAACGACCCGATTCCTCTTCTAACCTGGTTCCGTTTTTTCGCAGACAACCCTGCAATGCTATACTGCCTGAGATTTCTCATCATAATAACAGGTAATACTGCATTTGCCTGGTCTTTTTCAGGTACCGGGTGCTCGTAACCAATCAAACTGTGAATTGCCGGTGGCTTGGATTCTCCACGATTGATTGTATGCAAAAGATGAAGTGGCCAGCAATAGAACGGTTTCATCTCTCGCCACCAGACACCCTGGTTGAAATATACTTTTGCACCTATAGCTACTTCCTGCCTGGCAAATTCTTCTTCAGTCACGACGTTCTCAGTGCCTCCTTGAAAGTGTTCACTACGTACTTAATCTCCCGGTCAGACAGAGAGGTATAAAACGGCAGCGCTATGGTGTGCTCGCTCGCATTTTCTGCTACAGGAAACTGTCCGCGTTTATATCCGAGCTTCTGGTAAAAATCAAACAGGTGTACACATGGAAAATACGTACTGCACTGTATTCCTTTTTGTTTCATTCTTGATATAATATCGTTCCGCTGTCCAACATTGTATTTTTCTGATAGCCGAACGACATAAACAAACCAATGAACAAGCACATTGTTATGTGCCTTAGGAAGAGTAATTTCACCACAGCTCGCCAGTAAATCAGAATATTTTTCCGCAACCGTTGCACGCTTCGCGAGCAACGAATCTATGCGTTCCATTTGCGCAATACCAACAGCGCATGACATCTCGTCGAGACGGTAATTATAACCAAGAATTTTGTGTTGCAACCACTGGTCCTGCGGTGCCCTGCCCTGGTTGCGTAACATTTTTATCTGTTCAGCAAGGCTATCGTCATTCGTTACAACCATTCCTCCTTCTCCGGTTGCTACCTGTTTATTTGGGTAAAAAGCAAAAACGCCTGCTTTGCCAAATGCCCCTGCTGGTTTTCCTTTGTACTTTGAACCAAGTGCCTCGGCACTGTCTTCTATCAGGTGCAGTCCATGCTTATTTGCAATCGTGGTTAGCTTATCCCAATCAGCAGGGTGGCCAAATACATCCACGGCGATAATTGCCTTTGTTGACTTGTTAATCTTGGCTTCTATAAGGTCTGTGTCAATGTTAAGAGTATCCGGTTCTATGTCAACAAAAACTGGTTTTGCATTTTCGTACAGTATACAGTTTGCAGAAGATACAAAAGTAAACGGAGTAGTGATAACTTCATCTCCTGCACCAATCCCGAGCGAGCACACAATCAGGTGAAGCGCTGCCGTGCCACTACTTACTGCTACGGCATTTTTTATTCCTGTATATCTGGCTATTGAATCCTCAAATTCAGGCAGTCGCGGGCCGATGCTTAAATATCCTGAATTCAGTACTTCCATTACTTTCTTCTTCTCCAATTCCCCTATATCCGGACGTGCAAGTGGTATTTTGTAACCGCTCATATCGAATTATCCTTTCGCTGCCATTATCCAGATACCGATAGCAGCCAGGCAGGTCTGGATTGAATAACTAACTATGAGTACTTTGTTATGACTCATTCCATTTTTCAGTAATTTGTCGTAATAATGCGCCCTGTCTCCGTAAAATGGAGAACCGTGCCGTGACAGGCGCCTTATTATAGCAAATCCAGCGTCAGCAACCGGTAAACCAAATATCATCAAAGGTACTACAAAATGACTGACAGAATGCGCACGTGAACTTGCCAAAATCAAAGCACTGCCTATCAATGCGCCAAGAAAATAACTCCCGCTGTCTCCCATAAATATACGTGCCGGCGGCAAATTATATCTTAAGAAACCAAAGGAGCAACAGGCAATTCCAAGTCCTAAAACGACGAGTGTGGCTGAATTTTGGATAACACCAAGCACCGAAAAACCGGCACCGCTTATCCCTGCTATCCCGGCGGCTAACCCATCCATACCATCCTGCATATTCAAAGCATTCATTGCGCCAAGTATGTATATAACTCCGAAAAGATAAGAAATACTGACGTTATAAAAAATCCCATAGCACACGCCGCTTGCCCATAAAAGCATAGCAATAATTGCAACCAAAAGAAATTGTGTATGGAATTTTATTGCTGGTGTCTTAAGAAATGATTTCCACTTCATGTCATCCCATAAGCCAAACATCAGGGCGCAGGACGAGCAGCAAACGATAGCCCATAATTGGAGATTATCGACCAGGACCGCGCGTGTAAGATATATCGTCCCCAAAACCAGCGCAACCGCCATAGCAACTCCACCAAGATATGGTACATTTCCTCTATGAATTTTTAGCGGGTCAGAGCCCGGCTGGTCATATAGCGAATATTTCAACCCTACAAACCTCATAAGCGGAACGAGTAAAAAAGTTACTGAAAGGACAAAAATAGAATAGATTAATAAACTGGCTTTAAATTCCATGTTATGCGCGAATCGGCTCCCACTTTCCCGTCCGCCTTCCAAAAAAGTAGCCAAGCACGCCACAGAGTGCTGCCGTGTTTACTTCAAGAAAACCGGCAGACGCACGTAATAAACTATACTTTCTCAGGCGCGGAACGCAAAAAGTTACGATGCCTGCGCTATAAGCAAGCACCTGCGCACAGAACAGTATGCAAAACGAAACGTTTAATTGCAAGGCAAGAGCATTGGTAATAAATAGCGTGATGAGAAAAAACGGTATTAACCATCTCAAAAGTTTGTGTGAGATAAGACCAACTGCATATCCCGGGCGTACAAACGGGTTCAACAGATTTTTGTATTTCATCAATCCTCGAAAATCCTTCGTAATAATCCGCGCTTTTGTTCTAAATAGTTGCGTTGGCGGCTCCTCTACCGAAACGGCAAGCGGTTCGTATAAAACTTTGTAATTCATGCTTACTGCACGCAGCGGTAATACAAAATCCTCGCCAATATCCGGCTCCAGCCGTGTAAATATGTCCTTTCTTAATGCCATAATAGAGCCGGTTCCCATAGCAAAAATGCCAGCGCAACTTTCACTATTTCTTATGGCAAGCTCATAATTCCAGTATATATCCTCTCCTGTAAGGCCTTCTGATGAGTATGCTACCCTGCCAATTACGCAGCCGACCCCGGACATTGAAAACCATCTTGTGAGGTATTTTAGCGCATCTCGTGAATAAATACCGGTCGCATCAGAAAAAACCAGAATTTCTCCTGTCGCTGACTCTACAGCCATATTTTGCGCAGCACTCTTGCCAATATGTTCTTCCGAAACGATAAGCTTTACACCATCATTCTGAAATCCTTTTATAATCTCGTTGGTGGTATCGGATGAACCGTCAGAAACAACGATTACCTGCAGGCGGGTTTTTGGGTACCCAAGGGATAGTACATTTTTCAGTTTGTCAGATATAGTCTTCGCTTCGTTCCTGGCAGCGATTATGAAAGACACTTCCGGCAATTTGTCCTCAGAAATTTCAGGAGCAATCTGTTTGCGGCTGAAAAATCCTGCTGCCCGTATAAAAAAAGGATAACCAAGGTAAACGTAAATAATTATGACCAGAAGCACTATTACCCAGATACCAGCCATTTAAGTATCCACCCAGGAACCAAGAGCGAGCCCTCCAAGGAGCCAGTATGGCCCAGCGACCCTGACAACCATAAAAACATCGGCAAACAAACTCATCAATAGCATTCCAACTGTACAGCAAACGAATGCCAGGCCCGTCACTTTCGCAAGACGATTGGATGCACGGCGTGACCTGTACCAACTAATACGACTTGCTTTGATAACAAGCCAGAAAAATGCTACGGTTCCAAGAATACCGACTTCTGCCAGCAGACGCACGTAATTATTATCCGCACAGGTCGCACCAACGTACATAGGAGTAACGGATTTTCCCAGCCCGAGCAGCGGATTCTTTAAGAAAAGCGCCAGATATGCTCCCCAGCCAATCATCCTGCCAGTATAACTATGTTCTATAGCTGGCATAAAGAGAATGCGATGCAACGCGTATGGGTGGAGTTTTGAAACTGTGAATACCCCAACGATAACTAACACAATAGCTAGCGTTACTGTTGGAAACCTTGGTAGAATCCGCCAACCCAGCCATATTACTAATGCTAGCATCACGCCTATGAAACCCGCGAGTGTAGTGCGAGAGCCAACTCCAAGCATACCGACCATAAGTATTCCTATGAGAATGCAGTACCAGACTGCTTGTTCAATTGTTTTATTACCGATAGCAAAAACCGCAAATAAAACTGCAAGACCGAACAGGCAACTTGCACCAGATGCAACTACGCCCTGTTCGAAAAATCCCTGCGCACCATATATCCCGAAAGGATGCCCGCTGAATAGTTGATAATTCATCCATACTGCCTGAATTAGCGTACAAATTAAAAACGCAGTAAAAACCTCTCTGGCACCAACCCGGTCCTTTACAGCAGTCGCTATTGTCAGAAAGAGTAAAAAGAACTCCATCTCTTTACCAAAATAAAAAACTGCACGTATTGGTACTACCCAACCAAACAAAATTCCAACGCAGGTAGAAATAGCACAAATTGCCACATATATCGCCATAGGTATACCAATATGACCTGTATTCAGACGTAACTGGCCAGTCAAATAAGCCCTGCATAGCCATACCAAGCATATTATCATAATTAGAAAGTCATCTATTCTCAGGTCAAGCGCCCTTTCATAAGCAAGCATCCCAACGGTGAAGCGTGGTGAAAGGAAAACAGAGAAAACGAGCAGAATTATACCAATTCGTGGTTTGTTTAGAATTGCTGCTAGTAGTGCGGCAAGAACAGGAACCAACCAGAAAAGTGGGTTAATACCTATCAGATATGTTAAAAATCCTCCGACAATACCACTAAGGAGTATTATAATGAGCGGAGTGAATTTTTGTCTGATAAGATTCATTCCTCATACGGTAGAACTAAAAATGCGTACAAAACTCAGCCAGATAAGACCTATAACTAATCCAAAAATCGCCCCGATTCCCAGAGTTACACCGTATTTAGGCCATACCAGTTGTGCTTTATCCGTGCCTTCAATGAACGCCCTGCTGGGGTTGCTTAGTATAACCATGCTATTCTGAGATATTTCGGACATCTGTTTTTTGCGTGATAAGAATTCATTTTCGTGGCGCGCCATAAGTAAAGAAGACAGAGCTTCTCTTGCTTTCTTTATTTTAACAGGATCGTTACCGCTAAGTGTTATATTTATAAGATCCGGAGAGTTCTGTGGACGTTCAACACACAATTCAATATTTTTTAACGATTCATATACGATAGAAGAAGTATCCATGTTCAGCAATGCACCGCTTTTGATAAGCTGCACCAAAGTGTCAGGATTTTCTATCAAAGAC
>CAZUQH010000048.1:4341-8073 GCA_964622465.1 uncultured bacterium | reverse complement strand
AGAACTCAGTATTTCTACATCCTCGCTTGCAGCGACACCAGCCGGATTATACCATACTGCAGAAGCGCCTGAAGCGAATGCCACGCCAGCACCGCCACTTCCGGAAAGTTGCGCGTCAATACCTGCATCAATAAAAGGTGCAGGCGGGACCGCGAAAGCCCGACCCACCGACACAGCGAATAGCAAAAGTAGCGATAATAACTTATACCAACTCATAAGTTTCCTGTTTCAACCTGGCGAAGGCGATGTCCACAAAGGCAATTTGAGAAGCTTTAGCTAGAAACTCGAGTCCACCATCTTCTCTGTAAAGCAACTCTTTTCTCTGAGTTGTGCTTTACTGTAGGACGAGAGTTTCTAGCGTTAAGAAGCTTCTCATTGCCGTGTGGACTCGCCGAGCCTCTTAGCGGAGGGCGAGGATTTTCCTGTATTGCGTGCCGCTTGAACCCTGCCCTTCAATCCTTACCTGACATATATACAGCCCGCTCGGGACAACCCGGTCTTGAGAATCAAGACCGTCCCATATTAGTTTTGCTACCTTTTCGTAAGTAGAAACGGACTCCAGTTGTTCAAAAGCATAGACTGGATTTCCTGCTATGTCATAAATCTTGACCGTTGCACTTGTGTTCGGCGACATAATGAAAGAAATAGTGGTCTTACCGCGCCCGGGACGGAATGGATTCGGATAGTTTGTCAGTCCTGTTATTGTCGGCTCCGGGGTCGTGGCTCCGGCCCAGCAGGATTTGAGTGCGTAGTATGCATCACGCGGCGTTCGCGTGCCTGAAAACGAATTGGTACAGATTCCCCACCACTCTTCATTCATGTTCGGGTTTGCGTCCCTGTCATAGTAGTTGTAACTCCACCACTGTGCGGTTGTTTCCTGGATGCCTACCGAGCCACTTTCATACCACGGAGCTCCCTGGTTTTTCCACCAACCATCAGTCCAGGAAAAAACCAAACCGCCGAGACATTGCTTGTTGCTGTCATCTGCACTCAGGTTCTCCTCTATTTCTTCCCACAGGGCAGCAACATACTCTGCCTGCATCTCCTGGTTTTCTTCTTTGGTTCTTGCATCAAGTGCGTCGCATCCCCATTCGCTCATAATAAACGGCTTGGTAGTGCCGATTGCCTGGTATTGAGTAAACAGATTACCGAACGAATCACCACGGTATGTCTGAATACCCCAAACGTCAAGATGGGGTACTCTGGTGTCCTCACAAATTGTAAAATTGTTTCCATATCCACTCTTCTCTGAATTTGTAGTCATAACAATATGATCTGCATCAGCAGCTTTCGCAGCAGCGGCACAGCTATCCAGAAAAACATACCAGGCATCATAGTCAGCGCTAGAAATACGCATATTGACTTCATTGCCAAGTATCCAGCCAAATATTGCAGGATAGTCTTTCCAGTCAGTTACCATTCCAAGAAAATCAGTCTTTATTGCATCGGTGAACTGCGAGGAATCATGAACCCACTTCGTAAGAAACACATATATACCACGCTCATAGCACGCATCCAGAAATGCCTCCATTTCGTTGCTCTTGGGAATGCGGTCATAGCCAGCACGTATTACTGTAGCGCCCATATCCTTTAGCAAATCAAGGTCACGCTCATATTGTTCAGGATGTTCCCACCATTTATAACTATTGCTATTACCAGGGAGTATTGGCTGGTAGCAGGCACCGCGCACTTCAAAAACACTGTCATTCACGAGTACCTGATTGCCACTTATCTTTACGTGTGCAGGTGCAGAGAATGCAGCGGCAGGAAATAAAATAATGCTGGCAATGATAAGTATAATGCGTTTGGTTATCATAGGGAGCGGTTCCACAGGTCCTTATACATATAATATGCTTTGCGGAGATGGCGGAGGAATGGACTTAGAGCCCCATCGCCCTGACCACAGAGCCCGAGCCACTCCTCATACATCCAGCCGTCTGGAAAGGGCCCTGCAGAGTTCCCCTGTAAATACTTCTTAGTCTTGAAATCATACGCTTTGGTATCGTGAACAGCAGGGGCTGAAAGATAAGGCGGCCCTGCTTTCCACCATTCATCTACGAAGCTGAATACCACTCCTCCAATCGCATTACCAATGCCATAGCCAGCAGAGTCATAGTAGATATCTTCCCAGCAGCCACGATGATATTCTGCCTGCGCTTCCTCTGCTTCTTCCAGCGTCTTGCCGTCCATATACGCAGGACAACCATATTCTGTAATCAAAACCGGCTTGTCGCATTCCTCGCTTACCTCTTTCCAGAAACTGTATCCGAAACCATGAGCGCCACGATAGGAATTTGTGCCAAACACGTCTACATCTGGACAGTATCTTGTGAATTTATCAAGATATAATAGGTCACCATTGCATATTGCGACAGGACGGTCATATGGGTCAAGTTCCTTTATCATTTTTGCAACTTCATTCACGAACTTGTAATATGCCTCTGGCTGTTCATAAGCACGGCACCCCTGGCCTTGATAAATTTCGTCTTGTCCCCTACCATAGTTATTCTCGTTGCCAAGCACCCACATAAGGATGTATGGTTCATCCCGGTATTCAAGCACCATTTCAATAACACTCTCGAGCATAGATTTTTTGTCTTCCTCGTTTGTGTAATCAGTCCCATAACCCCAGTTAGCACCGGAACCAACAGCGTACATACCGAGAAAATCGCCCATAAGATACACAAGTCCGAATTCTTCATACCCATCACGCAGGAGTTGCTTGTTGTACCCATGGTGATAGAGCCGGATTGTATTTGCACCCATCTCTTGCAACAATTGGAAATCACCACATGCACGGTCTTCAAAGTCCGGCCTGTTGTTATTGTTCATATCAACCCAGGATTGATATGGACTATCTACGATTCCATCATAATTGTAGTCGTCAAACATCCAATCTTTATGTGTCACCACTGTGCCATTATCAGGACTTAAGCCAACTTTGGTTGGGCTATATGAAATACCCTTCACGAGATATGGTTTACCATTGACCCTTAACTGCCAGTGTCTATTCTCAAACTGAACCAGTTCTACTTTATCACCGCCTACCTTCTTTATAATTTTCATTCCAGAAAGGTCCGCGCGTTTTGGCACCAGGTCCCGGGATGGACATTTTACCAGCTTGCCTGGATGGATAATAAAGACGTCATTTGTAACGTCGTCATCAAACTTGTTTCCTATCCTGATTCGCGCTCCAACAAGTTCCATTCCGACTTTCGGATATTTTCTGGTAAGATAATATATCTTGTCTATCGCAACAGGGCCTGGATACCACGGTGTTCCCCAAAAGGTATAACCGACGCTCTTTGGAAAATGCACGACAACGGCATAGTACGCTTTTATCGCATGCTCTATATGACCGGCTTTTTCCAGTATCTGAGCGATAGTAAACTGTTTGACCCCCGGCTCTTCCTGGCAAGTTGCCCATTTATAAAAGACGGACTGAAGGTCGTAACTATTTGCGAAATCCCAGTGATTTCCTTTCAGTTTGCCCAAACTAAATAGCTGCTGATAATCAGGACTGTTAAGCACCGATTGTTCATTTGGATATATTCCCTCCCCGGCCGCTCTTGAAAGCCCTATAGAATCCCTGATATGGTATGCGTAACGTTCAGTTCCAATGTAGATAAAATCACCGTAGGATTCATAGTTTATGATTGTTTCGGTTCCTTTATCGTAGATTTTGAAGGCAGGTGCGGTATATGCTACTGTCGGAAGGAACAGACAAAGAAT
>CAZUQH010000048.1:0-4241 GCA_964622465.1 uncultured bacterium | reverse complement strand
CGGTTCCAGAGGTCTTTATACAGAAAGTATGACTTGCGCAGCTCACGAAGGAAAGGACTCTTGGTGCCATCTCCCTGGCCGCAAATCCCAAGCCACTCCTCGTGTGACCATCCATCTGGAAACGGCATCCTTATTTGAGCATCAATACAGTGTTCATCAGCAGGGGTGCCTGGCGCTTTCCAGAATTCATCTAAAAATTCAAAAATTATTCCGCCGATAGCATTACCGGTTCCCATTCCACCACCAAGGTTATAGTAGATATCTTCCCAGCAGCCACGATGATAACGCGCCTGCGCTTCTTCATCAACTCCTTTTCCTTCCCGGTATGCGTCACAACCATACTCGGTTATCAGCACAGGCCGGTCAAACTTTGATGCGGATTCCTTCCAGAGATTCCCAAAGCCGTCCCGCCCACGATAGGAGTTCACGCCAAATATGTCCAGTTCCGGAGCGTACTCAGCGTAGTACTCTGCAAGCCCGAGTTCAACATTACCAACAATAACCGGATGGTTCGGGTCAAGTGAGTGTATCATCTGTGTAACTTCATTTAAGAATTCGGCATAATCACGCGGATACTTGTCTGCATTCGTACGTGTTGCATTTACACCGGTATAATCAGATGACATGTTATTTTCGTTGCCGAGAAGCCACGCAAGCACATAAGGTTCGTTTTTGTGGTCAAGCACCATCTCTCGCACAATTTCTTTCATCCTTGCACGTTGTTCCGGATTGGTATAGTCGGTCCCCTCTGCCCAGTCAGCACCAGATGAAACTCCGTACGCACCGAGAAAATCACCAAGTGCTACGCGAATGCCGTACGTCTTGAACAAATCACGCAGAAGTTTCTTATTAAATTCACTGCTGGAATACGTGTCACGTGGGTTGCACCGATATAGACGTATAGCATTAACCCCCATTTCTTTCATAAGTTGAAAATCGCCAACAGCAGGTTCATCCGGGTCCTGTATACCATTTCTGTTCTTGTCAACCCATGAATCATATGGCGCATCCGGTTTTCCGTTTCCATTCATATCCAAAAACATCCATGCATTTGAGATATACTCTCCAACCTTTGTTGGTGAGTAGT
Organism: uncultured bacterium; assembly: GCA_964622465.1. Lineage (GTDB taxonomy): Bacteria > CG03 > CAZUQH01 > CAZUQH01 > CAZUQH01 > CAZUQH01. Next base: position 3,154 of record CAZUQH010000048.1, on the reverse strand, counting down.
TAACACCCTTAACCACAAATGGTTTATCGTCTACGAGCATTTGCCAGTGGCCATTTGAGTATTTCACAAGTTGCACGTATCCCTGGCCACGTGTTTCTACTACCGGCGATTCATTAAGATTTATGGCAGACATAGAGCGCTCCTCTGGTCCGAACTTTACAAACTGTCCCGGGTGTACGATAATAATATCGTTCTTGAGGTCTGTGTCATCTTTATTTTGAACTTCTACGGATGCACCGACCAAGCGCAACTCGAACTCCGGATGTTCCCGTAGTATGAGATTTATCTTTTCAATCGCCGCAGGGGCAACGTACCAGACAAAACTGCCGTCGGCACCCCAGCAGGCAGACCTCGGGAAGTGCACTACACAAGCGTAGTATGCTTTTATTGCCTGCTTGAGATGACCTGCAGCTTTGAGAATTTCTGCAGTGAAATACTGGCGAACGCCCGGCTCTTCAGGTGCAGTAGCCCACTTGTAAAATGCTGCCTCCAGGTCATCCGTATTCACGAAATCCCAATGATATCCATCCAGCCGGCCGCTCTGCTGGAGCTCCTTGCGCCGGCTGCTCCTGTAGGCCTCAGTATCAGGGTAGATACCTATCCCTGCAGCACGGGATAGACCATTTCTGTCACCAACCTGATAGCGGTAGCGGGGAGTACCGACTCCGGTAAACTGTCCATATTTCCAGTAATCAACCGGGAACTCGGTATCTTCACCGGGTAAAGAAAATGTGATATCGGAAGAACCGGGGACGGGAGCAGAGGATACGTGTGTTAAAATACCTGCGCACAGCACGCATGACAAAACAAAAATAAGAAGTGGACGAGATTGCTTCGTCGCTAACGCTCCTCGCAATGACAGTCGCACGGGCAAGCCCGTGCCTACAAACGCAGGCTAAAGCCTGCGGCTACCGTGCGGCCCAGAATGACGGTTTTTTATTGGGTCCACATATGCTGGAAGAGATAATACGCAGGACGGAGTTGTCTTAAGAATGGGCTATACTTACCATCTTCTCCCTGCGAACAAATACCAAGCCACTCTTCGTGCATCCAGCCACCGGGAAACGCTGCAGTGAAATTGCCCGGGAGATACTTCCCCGTAGAATAATCGATTCCCCGGGTATCATGCACTGCCGGGTCGAATTGCGGTGGCGGTCCTGCCTTCCACCATTCATCTAAAAATTCGAACTGAACTCCGCCAATAACGTTACCTACACCGTAACCAGCAGAATTATAGTACATATCTTCCCAGCAGCCACGAAGATAGTTTGCTTGCGCAAGTTCCGCAACTTCCCTGCTTTCTTCAAGCATATACGCAGGACAACCGTATTCCGTAACCATCGCCGGTTTATCACAGAGGTCACGTACGTCTTCCCACGTTGACTGGCCAAATCCGTGTGAACCACGGTAAGAGTTCATGCCAAATACGTCTACGTCCGGACAATGCTGGGCAAATTTATCAAGATAGAGAACGTCGCCGTTACAGATAGCGACAGGACGCTGGGACGGGTCAATCTCCTTGACCATTTTTGCAACTTCATTCACAAACTTATAATAGGCGTCGGGCTGCTCCTTTGCACGGCATCCAAGACCAGGAGATTTTTCATCGCCAACAACTCCGTAGTTATTCTCATTCCCTAATACCCACATAAGAATATATGGCTCATTCTTGTATTCCTCAACCATTTCGCGCACGCTTGCTTTCATATTCTTACAATGTTCGGGGTTTGTATAGTCAGTACCCTGATACCACTGCGCGCCAGAACCGACAGCGTACATTCCGAGATAGTCGCCCATAAGATACATAAGCCCAAAACGTTCATATCCTTCGCGCAACAGTTCTTTGTTGGTAGCATGGTGATAGAGACGTATGCTATTTGCGCCCATCTCTTTCAGTAACTGGAAATCACCCTTCATGACATCACTCTTGTCAGGCCGGTTGTTCCTGTTAACATCGACCCAGGATTCTAACGGGCCATCTATGATATTATTTTTATTGAAGTCTGCTGTCATCCAATCAGTATGAACGACGAGGGTCCCATTGTCGGGAGTTAAACCAATCTTGTTTGGCGTGTATGCGACTGCTTTAACCATAGAGGGCTTGTCATTCACCATAAGCTGCCAGTGATGGTTTTCATACCGAAGTAATTTTACAGGACCTGTCCCGATTGTTTTTGTGACTCCCGGTGACTGAAGGTTTGCTTTTTCTGGAATCAGGTCCTGGCGCGAACAACTGACCAGTTTCCCGGGATTGATTATGAAAACGTCATTTGTTACGTTGTCATCATATCTGCCCTGGATTTTTACGGATGCCCCCTCGAGTTTTAAACCTAAATCCGGATAGCGCCTCGTAAGAAAAACAATCTTGTCAATTGCAACAGGTCCGGGATACCAAGGGGTATGCCAGTACGTCCAGCCAACAGATTTAGGAAAATTTACAACAACCGAATAATATGCTTTTATTGCCTGTTCAAGCAGACCTGCTTTTTCAAGAACCTCGGCAGTAATAAACTGTTTTACACCAGGGTCTTCCTGTGCAGTCGCCCACTTGAAGAAAGCAAGCTGATGATTTTTAATATTTGTAAAATCCCAATGACTTCCTTTTAGCTGACCGCTATCCGCATACTGCTTGTATGCAGGGTCCTGGGTGGCCCATCGGTCAGTCGCAGGATATACTCCGGCGCCACTGACTTCCGATAGTCCTTTGCGGTCAGTAATCGTGTATTTGTAATTTGCCGTACCGATACCTGTGAACGTACCGTATTTCTCATAGTCAACTGGAGATGGCGCACCCGGGTACGCAAGTGTAAAGGATGGCTGAGGCGATGGGTCTGGAGCGAGCGGATTTTCCGGGATACCTGGAGGAACTGCTTTGCTCTTTACCGGTTCGGCTTTCTCCTTCGTAGATACCGGGCTTTCCGGTGACCATCTTTTCAGTGTCCGAGCAGTGACGGATGGCACAACTATTGCAAAGAAGACTATTGTAATGAAGAAACTCAACAGGCACTGCCAGAGTTTTCTGTTACACATTGTTTACATTCCTTTTATATATAATTATAGCAAATAGTTCCGCCGCTCGCAACAATTATCTTGCCAAACATCATAATTTTCTTGCTTATCTGCTTTTTTCGCTTGCAGGACGGTACGGGATTGC
>CAZUQH010000047.1:0-8170 GCA_964622465.1 uncultured bacterium | reverse complement strand
TGGTGGAGGTGGCGGGTATCGAAACCCGCGTCCAGAAGTACGGCAGCGCGGCTACTACAGGCATGTCCGGCGTATTTTTCTCTCGCCCGGTTATCTCCCACCGGCGGGATGTCACCAGGCATATCCCTTAAAGTTTCGCCCATTCCGGTTAGGGCAACCGGATGGACTATTCCGTCTATATTAACCCGTTACCTCTCCAACGGACAAAAGGGGACGAGCCGTTACCTACTTAGCAGGTAGCGTACGCCATATTGTAATCAGCGTTTGTGTTTTGGCCGAATTTTAACGTGGCTACGACCAACCACGGCCTGCAGCCTGTCGCTTCCTTATACCCCTGTCGAGACCATTCACCCCCATGAACTAATTATAGTATAGAAAGGGACAATTTGCAAGAAAAACAGCCCTATATTACAGTTCTATATTATCAAAGAGTGCTTACTCTTTTTCTGGTGGCCAGGATTTGGCGCCTGATTGGATATAACGGTGGATGGTGGAGGCAGCACGGCGGCCAGTGCCCATTGCAAGAATAACGGTCGCTGAACCGCTAACAATATCGCCACCTGCAAAAATGCCGGGATGCGAAGTCGCGCCTGTATCAGCATCTGCGATGATATATCCCCATTTGTTTGTTTTGAGGCCTGGCGTCGTCTGCATAATAAGTGGATTTGCGCCAGTACTTATAGCAACCACAAGCACATCAACTTGCAACTCAAACTCGCTATCCGGGATGGGCACTGGCCGCCTCCTGCCGGATTCATCTGGCTCACCAAGTTCCATACGCTGGCATATCAGTCCTCTAACCCATCCATTCTCGTCACCAACGACTCGTATCGGCAGTGCAAGAAACATGAGTTCCACGCCTTCTTCTATTGCATTTTCAATCTCCTCATTACGTGCTGGCATTTCAACTCGCGAGCGGCGATAGACATCGTATACTTTCTGGGCACCGAGCCGGAGAGCTGTACGTGCAGAATCCATAGCAACGTTCCCGCCGCCGACCACTGCTACTCTCTTGCCGCGGATTATTGGCGTATCAGACTCAGGAAAAAGGTATGCTTTCATAAGATTAGATCTGGTAAGGAATTCATTTGCTGAATAGACACCGCTCAGATTCTCTCCAGGTATTCCAAGAAATTTAGGTAGGCCTGCCCCGCTTGCAATGAATACCGCTTTGTAACCACGGTCAAACAGCTCGTCTATCGTTACCGTCCTGCCGACAAGAACGTTTGTGCGGATTTCTACGCCGAGCTTTTCAAGCGCATTTATCTCTTTTTCAACAACTTTTTTTGGAAGCCGAAATTCAGGGATACCATAGATAAGAACCCCGCCTGGTTTGTGAAGGCCTTCAAAAATCGTTACCCTGTACCCGAGTTTTGCAAGCTCTGATGCACACGTGAGACCACCGGGGCCAGAACCAATGACGGCAACATTTGTCCCGGGAATGACAGGATTAGAGATTGTGGGGCCTATTCCAGCCCTATCACGCTGAACCCCTTCGCTACGCTCAAGTACAGACTCTGGTGAAACATCTGGTTCTTTTACGATACGTGATTCTTCGCTACGCTCAGAATGACTTGTAATGGCAGAACCTTCTGCGCTATGCTCTTGAGCCCAGTCAGCAACAAATCTCTCAAGTTTCCCGATATTCACTGGCTGTTTTCTCTTACCGAGAATACACAATTTTTCGCACTGGTCTTCCTGTGGGCAAACACGGCCACATATAGCAGGTAACAAGTTCCGGTCATGTAAGATTTCAAACGAGCGTTTAAAATTTCCTTCTCTTATTTCCTTTATGAATCCCGGAATGTCTATTCCGACAGGGCAACCGTCAACGCAGAATGGCTTTGGGCACTGAATGCAACGGGATGCTTCGATGCGCGCCTGCTCTTCAGTAAATCCGAGCGCTACCTCATCAAAGTTGTGCCGCCGGATTTCGGCTGGCTGTTTTTTTACTTCCTGGCGAGATATATCTGGTTTAGGCATTTTCAATTGCTTGTTTTTCTTGTTTGCGATACATGTTCTGTCTTTTGATCAGTAAATCAAAATTTACGAGATAAGCATCAAATTCCGGTCCATCAACGCAACCAAACTTTGTTTTTCCGTCTACTTCACATCTACACGCGCCGCACATACCGCTTGCATCAACCATTAGCGGGTTCAAACTAGCAATCGTTTTTACTCTAGATCCTTTCGTAATGTCAGAACATACTTTCATCATAATTGCTGGACCGACTACAAAAACGACATCCGGCTTTCTTTCGGTTAGCAAATCTTCCAACACATTACTCACGAAACTTTTTCTTCCATATGAACCATCATCAGTACAAATTTCCACTCTCGCACAAAATTTCCTGAATTCATCTTCAAGAATTATAAGGTCCTTGCGTCTGGCACCGAGTATCGCTACTGTCTCATTACCGGCATTGTGCCAGCCACGAAGAACTGGCAGTAGAGGTGCGACACCAACTCCACCACCGACGCCTACAACAAGTCCCTTTTTCTCTATTTCACTCGGCCTGCCAAGTGGACCAAGCAGGTCCTGAATTTTATCACCGACATTCAACCTGCCGAGCAGCTTTGTGCTTAAACCAATTTCTTGGAATATAAGGGTTACCGTACCTTTATCAGCATCCCACTCAGAGAGTGTAAGCGGAATTCTTTCACCCTGTTCTCTTACGCGCAAGACAGCGAACTGTCCTGGTTTCGCATGAGTTGCAATTTCAGGATTACTTACGACAATTCTTATAACTTCCTGCGATAGACGCGTTTTCTCAAGTATCTCGTTCATCTTTTTAGGCTTTTGTTCTCCGTGTTTTCTCTTGTGCTATTTCCCGTTTCATTGCGCGCCTTTTCAGTGCTTCGCGTTTATCATACTTCTTCAAACCACGTGCAAGGCCAAGTTTCACCTTTGCTATGCCGCGCTTGAAGTATACCTCAAGTGGAATCAACGTAAGGCGTTTTTCATTTACTTTCCCAGCAAGCTGGTTTACTTCCCTGCGATGTAAGAGCAATTTCCTTGGCCTCAGGGGGTCAGGAATCTCTATAGTTGCCTGCGGGTACGGTGAAATGTTTACACCATACAAAAATATTTCGCCCCCTTCAAACTGCGCCCTACCTTCTGCGAGAGATACCTCGTGAGCACGGAGTGACTTCACCTCGCACCCCTCTAGCACAATCCCTGCTTCTATCTCTTCCAAAATCTGATAATTATAATATGCTTTGCGATTTCTTGCAACTACTTCTTTCATCCGCGCTCATATTTAAGTAGCCACTTCCAGAGTGGGGCGAATTTAATTTTGCTCTTGTCAAATTCCTCTGTCTTGTCCTCATCCTCAGTAACAACCAATGCCTCATTCACGCCGAGTTCCTTCATAGCACGCACAAGCGCGTTTATTTCCCTCTGTCTCGTACGGGGGTCACTAACATTCCACGAGACCTGAATCAACTCTCTGACCTTCAACCCATCCTTAACCACAAAGTCCACTTCATGCTGCATTGCGTCCTTCCAGTAGAAAAGTTCAAGGTTAGGATTACTCGCAGCGTGCCGTCTTAGTGTCAGAAAAACTACATTCTCAGCGACCCGCCCCACATTCTGGCTGAACCTAAATCCCACGGCATTGGAGAGTCCTATATCTATTGAATACACTTTACGTGGACTTTTTTCCTGTTCTCTGACAGCAAATGAAAATCGTTTCAAGAAGAATAATAGGTACGCACTCTCAAGATAGGATGAAAATTTCTCAGCGGTGTTGCCAGTAGCTTGAGCAAATCTGCCAAGCGAACGGAATGTCATTTGAGAAGCGACATTACTCATGCAAAACTTACCGATTGCCTTGAGTGATTCAGGTCGTCTTAAATGGAATCTCCTTATCAAATCCCTGTTCAATATGTCATCATAGTACGAGAGTAGAAGTGGTTTTTTCTGGTCAGTCAGAGTAACCTCCGGAAAACCACCAAACTCAAGATAGTCATACAGCAGTGCCCTTATCCGGGTCATTCTGGAAACAAGCGTGATTTCGTCGAGGTTTTGCGTGCTCATATTATTGAACTCGAGAAACTCCTCAAATGAGAGAGGAAATACGTTCAAGTCCATATGCCTTCCAGTCAACAAAGTCGCAAGTTCACCGCTCAACAGCCGTGCATTTGAACCAGAGATGACTATTTTCGCTTTTCTCAGTTCGTGCATCATCCTAACCCATTTTTCCCACCCGGTTACTTCCTGGATTTCGTCCAGAAAGATATAAGGAGTGTCCGATGGTTGCAAGGATTCCATGTATGTTTGAAAAAGCTGCTCTAATGCTGCAGTATCCAGAGTTGCAAACCTTGGGTCATCAAAGTTAACCATAAGAATCTGATTCTTGGGAACACCCTTTGACATAAGCGCTTGAATAACTTGTCTCATAAGAAATGATTTTCCACTTCTTCTAACCCCGGATATCACTACAACCTGCCCTGTTCCAAGGAGATTTTCAAGCCGGACTATGTAGTGGTGTCTCTTAATTCCGGTTGGTTGGTCTTTAGTCCAGAAATTCCAATCAGACAAGATTGAGAGAATTTCACTCCTGTTCATTTATTTATCTCCTGTTACGCAAAATTTAGGATTTCTGCTTACTATACTGTGCATTATACACAAATTTTGCGAATTGTCAAGTTTCCCACCGTGTGTTAAGATAGATTCGGTAGAATGCAGCGTGCTGTGCCACGAACAGAATTTACAAGTAGAATTTCGTCTGCACGTGCAAGGTCACCCAGTCTGATAATTCTCTCTCCCGCACGATACTTAAGCGGCTGTTTCTCAAGCAGGTACTGACGGTACACTCCGTTTAGGAGCCCGCACTTCACCGGAGGCGTGTAGTAGTGTTCGCCAATTCGTATGAGAACGTTTGATATTGCGCCTTCTGTTATCTCTCCACGCTCATTTGAGAAAAGCACATCGTAGTAGCCGAGACGTCGGTAGACCTCGTATTCCTGGTCATACAGTTTGCGGTTTGTCGTCTTGTGATACAGGAATATGTTGTGAGAGTCAGTACGTTCTTTGCTTATTGCCACACGTTTGCGAGAGCGGTCCTCTTTTAGTTGCTGCGTTGAGATTGACGCTGTTCCGTCGCGCTTGAGTAGCAAACGCACGCGGCATGAATTGCCAGGATTGATGCGAGCCGAAACGTGCTTTAATTTGCGAATGACTGCGGTTCTGTCATACTTGAATCCGAAAAAATGTGCTGTGTCTTCAAGCCGTCTAAGATGGCGGCCCAGCAAGAAATATCCGCTGCGAGGGTGCCAGGCAAGCGTCTCTATGAGGTGAAAGTCCCTGACGGACGATGTGAGAAATTTTGCTTTGACTTCACATTCAGCATATTCTTTCTCCGGTGTTGAATCCCACACAATTCCACCGCCAACTCCCGCTTGCACCGTACGGCCGGCAGAGTCAAGAATTACCGTCCTTATCGCTACATTGAATGTCCCTGTGCGGTTTGGGCCTGGCCCGATAAAACCGACCGCACCTGTATAGACACTGCGTGGTTCTTTCTCCAGTTCTGAGATAATCTGCATTGTGCGGATTTTTGGCGCGCCAGCCACAGAACCAGACGGGAAAATCTTTGCGATTATCTGTGACGAGCTTGTACCGGGCTTTAGCTCTCCATTAATCGTTGAAGTCATCTGATAGACAGTCCTGTATTTCTCTATTTCAAAAAGTTTGCGTACCCGTACCGTCCCCGGTTTGCAAATCCTGCCGATATCGTTTCTCAGGAGGTCAACAATCATAAGATTCTCTGCACGGTCCTTGAGGGAATTTGAAAGTGTGCTACGATTGTGGCAGTCCTTACGAGGTGTTACACCACGCGCTATCGTTCCTTTCATTGGCTTTACAGTAATACGCTCACCATCTATTGCAAAAAACAGTTCAGGCGAAAGGGAAAGTACTGCGTGCTGACCGAATTTGATAAGCGCTGCATACGGAACCGGCTGTGTTGTGACGAGTTTTTGGAACAGCGCTTCCGGTGCACCCTGAAATTTTCCGTGGAAGTTAAAGGTATAGTTTACCTGGTATGTTTCGCCACGTGAGATGTAGTGCTTTATGCGTTTGATAGCACGTTCATATCGATTGCGAGTTACTGAAGGGTGAAGAGAATATACTGCTGGAGGTGGCGCCTGCGGAGGTGCAAGATTCTTCCCCTTCATTCCATTCGGGGTCAGAATGACAGGGTGGGTAACTGGGTCTGCGCTGACTGCACTCTCTGATTCCGGGTGCTTATAAATCCCAAACCATGCAAGTGGTATGTCTGAGCGTGCACTGCCCCCTGTATTTCCGGTATAATATTTCTCAAGTGCTTGCTCAAAAAAGTATCCTGCCTCATACGCAATGTAGCCACAAGTATAATATCCGCGTGCTATCTCCCAGTCTAACTCTCGCAGGAACTTGCCAATTTCTCGCCCGGAGTTGCACGTTATAACCTTCGTGGGCTTAAGGAAAAGCCGCGGCTGGTTGCCCCACCCCGCTCCACAGAGCAGCACACAGTTATCTTCCTCTATAACACGTGAAAGTAAGTGAGAAAGTAAATTCATACAGGTATGGACTATTGTAGCGTTTTCAGGAGAGCAAAGCAATCAGGTGGTTGCACCATATTGCGCAAGCCGCCTGTAATACTTTTTTATGAAACAGCAGATGCCGTGGTAGCGGGTTGTTACGTGAACTACCCCGACCTTACGGACGGGGCTTCTCGGTAATGATGCAACCCGAGTATTTTTCCTGGTTCAATGACTCGGCTTGCATCCCGATACGAGCTCGGAGTGTAGAGGCCAAATCTCCCCAGGCGTTGATTCCCGCGGTTCCCGCGGTATTTAGCGCCCTTTTTAATGCTACAAGGGCGGAGTTACGATCACGAGGCAATATCAAACCACACATAATGTTGCTACAAATATGCATTCTGTCACTCAAGTCTTTGTGAGCTTGAGTTCCACAAAGACAACATTCTTGTGTGCTGCCTGCTGTTGGAGGTTCTACATATCGCTTACCAGCTTCTTCCGCTTTGTAAGCGATATAGTTGAGCATTTTACTCCAACCAGCATCATATATGCCCTTGGAAAGATGATTATTTTTAACAAGGTTGGTGATTTTTATAGAATCGCCAGCGATAAAAGTAAATGTATCTACGACAGAACGGGAAAGTTTATGCAGAAAATCGTTGCGGCTGTCAGAAATCTTTTTATGGATTATTCCTACTTTCATCTGTTGCTTCTTATAGTTTTTAGAACCCTTAACTTTACGGGAAAGCAATCGTTGTGCCCTGGCAAGTTTCTTCTCCATTCCCCTAAAGTAATGAGGGTGTTCTACTGTTTTGCCGTCAGACAAAGTAACCAGCGGAGTCAACCCGACATCTATGCCGACAGGACGACTGACATCTGTAACAACAGCAGGAGTGTTTATCTCGGCAGAGATAGAAGCATACCACCCATCAGATATACGTTTCACAACACAGGTTTTAATCGTTCCATTAACAGGTCTGTGCATCCGGATTGGAACATCTCCTATTTTAGAGAGAAACAACGTTTTGCGATTCACTATCTTAAACGCATAACCATATTGTGGATAAGTGAAACTATCGTATCGTTTACCAAACTTGAAGCGGGGATATCCGTGCTTGCCGTTTTTCTCTTTAACTCTTCTAAAGAAATTGCTGTAAGCTTTTTTCACTCTAAACAAAACATCCTGCAAAACCTGAGAATGAACTGTATTCAAGATAGGATAATTGACTTTATCTTTGAGCAACTGAGATTCTTGCCGAGTAAGAGTCAGCTCTCTCCCCGTCCGTTGATAATGCCTCTGCCTGTCAATCAAAGCGGAGTTGTAGAGTATCCGACAAGAGTCAAGAATAGAAGTCATTTTCTTTTCTTGTTGGGGTGTTGGATAAAGTCGGTATTTGAAGGTTTTAAGCATAGTTTTTATCTTGATTTTCTACGTATCTTTTCAATACATCCAGAGTCACTTGTCCTGTGGTGGCTAAGAAATATGAGGGGCTCCAGAATACCCCCTTCCAGAGTTTTTTCTTTACTTCCGGGAAGTTCCTCTGTATTTCTTTAGAGGTATTGCTCTTTATAGAATTTATATACCGCGGGATTTCAAGAGTGGGGCTTGACTGAAAAATCATATGAAAATGATCCTTATCGCATT
>CAZUQH010000046.1:3039-8461 GCA_964622465.1 uncultured bacterium | reverse complement strand
TGGGCTGCGTTTGATGTTGTTGGCTGGGGACCGCGTGCGCTCGGCATGGGCGGTGCGTTTTCCACGATTGCTGATGACGCAAGCGCAATCTGGTGGAATCCAGGTGCTTCGGCGCTGGCGCAGGGGCCAGAATTTGTTGCATCCATTGCAAAGCCGTATCTCGGATTGAAATTATACCGTGGCGAAGGAGAGACCTCTTTAAGCGAAAATTATATCGCAGCCCTCTATCCGGTCAAGGGTTGGGGTTCGCTGGGGCTTTCGGTTGCCATGTTTTCAACCAGAGACGCATACACTGAGACCGAAATTGCCTTGAATTGGGGATTCGTCCCGGAAGAAATTGGCGGGCGTTTCTGGAAAGAAGAAGAATTTGGCGTGTTTGGGAGTGGCTTTGCCGGCGGTGGATTGACGCTTGGCGAAGAACGTAAGTGGTTACCTCCTCCAGAGTATATGGTTGGTATCAATCTTAAATACCTGTCTCATAATTATATCCTGGATGAATACGCTTCAGAAGACCCTGTTTTTTCAGGTGGAAAGACGGGACGCGGCAACTTTTCTCTTGACTCAGGTATATTGATACAATTTGGTGATATATTTAACGTAGCAATTGTCGGGCACAATCTGGTCGCTCCGGATTTAGGTCTGAAATCTTATGACCCTGTGAATCCCGATTGGACGTTAGGCGTGGGGACAATCAGGCAAAAATTCTCAGCAGGACTCGACGTTGTCTGGCGCTACAGTAAATATTCCGCACAACAAGAAATGGACGTTCGTACAGGCGCAGAGTGGTGGCCGGTAGCCGGCAAAGTCGGTTTAAGATGCGGCGTGAATTTTGATTCAGTGACTTCTGGTTTTTCGGTTCGTTTGAAACCGTTTGGTAATCTTGCACTTGGGATTGATTATGCTTTCTTGTGGCCATTTGGTATAATTGATTCGTACGGCACTCACCGGATTGCAATTAGTTTATCGTCACCGAAACGTAAGGCAACGGATGAACAGAAGAAGACGTGGTAGTAGCGGTTTGTTTATAACTTTTGAAGGGCCTGATGGTTCCGGTAAATCAGTGCAGTCAACGTTACTGGTGCGCTGGTTGAGAGCGCGCGGGTTACCTGTGGTCCACACGCGTGAACCAGGCGGGACCGGCTTTGCCGAAAAACTACGCAGAATTCTTCTTGACCCAAAATTACAAATTACTCCACTCGCCGAAGTCCTGTTTTATATGGCAGCACGGGCTCAGCATACGGACGAAAAGATAAGGCCTGCACTTCTTGCTGGAAAAATCGTTGTCTGCGAACGTTACGCAGATGCGAGTGTCGCATACCAGGGTTATGGAAGACGTCTCGGTGTGCAATTGGTCAATTACTTGAACAAGATTGCATGTAATGGACTCAAACCGGATATCACATTCTTGCTGGACATAGATGTCAAAAAAGGGTTGAGGCGACTTGGCAGGGCAAGACGGCCTGACCGGCTGGAAACCGAAGAGGTTGCGTTTCACGAGAGAGTGCGCAAGGGTTATCTGAAGCTGGCAGTCAGGGAACCACGCCGGTTCCAGGTGATTGATACAATGTCTTTAAAAAACCAAACCCATAGAAGAATCATCCGCCTGGTAAAACCATTTCTAAAGGAATCGTAATCCGACGAGGTCGTTGCGAGGAACGTAGTGACGAAGCAATCCCCTGCCAGCAAAGGGATTGCTTCGTCGGACGCTAATGCGTCCTCCTCGCAATGACAGTTATGACGAATGTACAAATTTTCTGATATTATTGGTCAGGATATAGCAGTTGGGATTTTGCGGAATTCGGTCAGGAATAACCGGTATGCAAACGCATATATTTTTCATGGTCCTGATGGAGTCGGCAAACAAACAACCGCACTCGCGTTCGCCGCTGCTTTAAATTGTCTGGAAAAGAAAGATGACGATGCCTGCGGAGTTTGTGAAATGTGCCACCGGATTGAAATAAAGTTACCCGGCTCTGTTACGATTGTAGAACCAGAAAAACAGACATTGTCCATAGACCAGCTCAGGGATGTCAAGCGCGATGCATACCTGAAGAAGACGGGTGGAGTAAAAGTATACATAGTCAAAGGTATGGACAAAGCGAGAAAAGAAGCGTCGAACTCCATATTGAAAATCTTAGAGGAACCACCGGCAAATACAGTCGTAATACTCCTCGCAGAAAATTATTACCGGTTACTTCCAACAATAAGAAGCAGGTCTATAGCATTACGATTCAGACAGCTCGGTGCCAGTGACATTGCAAAAATATTGATTGGCAAGTATAATGTGCAGAAAGAGCAAGCTTTAACGGTTGCGCGTTCGTCCTCAGGGAGTATTTCCGGAGCATCTAAAGTTCTGGATGGGACCCGCCAGGAAGTCGAGGGCCTGGTGGGTAACCTAACAGTTCTTTTGAAGCGTGGGGAATTCGGTGAACTCTCAAGATTTATCCGGACAGGCGCACGTGACCGCAAAACGGTCTCGGCAATCCTGGAATGCTTATTGGAAAAAGCATCGGAAAGACTGGAGACATTACCAACTTTAGCATCGCAAGAAAGTAGCCAAGCATTATTGGACTCCCTGCAATTGTTGCGGAGCAACGTGAATCCTTCGCTTGTTCTTGAATCACTCTTGCTTACGCTAAACACGGTGGATAAAGGATTATTGAATGAGTATCGTAGTAGATCTAAGAGTACGTAAGAGCCGGGATATAGTTGAGGCGTCGCCTGACACGCTTGATTTAAAACTCGGTGAGTGGTGTCTGGCCAGGATAGGCGACGTCCTTGAGGTAGGGCAGGTCGTGATGCTTGAACATATGGATGATGAAACCAGTGAGGCCCACCGGAAGGGAGGCCGTTCTTCCAGCCAGCTTGCAAAGATAATCCGCCGTCTGACCCCGGACGACTGGCGTAAGTGGGAGGATACCGATAAATTGAATTCCAGCGCTATAACTCAGGTGAAGGAGAGGGTTGAGGCATACGACCTTGATATGAAATTGTCTACGGTGGAGTACACTTTTGACCGCCGTCGTCTCTATGTTTACTATACAGCTGATTGCAGGATTGATTTTCGGGAATTGGTTAGAGACCTGGGTTACTTTTTGAAGATGCGAATACAGATGGTGCAGGTTGGTTCCAGAGATGAAGCAAGAATAGCTGGCGAAGTCGGTCCATGCGGTCGTCCTCTTTGCTGCAGGACGTTCTTAAGGAATTTTCCACAGATTTCCGTTGGTATGGCAAAGCAGCAGGAGCTGAGTATCGGTTCTAAAACACAGGGTATGTGCGGCCGTCTAATGTGCTGCCTGGGATACGAGAGTGTGTTATATGATAGCAAAACCAGCAAAAAAGGAGCGAGCCGTCCGGTTTTGTTGAAGCGTATGAGAGCGAGGCGTAAGGGGCTGTAACGCAAATATTATTGCGTTTCGAATCCTGACAGCGGTGAAAGATAAGTTTTACGTTACCACTCCGTTATATTATGTGAACGACCGGCCACATCTTGGTCATGCATATACCCAGATTGCGGCCGACGTGCTCGCGCGTTTCTGGCGACAGGCAGGCGCTCACGTATTCTTTCTTACGGGAACAGACGAACACGGGCAGAAAATAGAGCGTGCAGCGCAACAAAATAGTATCCCTCCACAGCAATTTGTTGACCAGCAGTATCGTAAGTTTACCGAATTATGGAAACGCCTCAATATATCCAATGATGACTTCCTGAGGACCAGCGAAAAGAGGCATATCGGGACGGTAGAGAAGTTTCTTAACCTTTTGTACGAGCAAGGCGATATTTACAAAGCAAAATACAAGGGATGGTATTGTGTCCATTGCGAGAGTTACGTGCCTGGTAAAGCAGATGCAACGGATATAGTTTGCCCGGACTGTGGCCGCAAGCCAGAATGGACAGAGGAAGACGGTTACTTCTTCCGGCTCTCTCATTACCAGTCAAAACTCCTGGAGTACTATGCCAGGAGAGAAGATTTTGTGCTGCCTGAGTTTCGGTTCAATGAGGTTAAGAGCTTCGTGCAAAGCGGCCTCAGGGACTTGTGTATTTCCAGGCGCGGATTCAGATGGGGAATACGATTGCCGTTCGATGATAGTTTTGTCTGCTACGTGTGGGTTGATGCACTCCTGAACTATGTTTCTGCGGTTGGATGGGATGCTGGCGATGAAAGGTTCAAGGCACTATGGCCTTGCGACGTCCATCTGGTTGGTAAAGATATCCTGAAGTTTCATGCTGTCATCTGGCCTGCTATGCTTATTGCAGCTGGCATAGAACTTCCGCGTCGTGTGTTTGCGCATGGGTGGTGGGTAATTAGCGGAGAAAAAATATCCAAGTCGGTTGGTAATGTAGTTGAGCCATCGGATATAATAGAAAAATTTGGAGCTGACGCGCTGAGGTATTTTCTTTTACGTGAGACCACTTTTGGTAAGGACGGCGAGTTTTCACGCGATGCGTTTGTCGGGCGTTATAATGCGGACCTGGCGAATGACCTTGGAAATCTTGTTTCCAGGACGTTGACGATGGTGCAGAATTACTGTGGAGCGAGAGTACCGGAAGCAGGAATGCTTACCGATATAGAACGTAAGATAATGAGTGATGTGGATAATCTATGGCATGTCATTGTTCCACATTATGAAAGAGAAGAGCTCACGGATATATTACTCTTGCTGATGGAATTGGTTTCGCGCTTAAATCAATATGTAGAAAGCCAGTCCCCATGGGTTCTTGCAAAACAGAAATCAGACCGTCTTGATGCGGTTCTCTATGCCACGCTTGAAGCGTTACGAATCATTGCTATATATTTATATCCATTTATGCCTGGGTCTATGGAGGAATTATTAAGTCGTCTGGGTGTTAGTAGCATCAAGGATTGCAAATTACCTGCGAGTATTAAATGGGGCGGCCTTAAATCCGGTACTGCTATTGTGCGTGGTGAGTCGCTGTTTCCAAGGATAAAATGAGCATGCATGATGATGATTTCATAAAATATGGAAGGGAGCTGTTCGTAAGTGGTTTAAATAATTCTCATAGTGGAAATATGAGCGTTTTAGATGGGAATAATATATGCATTACCAGGCACGGCTCACAACTCGGTGCACTTAAAGCGTCTGATATCGTTTGCGTGAATTTGAACGATACAAAGAAAGATAATCTTGCATCCGTTGAAATTGTGGTCCACCGTGCAATATATAAAATGACCGGGCATAGAGCTATTGTGCATGCGCACTCGCCCGCAACAGTTGCTTTGTCATTTACTATGGAAGAAATCGTCCCGCAAGATGAGGAAGGTAAATTCTATTTTCGGAGCATTCCGGTCATTGTGACTAAAGACAGCATTGGTTCCCAGGAGGTTGCGCGCCTTGCCGCGCCGATTTTGAAAGACGGAAAAATAGTTGTCGTGCGCGGGCATGGGGTTTTTTCGGCGTC
>CAZUQH010000046.1:0-2939 GCA_964622465.1 uncultured bacterium | reverse complement strand
ACTGGCTATGTTCTTACGAATAACCATGTCGTAACCGGGGCGGACAAGATAAAGGTAAAGTTATGGGACGATAAGGAGTATGACGGTGAGGTCATCGGACAGGACCCAAAAACAGACCTTGCAGTCGTAAAAATCAAGGTGAAAAGAAAATTTCCAAGCGCGCAACTCGGCGATTCCGATAAACTGAAGATAGGGCAGTGGGTGATTGCAATCGGAAGTCCATTCGGTCTGTCCCAGACAGTTACTGCCGGGATAGTTAGCGCTGAACGTCAATCACTACAGGTAGAAGGTAAGGTGTATCGTGATTTTATTCAGACAGACGCAGCGATTAACCGCGGCAATTCAGGCGGTCCGCTTGTTAATCTGAGAGGCGAGGTCGTTGGTATTAACACCGCAATATTTGCTCCGACAGGCGTGTTTTCGGGTATCGGTTTTGCTATTCCAATCAACCAGGCAAAAGCAATACTCTCTAACCTGATTGAAAAAGGAAAGGTCGTGCGTGGCTGGCTCGGAGTGGAAATAAAGCAAGTTGACGATGTGATTGCAAAGCAATATGGCCTGTCAGAGGCACAGGGAGCGCTTGTGAATAACGTGCTTGAAGGTTCACCAGCAGAAAAGGCAGGGTTGAAGCGAGGAGACCTTATTGTTGAAGTTGATGACAGAAAAGTGAAAGACATTGCGAACCTTCAGGATATAATATCAAGTAAGGCCCCTGGAGAAAAAGTTAAAATTCAGATAATTCGCAACGGCGAACCAAAAACAGTTACTGTAAACCTTGGTGAGATGCCGGGCGAGATAACCGGTGCTGCTACCGTGGAGAAACAGGAAACGGTCTCGTGGCTTGGCGCGGAGTTCTCCGACGCTACCAGTGAAGTGAGACAACAATTCGGTCTTGCAAGTGACGTTAAGGGTTGCGTGGTTGTGTCAATAAAGCCAGGCAGTGATGCGCAGCAGGCGGGCCTTGCGCCAGGTGATGTCCTGCGTGAGATTAATCGTAAAGAGACACCGGATATAGCTGAATTCAATAAGGTGATTAAGAAGGCTAATCTAAAAGACGGCGTAATGCTTGATATCTTACGTGATGGGAGCCCTCTCTACATAACCTATCAAAAGATGTAAGTGGGCTCGGCATCGCCTTCGCCCAGGTTCGAAAAAATGGCTCGTAAAGTCTGGATAGTTGTTTTTATCTGCCTGCTTATAATGTTCTTTGTGGGGAGTGCCGTAGCACCCGACGTAAAGATACACCGCTGGAAGCTTCTTTCGGTTGAGACATCGGTCATATTACTGGCAGGTGCATGGTTTGTATTCAATGGCCTGGCATTCAAGCAAAGTATCCCAGCAAGCCGCCTGCATTTGCCTCTCCTGGTCTGGTGCCTGCTTATACTTATCCATTACGTTGTAGTGCCGGATAAGATGGTTGCAGGACAAGAGTTTGAGCGGATGCTTCTGGGGCTGGGAATATATTTCGTTATAGCAAGCGCACCATGGGGCATCAAACAAAGGCGAATTATTCTTGGCGTATGGGTACTGTCTGCGTCCTTCATTTCTCTTTATGCGCTTGGCCAGTACCGGGGATGGTCTTTTGGCAGTGTCCAGATTCCCAGGATGAGTCGCCCATTTGGTACCTTTGGAAACCCTCTTTTTCTTGCGGCCTATCTGGTGACGACAATTCCTGTTGCATGGTCTTTGGCTCTGACAGCGATGCCTCCGCGTAGATTCTTGTGGTGGCTATGCTTTTTGGTAATGATTATTGCACTGTACGCTACAAAAGCGCGAGGCGGCTGGGTCGGTTTTGGCATTGCGCTTGTATTGTTTATTGCTGTTTATCTCAGGCGCAGAGGCGCTACCAGAAAGACCATTGCGCTTGCTCTTGCTGCTCTCACTATAATCGCCGGTGTGTTTGTGTGGAGTAACCGTTCGGTATGGCTCAGGCAGACAGAGCGTTTGCTCATCTGGCGTGATACTCTAGTTATGGGTTTGAGAAATCCATTCGGCGTAGGCATTGGCGGCTTCCATACCAATTTCCCGAAATATGCTTCAGAAGAATTAAAAGCGGTGCTCCCGCAGAATCAGTTCATTGTCAACTATGCACATAACGAATATCTGGAAGCGTTCGCAGAGACCGGAATAGTAGGGCTGTCTGTTTTTCTATGGATGCTTGTCGTATTCTGGAAGGAGGGGATGAAGGCATCATATCAGAAAGATTCGCAAACGGGGATGCTTGCGCTTGGTTTGCTTTCCGGAGGCGTTGCACTGCTTGGGCAGAATTTCTTTTGCGTAAATATGAGGTTCATAATATCCAGCGTTTATCTGTTTCTGGTGATGGGTCTGGTCGTGAACACACAAGCCAGGCCAGTAGCACAGGTTGCTGGCGGACGGACCGTTAGATACAGTCCCGGAAAGCAGCCAAAAACAGGTCTTTTGTCAAGGATATGCGGACTTTTGATAGGAGTTTTTATTATCGGTTATTTTACTCCGCAGGCGTGGAAGCCGTTCAGAGCCAGCCGAGTTGTCCAGAATGAAAAGTTCTTTGAGGAACCGGAGGATTACTCTGTTATTGAGGAGTTGAGAAATAAAATAGAGAAGGGCGAAGATTCTTACGATGACTATTATAAACTTGGATACGAGTATGCTAAGCGCAGGCAATGGCAGCAGGCAATCGGCTCTTTTGAGCAGGCACTCCGCATCCGGCCGAATTCCCGGGGTGCTTACAACAATCTGGGTAACATTTATTATATGACGAACAGGCGGCGCGCCGCGATAGAGTGTTACGAACGGTCTATCGCGATAAAACCGGACCAGGCGGATGCGCATTTCAATCTTGGCTATCTTTACTATATGGAAGGGCAGTTGGCAGAAGCGGCATCTGAATTTCAGAAAGTGCTGAAGTATGACCCGGATAACGCAAAAGCAAGAATAATGTATAAGAAAATGGTAGA
>CAZUQH010000045.1:0-8678 GCA_964622465.1 uncultured bacterium | reverse complement strand
TACTGGCCCCAACGGGACTCGCCCCCAGCGTCGCTTCGCTCCTTTTCATAGGGGCTCTGCCCCTCTGAACGCTCGGACTTAAAGTCCTCGCTGTCACCCCGAAAGCGTAGGGGGACTACTCCCCCTACAACCCCCTCGCGTTCTCGCCCCGTTGGCATAACATTTTCGCTACCTAACGGTGTAAACACTACTGGCCCCAACGGGACTCGAACCCGTGCTCCGGCCTTGAGAGGGCCGTGACCTAAACCGCTAGTCTATGGGGCCATATCCTGCTACTATCTTACATTTTAGAAGGGCAATTGTCCACCCTGCGAGATTGCCTACGCGAGGCTTGAAGCCTGCGGCTACCAAAACCATAACAAGATGCACGAGTAAGCCCGTGCCTACAAATTTTATTTGATTCTCATCAAGATTTTTGCTATATTTAGTATAAAGAGGGGGGGCTCATGCTAGAACCCAAAGATTTTTTTGACCTTGAAGAAAACCCATTTTCTGGCCTTTTTGAGAACGTTGAATACGTATGGGAGGCACTGAAAAACATAAAAGGATATATCAGAGAAAATATTAAACCAAATGTAGCAGCTTTAAGAAAAGACGGTTCCATTGTTAATAAAACAATTGTTCTCTACGAAGGAGAAATAATCACTTCCGGATTTGTTTTGGAACCGGGTGATGCCTCAAAGGGAAAATTTATTGTCCGAAGAGATGGCAAGATTCTTTCTGGCGCATCTGTGATTTACGCAGGAGTTGCGCTAATGGATGATGAAATTCAAATAGGAAATGGAACGGTTATTGAACCAGGCGCCTTAATAAAAGGTCCAACCATTATCTTAGACAATACAGAAGTACGCCAGGGAGCATACATAAGAGGGAATGTTATGGTCGGAAACGGATGTGTTGTTGGACATACAACTGAAATGAAATCCTCGGTTATGCTCGGACAAAGCAAAGCAGGTCATTTTGCATATATTGGCGACAGTATTCTTGGTAAGGTTAATCTTGGTGCCGGGACAAAACTTGCAAATTTAAAGATAGTCGAATCTCAGATTATTCTGAATATAAATGGCAAGAAATATGAGACAGGCCTAAAAAAATTTGGAGCGATTTTAGGAGATGGGGTTGAGACAGGATGTAATACTGTCACGACACCGGGAACCCTTCTTGGAAGAAACGTTCTTGTTTATCCAAATACTACAGCAAGAGGATATTATCCTCCGGATGTAATTATAAAATTAAGACAGAGCCAGGAGCTCGGAAAAACGGAGAGGTAAAAATGGGAAAATTATTTGGGACTGATGGAATAAGAGGAGTTGTAAACAAACATCCAATGACATCCGAAATGGCAATGCAAATTGGCCAGGCTGTTGCCTGCGTGCTAAGAAAAAAGGGGCACAGACAAAAAATCGTTATAGGTAAAGATACGCGGCTCTCTGGATATATGCTTGAAAGCGCGCTTGCATCCGGAATTTCTTCAATGGGTGCCGACGTAATACTGGTAGGTCCTATGCCGACCCCGGGGATAGCTTTTATAACAAATAATATGGATGCAGATTGTGGAATCATTATTTCTGCATCTCATAATCCATTTGATGACAATGGAATAAAAATATTCTCCAAACAGGGTTTTAAGTTATCTGATAAACAGGAACTTGAAATTGAAGAGTTGGTGTTTTCAAAAACGCTTCAAAATTTAGTTTCTTCTCCAGAGGAAATTGGCCGTGCTTTCCGGGAAACAGACGCACTCGGCAGATACATAGTTTTCCTGAAGCATACTTTCCCAAAGAACCTGGACCTTGAAGGAGTAAAAATTGTCCTCGATTGTGCAAATGGAGCAACGTACAAAGTTGCACCGACTATATTCAAAGAAATGAGAGCAGAGGTTATTTCTATCAACGCAGAACCAGACGGAAAAAATATAAATCTTAACTGCGGCTCCCTCCATCCTGAGCAACTCAGTGAAGAAGTTGTCAAGAACAAAGCAGATATTGGACTTGCATTTGATGGCGACGGAGATAGATTGATTTCTGTCGATGAAAAAGGGAATATTATAAGTGGGGATACAGTTCTTGCAATCTGCGCAAAGAATATGAAAGAGGAGCAAACCCTGAGAAACAACGTAGTCGTATCCACGGTTATGAGTAATCTTGGCCTCTCTGTCGCACTGAAGGGAATGGGGATAAAACACGTACAGTCAAAAGTCGGAGATAGATACGTGCTTGAAGAGATGCTGAAAAATGGAGCGGTCATTGGCGGAGAAGATTCCGGGCACATAATATTTTCAGAGTATCATACGACCGGAGATGGATTGATTACTGCGCTTCAGCTTCTTGCAATCATGCAAAAAAGAAAGAAAACTCTTTTTGAGCTTTCAAAAGTTATGAAAAGCTTCCCTCAGACTTTGATAAACGTGGACGTAAAAAGCAAACCGGACTTAAAAGGCATAGCGGAGATAACTAGAGCAATTGAAGAAGCGGAAAAAGAACTTGGTACCAAAGGAAGGGTGCTTGTTAGATATTCAGGCACACAACCTATGTGCAGAGTTATGGTAGAAGGACCGACGATAGAAAAAACCAGAGGGCTCGCAACAAAAATTGCTGAAGTCGTCAAAAAGAAGTTGAATTAATGCACTCTCTATTGTGAAGACGTAGTTTGTTTCTTTGGAGCATACGGACAGAAAAGGCGGAAGTCACACTGCCAGCAGTGAGAGCCAGGGGCTGCCTTGAACTCGCTGTTTCCTGTCTGCACGGGCAAGCCCGTGCCTACAATCCCGTGTATTATGCTCTGTATCTGCTCATAGATATGTGGGTCGGCTTTAACGGAGATACCTTTTTTGTCTCTCAAGAAAAGCAATAACTGGCCGGAAACCTTCACCCCAAAGACACTTTCCACTGCATACCTGTAAACGTTCATCTGAAGGTTGAATTCAGAACTTTTACTAATACGGCTGGTCTTGTAGTCCACTATCTGGATACGGCCACCGGTCCTGTCTACCCTGTCTATAGTTCCCTTCACAGGATAGCCATCTACTCTGATTGCAAATGGCTGTTCCAGATACATTACCGCATCTGCAGGAATATCATATTCTGAACCAACAAACCATTCTGCTATTTGCTCGACTTCCGGCAGGAAAATTGACTTTAACTTTTCCTGATTAACTCCTGAGCTCACCGCGAGTGAAGCGAATTTCTCCTTTATTTTCTTCTTTGTCCATACCGTGCCAAACTTTTTCTCTCTAAAATATTCCTCCAGAAGACGATGGACAAGTGTCCCGAAGAGTCCTGGCTCAAGACCATCTTCCGGGGTTTCACGCGGCTTTAGTCCGGGATTTGGCGGCATACCAAGAACGTAACGATACTGGTATTTCAGAGGGCATTGCGCGTAGGTGCTCAAACTGGTTGTGGTAAATTCCATCATATCTGACGGCATAATATCACTGGTAACTGCTTGCTCTTGCTGTAAGAGCTCCTTTACTTTTCTCTTTAGCGCCTTCACGTCAACAGATGACGATTCCTTTTGACTATCATGACTTGTGTCGCTGGACAGGAATGTTTCGCGTATCTGATTATTACGGCCATAAAGGCCTATATTACCATCCAGAGTGACCAGGTCTCTAAAATGTTCTTTAACCTGCCAGCCGTTCTCGTCGGCGTTTGGCTCCAGAAATACTGCTAGGAAATCACTTAGTTTCTCTTTACCACGGCTATCTCTATCTGGCACACCACAAAAATAAAGCTTGTGCTTTGCTCTTGTGGACGCAACGTAAAACAAACGCCATTCCTCCTCCAGACGTTTTTTCTTTTCGTCTTGGGTTATTTTTTTCTTGTTCTCATCAGTCTCTATAATCAGCCCTTCGTCCGTGACCAGGAACGGGGTTCCCCTGACTCTTGTGTCAGGAAATTTACGCGGTCTCAACTCACCAATAAATACCACCGAAAATTCCAGCCCTTTTGCCTGGTGTATTGACATAATACGTACTGCTCCACGTGTGCTACCAACATCCGCTTCACTTTCAGCAAGGGATGGGTTATTTACTATCGCATCTATATATTTCATGAAACTTTTAAGGTCTGGTGAACCTGAGTCCTGCTGGAAACTGCGCGCTATTTCCAGAAATTTTTCAAGGTTTGCGAGCCGGCGACGACGCTCACCAGCAGGATAGCTACAAACTGCAAGTTCATAACCCGACTCAACCAGCACCTCTCTTATAAGGGTGGTCAGGCGTATGCTTCTCTTCCTCAGAAGAAATTTTGCTATGAACGAGCGGAAACGGTCCGCGAGACGGCTTTGTTCAGCGTTCAAATTACTCAATTCATTCATCCGTTCAAGCGCGTCGTAATGAGTAATACGTCTCCTTCTGACGTGTTCTTCGTTTGATTCTGGACCCTCCAGTCTGTTTGAAAGTGCTGCGATAGCATCGTCTCCCAGCCCGAATGCAGGTGACAGTGCGGCACGCACGATGTAGTCCTGGCGAAAAGGATTATCCAGCATGCCGAGTATTGCAACTATGTCTTTTATCTCTGGCCTGTCAAAGAATCCGCTAGCGCCAGCTGATATAAATTCAATTTCCTGCTCACGAAGAGCGTCTTCGTAACGCCGCGCTTCGTTTCTTACTTCTCTTAAGAGTATCGCTATCTCTTCGGCAGGAACTCCATCAGAATCAATCAACCCGAGGATTTTACGCGCAACCAAACGCGGTTCTTCCTCGGCGTCAGGAGCTAATATTATTCCACACTCGCCTTCTCCTGCATTGTCCCTTGCTGCAAGGGGTTCATATTTCCATAATTTATCCTGGAAAGCACGGTTTACAACTTTTAGTATTCTTGTGTCAGAGCGGAAATTCCTGACAAGCGATATCGTTCTGGTGCTGGAATTGCTTTCCATCTGCCGGATGCTATCCGGCTGTGCGCCGCGGAACGCATAAATCGACTGATTGAAATCACCAACAACAAAGTAATTGTCCCCGGATATCTCACGTAAACACATGTCCTGCGCTTCAGTAGTATCCTGATACTCGTCTACAAGTACGTAGCGGTATTTTCTCTTCAGCTCTACCGTAGCGGCAGGAAATCCTGCTATTAGTTTGTGCAGCATAACGAGCAGCCCGCCAAAATCCAGTTTGCCACCTATCAGCAACTCTCTGTCATACGCAGCATAAACCGCACCAAGAAACTCTGCATAAACTGTGTTTCCAAGCAGATTTGGTATGTCTTTTTCCAGTATGAGCCGGGACTTCAAAGCGCAAATCGTATTCCACGAACTGTCTTTGAAAGTGCTCAGCGCGTAATCCGAATCGATGTATGGCAGGGAATTTTCTTCGCAAAGCCGCTCAAATACAGAATCAAAGAGTAACCGCGCACCGATCCCATCAATTATCTGAAAATCAGAGTCGAGCCCGATGAGCGGCGCGTATTTCCTCAAGCACTTCGCACAAAATGCATCTATCGTGGATACCTCAGCAAATGATGCGACGTGCTGGGCGTCTGATACACCACGCTGCTGAAGCGTTTTTGTCACACGTTCGAGCATTTCGTCTGCAGCGCGGTTCGTAAAAGTCACTGCGAGAATACTCTGCAAGGCGTCCTCTATATTGAAGTGTTCTTGTAAAAGCTTATCCAGCACTGCTAAATAATACTCAATAAGAAGTTTTGTCTTGCCAGTGCCTGCTCCTGCACGGACAAGAACCAACCCGCCCGGTTCTTTTAGGATTTTTTTCACGCTCATCTCAACGCCTCGGGACAGATATTCTGGTATGGGCAACCCCAGCATTGCTTTTTTTCGGAAACAGAAAAATCACCGGAGAATATTTTTAAGCACAGCTTTTTCAGTATGTCGCGCTGCCGGCGCAACTCATCAAGTGTATCCTCTGTTATATCCACTGTAACCGGCTTTTCATTTTTCAGCGCCCAGAAAGTAATCTTTTGCACATCTTTATATTCTGTATTGCTTTCTTTAAGTGCCCAGAAATATGCAGGTAACTGCAAGAGGTCATTCGCTCCGTGAGCAAGGACGGTCTTCGGGGTCTTCCATGAAAATTTGCCTGACTTGTAGTCAATTATCTCTATTCCACCGCCTGGTAGAGCATCAATTCGGTCGAGCCGGCATTTTAGCGGGATATCACCTAAATTAAAACTTATACTGTACTCGCACTCCCTTACATCCCTCTGGCGGGTTTTTTCATACTCCAGGTATACCGAAAGCTGATTACGGACACGCTGGTACCAGTACTGGCTTTCGTATTTAGTCGGAAACTCGTTGGATTTATCCTTCCATATATGCTCTGTTATTTCCATTGCTGCCTCAACTGCATGCCTATCAAACGCACCTGGATACATGATATGGAGTTCTTTTAATATCCCGTGAATCAAAGTGCCCGCAATTGCTGCTCCATCTGGTGGCGCCTCTATCCTCAGGATATACTCATGATAGAATTTCTGCGGGCACTCCTGATATGTGTTAAGCATGCTTGGAGTAATATATGGAACGTAATCTCTGACATTGAGAATCTGCGAACCTGTGGATTTTTTAATATGTGGTACGTATATAGAGGGAAGCACTTCTCTCAAATCATCGAGCACATTTCTTGAAGCAGCATATTGGAGCGCCTCATGAACGCTCATCAGTTCATCTGGCGAAAGACACTCTTCATTTGTTTGTCTTTCAATACAGGGAAACCTCTCACACAGAGAAGAAACCGGCCGCGATAAAGTTTGTGTAGTACCACGCGGGTCGGACTCAGGCGCCAAAAAAACTATTCTGTCAATTGCACGGCTTGATGCTACCTCAAACATCCTTGTTTCCTGGTGATAATATTCCTGCCGGTCAGGTTCTGGAAGGATATTAAGTTGACGATACTCACCTAAAGAGAGTATTGAGGGTTCACGGAATTCTCTCGGGAATACCCCTTCAACCATGTCAAGCATAATCACATTCTTAAAAAACAAACCTTTTGCCTGATGGACAGTCAGTATCTGAACTGAATCCTGGCAATTGGAGAACGTGACCATAATCTCGCGACCATAGGAATTTACCAGCTCGTTCAACTGAAGCATAAATTCATTAAAATCAGGGATACCACCGCTTACCTGACCGATAAGCCGCGCAAACCTGGAGGCGACGTCGTAAAAGTACCTGACATTCCTCGCTGTCTTTGAAGCAGCTATATAATCCTGTTTAAGCGATTTTGTCACATTGTTTAAGAATCCAAATTCCCATAATACTTCATAAACTATTTGTTCTACAGTCATCCTACCAATGTGCTGGCGAATCTTTTGCACCTGTGAAAGAAATTTTCTCAAGCACCTCTTTGTTTCCTGAGATATATACGGACTGTCACTTGCTCCACTGTGTTTATCTTTACGCTCAAGTAACTGCTCGCGGATTTCAGACCACAGAGAACGGTTATTCCTTAATGCACGGCTGCATAATCTTTCAATCTCCACTTCACTGAGCCAGGGCTTGCCTGTTTTGTAATCGCAAGTGGCTAGCGCTCGCGCAACTTTGTCGTCGTCCACATCCTGTGCGGTACTTGAACTCCATATGATATGAAGAACGCTCAATAAACTTGCAATTTCCGGCTGGCGGAAAAATCCTGCACCACCAAGTATTTCTGATGGTATTTTATACCCCCAGAGCACCTCTTTTAGTTCCCCAATGTCTGAATCAAGGCCACGCGTAATAACTGCCATTTCACTCCATCGGCTTTGAGGAGATTTCCTCTTCCATTTCATAAGAGTTTTTGCAACTGCTCTCATTTCCTGTGCGCGGTTTCTTACACGTAGCAACTCACGCTGTTCTGGAGCCCTGCGGACACGCAGCTTCTTTTCTACGACATGGAAGTCGGAGTGCAAACGCTGGACATTTCTTTGTGTATCAGCTCCGCGAAAACGATAAATTCCCTCATCTTCGCCAAGACATATAAGAATACCACGCCGTCCGGCGCCAAGTAGCCGGAGAATCTCGTATTCATTCCTGTCCATATCCTCGAATTCATCCATAAGGAGCCACGTGAGTTTTTGCCTGAGGTCATCCAGTAGACTTTTATTTCGCGAAAGCAACTCCACAGTTTTAAGCGTAAGGTCACGAAAATCAAGATAATTGTTCTTTGTCAGGAACTGTTCATAGTCATCATAAAGTAAGGCAAGGTCCTTCCCTGACTGTGTGCGTGTGAGATTCTGCTTCACACCCGCCTGTTTTATAGAGTCAAGAGTATCACCAGCCTCTTCCAGGAAACCTGTTGTCTTCTGGACTCTGCCGAAATGCTTCAACCGGAACCGCGGCCGCCATAACAGATGCCTCAATACTATCTTTCTTTCAAAGTCCGTAAGCACCTGGAAATTTGGCCTGATATTTAGAAGGTAGTAATGGTCCCTGAGAAGCCGCTTGCCAAGCGCCGCGAAGTCATAAACCTGTAGCTGCGTGTAAGCGGATGGGAGTGAACTAGCGAGTAGTTGGGAAATAACTGCTGCATTACGGTTAGAGTGAGTCAGCACGAGGAGACGGTCAACCGGTATCCCGCTTGCAAGGACCCTACTTGCAACTCTGACAAGGAGTCGCGTCTTACCTGAGCCAGGCCCGCCTGTCACGAGATACGGACCACCGGAAGTGCCTGTTTTCGGAATACTGCTTGGTTCCTGAATTTCTGTATTCCCTGATTTCATCTTTCCATCGCGGCGGAGACC
>CAZUQH010000044.1:2880-8811 GCA_964622465.1 uncultured bacterium | reverse complement strand
ATCAAGATAGCCGAGATGGCGAGGCGTTTCGAGGAGGAATACCCTGACATCAAAGTCAGGACACAGGCAATCCCATGGGATGCTGCGCACGAAAAACTGATGACTTCGGTTGCCGGCAATATCCCTCCGGACGTCTGCCAGTTGGGGACAACCTGGATGAGTGAATTTGGCGGTATGGGTGCGCTCGAACCGCTTGAGTCATATGTAGAACAATCAAAAGTTGCATCTCCAGAAAAGTTCTACGCTGGTTCCTGGAATACCAATATAGTGAATGGAAATCTCTATGGTATTCCGTGGTACGTGGATACGCGTGTTCTGTTTTACAGGTCGGACATTCTGAAAGAAGCAGGTTGGGAGCATCCACCGGAAACCTGGGATGAACTCGAACAATGTGGCCTTGACCTGGTGCGCGACTTTGACGGAGACGGAAAAATAGACAGATGGGGAATTGCGCTTCCCGTAAAGGATTGGAATTCTTTTTGTATTTTTCTGTGGTCAAATGGCGGAGACGTTCTAAACGAAGATATGACTCTTTCAAGAGTGACTTCCGACGAGGTCAAAGAGACTTTCAATTATTACCACGGCTTGTTCAATAAAAAAATTGCTCCAACTGCGGCAGGCGCTGACATTGACCTATTCTATGCTTTCCGCACAGGTTATTATCCGATGTTCATCTCCGGTCCCTGGATGGTAGAGATGACCCATAAAGAAATGCCGGAACTTGACGGCAAATGGAATGTAGCGGTTGTGCCAGGTAAGAAGACCCGCACGTCCTTTGTCGGTGGATGCAACCTGGTGGTTTTTAAGCAATCAAAGAATAAAGATGCAGCATGGAAGTTCGTTGAGTTTCTTTCAAGACCGGAGGTTCAGGTTGAATGGTACAAAATGACAACGGATTTACCTGCGGTCAAAGCCACGTGGCAGGACAAATTCTTTGACACCAAACCAATGATTAAAGTATTCGGAGAGCAGATGGAGGATACAAAGTCACCTCCGAATATTCCTGTATGGGAGCAGATTGCCGACAAGATACAAATGCGGATGGAAGAAGCGATACTCGGTAAAATGTCAAACGAGCAAGCGCTCAAATTGTTGGACGAGGACATCACCAGGATTTTATCTGCGCGTGCTGGCTATGCAAACATTAAACCGGTTATCTTTATTTTTACCGGTATACTTATTGCCATTATCCTGGTGGTCTACTTTATCGGACGCCGGCGTCAAACAGAGACAGCCGGCTTAAAAAACATCCGTGCACCATACATTTTCTTAATCCCGAGTTTGGCCACACTCGCCGTATTCCTGTTTGTGCCGGTTATATTTTCACTTGTTATGTCGCTGACTGACTGGGATGCAATGGCTCTTGCAAACTGGGGTAACGTAAAGTTTGTGGGTTTTTCAAACTATGCAAACCTGCTTTCAGACCCGATATTCTGGAAGTCGCTCGTAAACACTTTTATTTTTGTAGGTATTGGCGTGCCACTTTCTATTTTTGTCTCGCTTTTCTTTGCGGTGGTCTTGAACGAAGGATTCATAAAAGCGAGAAGCTTTTTCCGTGCCGGTTACTTTACTCCCGTAGTCACAACGATAGTTGCCGTTGCCGTGGTATGGAGATGGCTTTACAACGTGGACTACGGGTTATTCAACTGGTTGATGCAGAGTATAGGAGCACCGGCACAAAACTGGCTTGGGAGCTCACGGCTTGCACTTCCGTCGCTTATAATAATGGCGGTCTGGAGAAATTTTGGATACAACATGGTCATATTTCTTGCCGGGCTTCAGGCAATCCCCAAAGCACAATACGAGGCAGCAAAAATTGACGGTGCCGGCTGGTTGGATTGTTTTACGAAGGTTACGATTCCAGGCCTAAAGCCGACGACCGTATTCGTGACGATAACTACTCTTATCGGTTACTTCCAGTTCTTTGCGGAGCCGTACGTTATGACCAAAGGCGGGCCGCTGAATTCTACGATTTCGATAGTACTATATATGTATAACCAGGGATTCAAATACTTTAAATTCGGTTATGCATCAGCAATTGCGTATGTTTTGTTTATAATAATCTTCATATTCTCGATGATTCAACTGAAATTGAGTCAGCGCGGCGGAGGTACATATGCATAAGAAAAAAATGACGCCGGAATTATTGAAGCGCAGAATGAACGAAACCCTGGTGCACATATTGCTTATAGCAGGACTTATAGTTACGCTGCTGCCGTTTATATGGATGTTATCCACTTCCTTCAAAACAAAAGGCGGTATTTTTACTTTTCCGCCAGAGTGGATTCCAAAAGAGCCGACATTCGGGAACTATCAGGAATTATTCAAAGGAGTTAACTTCTTACGCTGTTTCTGGAATAGTTTGATTGTAGCGCTTTCCATAACAGGACTTTCGCTGTTCTTGAATTCGCTTGCTGGCTACGCATTTGCAAAATACCGTTTCCGCTGGAGAGGCTGGTTATTTACGTTGATTCTTGCCACGATGATGATTCCGGGACAGATGACAATGATGCCCGTGTTTCTTCTGCTTAAATCACTCGGACTTCTAAACTCATATATGGGTTTGATAATTCCTGCAGCTACTTCTGCGTTTGGAATATTTCTTATGCGCCAGTTCATATCCACGATTCCGGATGACCTGATAGAATCGGCGCGAATGGACGGGTGTTCTGAATTCCGGATATACTGGCAGGTAATACTGCCTCTGTGCAAGCCGGTACTTGCGGCACTCGGAATATTTACCTTTATGGGTTCCTGGAACGATTTTCTGTGGCCTTTAATCGTAATGATAAAAGAATCGATGTATACCCTTCCTGTGGCGCTTGCAAACCTCAACAGTCAGTATGCTACCGAGTATGGATTGCTGATGGCAGGTGCAGTCGTCGTGGTGGTCCCTATATTGATAGTGTTCTTCCTCGCGCAGAAATACGTTATAGAGGGTATCGCCACGTCCGGCTTAAAAGAGTAAGCCAAAAGGAGGTTCCATGCAAATCAGAATTACTATGGTTGTGATTTGTGCTCTAACGTTGGTAATCGTCAGGGCACGATGCTATTCATCGATGATTTTATGTTTGTGAAATGAAACTGACTGGTATTTTCTGTTGCTTAATAGCTATGCAGATTGTAGTACTGGCGGGCCCGTATTCCAGAACCTCGGAAGCGCTGGCAGGCGCTATCAAAAGGGCGCCAGAAGAAGAAAACCGGATACTGGAGTGGTTTTGCGCACAGCAGGTAGATACGGGTCTGTGCTTGAGTCAGGACGGAGGACCACATCCAAACGTGTGCTTTACTTACGACCAGGCACTGTCAGTGTTTGTTTTTGGACTGGAAGGCGAGTGGGAGCGCGCTTCCAGGATACTTGACTTTTTCTTGCAGGAAGTGAAAAAGCAGCGTGCTGAAGGCACAGGATTCAGGGGTTTTGCGGATTCATACCGGGCTGACGGTAGCGTAGACGCTCGAAGTGCAGCAGCAGGGCCAAACGGCTGGCTCGGGATGGCTACGAATTACTTTTGTTCAAAAAATCCTGATGGTGCATCACGCGATAAGTATCTATCGTTGAGTAAAACACTCGCTGAGTGGTTGTGGTCACTAAGAAATGAGGATGGTGGAATACGTGGTGGATTTGATGAAATTGGCAATGCTTTTTCCTGGATATCAACGGAGCATAATGCTGATTGCTACGCATTTTTTCAGCAATTAGGTAAGTTGACTGGCAAGAAGGCGTATAAGGAGCGTGCTCGGCAGATTGCCAGATTTATGGAAGAGCATCTGTGGTATGAGCCAGAGGGTAGATTTTTCAACGGATTAAACGATGCCAACTTCGCAACTGACGTTTCTGCGTGGACAGTGTGTGCTTTTGGAAGCAAGTATGAACGCGGTCTTGATTTTGCTATGAGAAGAGCATGATGCCAGAAGTATTATTCCAGGGCAAGAACTGAAGTAGACGGTTTTGATTTCGGAGGGTCATATACCGACAGTCATTATCCTGACCTCGATTCTGTCTGGTTTGAGGGCACAGCGCAGATGGTGATTGCGTTTCAGGAGGTTGGCCGTCGTGAAGAGGCGGATTATTTTTTCCAATCACTTACACGCTGCCTGACGCCCAGTTCAATGCACGACGGTACTCTCGGACTTCCTTATGCTTCGAATCCAGGTACGCCTGCCGGTGGCGGCTGGACAATGTTTGATGACCGTTTGTGCGTATCTTCTTCTGCATGGTACCTTTTTGCAGCACGGAACTTCAATCCATTTGGTAAATTCTAAGATGAGAATAAAACAAAATACTTTCGTCCAGAACGGGAGGCCCTTTTTTATATATTCAGGAGAAATTCATTACTTCCGCATCCCTGCAACACTATGGGAGAAGCATCTTAAGAGAGCAAAAGATGCAGGCCTGAATACGATAAGTTTTTACATCCCGTGGGTGTGGCACGAGCAGGAACAGGGCAAATTTGATTGGACAGGCAGGACAATCCCGGAAAAGAACCTGGTTGGATTTTTGAGATTGGCAAAAAAATATGGATTGAAAGTTATCGCACGAGTAGGTCCTGTATCAAACGCAGAGCTTATAAACGAGGGGCTGCCGGCATGGCTCGTTCGGGATTATCCTGAAATATACGCAAAGGGCAGCGGCGCAAACTACCTTCCTCATGTGACTATAATAGCATATGAAAATCCTGCCTTTAGAAAATATCTTAAGCGGTGGTATGAAAATGTCCTGCCTGTCGTTCGCGAGCATCTTGATTCGAAAAACGGTCCGGTTATTCTTGTACAGTTATGCAACGAGATAGGTATGGTGCATTGGTTGAACAAAATGCCTGTGAGGAATAGCAAAACCCTTTTTGATTGGAGAGAATTTCTGCGCGACCGGTATGTCCAGATAGAAAAATTAAACGTAGTATGGCAGACCAAACTACGCAATTTTGATAAAGCTGCTTTCCTGCCGTCAAAACTTAATGGAAGCATCAATTTACAGGCATTGAGCGACTGGGGAGAATTCTGGCGAAAGTATTACTCCGGGTATTATGCGTTTCTCGTCAACCAAGCGCAGGATAATGCAATAATGCCGCCATATATAATAAACATCCCTCAGTTTTATGATTATGACGTTCGCGGTCGCGGTATCTTTGCACCTATGACAACTTCTATGTTCCGTGATTTTTCCGGTGTATGTAAACAGACGGTATTTGGCGGCGCATATCAGATGAGGCGCCTGGATTATGAGAATTTTCACGATATTGCGATTGCTACCGAATGCATAAAGATGATAACGACAGATAGAGTTCCTTCTATGTGTGCAGAACTTCAGAGTGGAAAAATGACTGACCGTCCACGCATATATCCGTCGGATGTTTCGCTAAATCTCGCTGCATCCTGCGCAAACGGTCTAAACGGCTTGAATTGCTATATGTTCAGTGGTGGCAGGAACCAGAAACGGCTCGGTGTTATGGGAACTTATCATGAATGGCAGGCGCCGGTTGCAAGTGGTGGCTCAACGCGCCCGCACTACAAAATGGTAAAAGAATTCGGTGAGTTTATAAAAAAATACGGAGAAAAACTTGCGACAACAAGTAAAGTTACCGGCCTCACATTTGGATTTTACCTCCCTTACTGGAGTACCGAATACGTCCAGGGTGAACTGCCTTCATACCTGGAAGAGCAGCGTAATCTGTTTTTCTTTGATGGGCTTGCACGGCTACTGACACTTGCAAACAGACATTTTGATATGATTGACCTGGAGCGGATAGAGCAGAAGAAACTGAATAGGAAAAATGCATTGTTTGTGTTTTCTCTTGAAGCAATGTCAGGAGAAGTTCAGCAGAAAATTGCCCGGTATGTCCTGCAAGGTGGCAAATTGTTACTATCCCCAACCTTGCCTCAGAAAGACCTTTCCGGCAGGCAATGCACTGTTTTAGGAAAAGCACTCGGACT
>CAZUQH010000044.1:0-2780 GCA_964622465.1 uncultured bacterium | reverse complement strand
TATGCGCGTTCTCGGTAAGATAAGTAAGATAGATGCAACCGGCAGCAGTAAGACCCTTTTCACGGTCAATGGGAAGCCCTGCGGCATACTTAAAAACGCAGGCCGCGGAAAGGCAGCAATGCTTGGTTTCGGGCTGAACCACACATTTGATTACGAAGTTTATATAATAGATGAAATTTGTGAAATGCTGGGCATCAAGAAAACAATCCTGGTAGAGCCCTGGGACATTTCGGTTATGGCGCGTGCCGATAGAAAAAATGCATTTGTGTTTGCATTCAATTATCATGAGGAACCAAAAAGATTCTGGGCAGAAGTAAATATCGGCGGGAAAGCCAGGCGGTTCCCATCCGGAGGGACAACGCTATTACCTGCGCGTTCCTGGAAATGTTTTCCATTGTCATTGCGAGGAACGAAGTGACGAAGCAATCCCGTACCATGTATACCCCCAGCATCGGCCATTTTGACCATGATGGCTGGGAATATGTAATCACTAATCCGCATACACCACAACCCTGGGTAAACGTCCTCTGTCCTTCCGGTGGCTATGGGACTGTAATGTCACAGTCAGGTACCGGTTATTCCTGGCTAACCCACGGGACGCTTAACCGTATAACAAGATGGGAACAAGATTTGGTAAGAGACGACTGGGGAAAATTCCTCTACTTACGCGATATGGACAGCGGGCATTTCTGGTCTCTATCCTGGAAACCAGTTTGTGCAGAGCCAGACGCATACGAGTGCAGGCACGGTATCGGCTACACAAAAATCTCGTCGTCAAATCATGGAATCCAAAGCGTTTGGACTACTTACGTTCCGCTTGACGACTCACTTGAGGTCTGGCTGGTCCGGCTTGAGAATAATTCACGGCGCACCAGACGTCTCCGGCTGTCCACGTATCTTGAATGGTGTCTCGGCGTTGCGCCGGATAGTCACAGAGAATTTCATAAACTGTTTATCAGACAAAAGTGGGATAACAGGATTGGCGGGGTGATTGCGACCAAAACCCTATGGGCTATTCCAAATAGCAGAGGTGAGCACTGGAACAGGAATTGGGAGTACGTTGCATTTCACGCTGGCTGTGGCGGTGACAAGCAAAACAGCGGGATTCTCGACAAAGAGGAGTTTCTCGGACGCTATGGCTCACTTACATCTCCACAGGCAGTCACCTGTCATTCTGAGGTAGCCGCAGGCTTTAGCCTGCGCAAGCAATCCCATCCCAACACCGACCCCATATCCTCACTTGCAATGGACGTGCGCTTGAAACCGGGAGAAGCCCGGACATTAGTTCTTGTGCTTGGTGCAGCAAAAAATGAGAACGATGTATTAAAATTGACAGAAAAGTATAAAAATATCAGGACAGCAACCGCAGGCCTGGAAAAAGTTAAACAATGGTGGAAAAGAAAACTTACCGCATCCTGGATAGAAACGCCTGACAAAGAGTTCGATTATATGGCAAATATCTGGCTTAAATACCAGGTAATTTCCTCGCGTATCAATGGACGGACAGGGTATTACCAGACCGGTGGCGCCTATGGTTTTCGTGACCAGTTGCAGGACAGCCAGGTATGGCTCTGGACTTCCTCACCGGAAAATATGAAGAAACAGATACTTTTGCATGCAGCGCATCAATACGAGGACGGCACAGTTCAGCACTGGTGGCATCCAATTGGCGGTCAGCACTCCGATACGCATTATAGTGATGACCTCTTATGGTTACCTTATATGACAGCCCGGTATATTTTCGCAACGCGAGATACAAAAGTACTAAGTGAAAAAACACCATTTTTTAACAGTTCATCCGCCACATTATTTACACACTGCGAAAGGGCTATTGAAGCTTCACTTCAGAGAAAGAGCAGGCGTGGTCTGCCGCTTATTCTTGACGGCGATTGGAACGACGGACTCTCATCCGTAGGAGATGACGGAAGCGGAGAGAGTATATGGTTAGCGCACTTCCTCTGCGCCGTGCTCAACGATTGGGTTGATGTTTTAAGGTTAACAAATAAGCATGGTAGATTAAGTATAAATACGTTGGAAAAAGAAAGAGAGAAACTTAAACGGGCGATAAACAAATATGGCTGGGATGGAGAATGGTATCTGAGGGCAACCAGTGACCATAAAAAGATAATAGGCAGCAAGTCGTCTAAAGAGGGAAAAATTTTCCTGAATTCACAGTCCTGGGCAATAATAGCAAACACTGCGTCTTTAGAAAGGCGCGAGAAGATTCTCAAGTCATGCAAGAAGTATCTTTACAAAGAGTACGGACCTATTTTACTCTGGCCTGGCTATACAAAACCAGATGAGAGTATCGGTTATCTTACCAGGTATTCTGCTGGTTCCCGCGAAAATGGCGGGGTCTATACTCACGCTGCATGCTGGGCTGTTATAGCAGAGTGCATTGCCGGAAACCGGCAAACCGCATGGGAGCTTTTCAGAGGAATTTTCCCGCCTGAAAAAGGCAAGAATCCGGAAGTATATCGTGCCGAACCTTATGTAACTCCAGGGAACGTTGATGGCCCTCAATCGCCGAGACCAGGCCAGGCCGGATGGACCTGGTATACCGGCTCGGCTGCGTGGATGCTTACCGCAATGCTAAATTATCTTATCGGCATCAGGCCTGCTGCTGATGGCTTGCTGCTTGACCCCTGGCTGCCTTCTGGCTGGAAAAAGGTTCAAATCAAAATACCGTATGCCGGTCACAAGTATAATATTGACATTGTAAGGATAGGCGCTAATAAACCAGTTCAAGTTTTTTCCAATGGTAAACGAATTTCCGGGAA
>CAZUQH010000043.1:0-9124 GCA_964622465.1 uncultured bacterium | reverse complement strand
CGCTCTTCTATGAACTTAGGGCCTATACCAATATTGTATAACCCAAGGGAGAGGTTGAGATTGTTAGAGATAGGGTATCTTATACCAAGGTCAATTGCACCTGAAAATGCTTGCTCATCATCTAACTTCTGTTGAATGAACTGTACACCTACACCAACACTCAAGTCATCAAGAAGTTTAGGGAATGCATTCTCTCTTGCAAATGAGAACCTGACAGACGCATCGTATGCACCGAATTTCCTGTCTTCTTTTAAGGTATCTGCTACTCTTGCCTCTATCCCATCCACTCCAAGATAAGTTATACCTACACCAAATACACCAGTATCTTTTAATGGTATTGCTGTTGCAACGAAACCATAATATATACCCTGCCAGTATTTAAGATATGTTGCAGATACTTCCCTCATATCTAAAGAAGCAAGACCTGCAGGATTCCAGTAAACACTGGATGCATCATCACAGATTGCTGAGTATGCACCAGCAAAACCCATTCCTCGTGCAGTAGGGCCAACTTTTAAGAACTGACAGCCAGTTGTGTCTGCTCCTCCGGCAAGGACTAACGCAGGAATAGCGAGTAGCAGAAAAACCACAGCTAGAGATTGCCACAGCTTTTTGTCATGCTGAGCATGAGCGAAGCATCTCGGTTTATGGTACGGGATTCTTTTGCTCTTGAGAATGATACTCATCATATTAGTCATTATTTTATCACCGCAAGTTTCTTTATTTCTCTTATTGGGTCTTCTCCCTGTTTGTGAGCATCTATCACTGAAATATATACACCTGATGCAATGTCTGTCACATCCCAGGAATGTTCATATACGTATTTATCACTCTTTATGAATGGGCTTCCTGTAATGGTTTTATCATGTACAAGTTCCCCAGCAATGTTATATATCCTTATCTCTACCCTGTCTGCTATCCCGCACTCAAGATGTATTGTTGGTGATGCACCACTCTTTGCAGGGTTTGGATATATGTAGTAAGCCCTCAAATAGAAATCACTATCAGGGTCAGGTGAGTTTTTTGGAGTATCACGCTTAGCAGAACGAACTGGCAACCCGCTTTCCCTCTGTGGTGCAATAACCTGAGCATTCCCTGCAATGTGTGCTTCTCTTGCAAATACATTACCAATCATAACCATACCATTACCTGAAACCTGGACTTCTGCACGAGGTGCATATATCAATCCCTCATATTTCCCCTGTCCTGATACCTTTACAACAGTGTCTGTACTTGATATGACAAATGAGTTCCATGGTATGCCAGATGAAGTTAGATTACCCTGGCCTGTTATCTCAAGGACACCATCAATTAGTATCCGGACAGTCCCTTCTGCCTCAAGTGTTGCGCTATCACTAATGTATAGCCCTGTAAGGTAATATGTGCCAGTTGAAAGAACAAGAACATCATCGTCTTCAAGGGTAAGGACCCCATCAGGGTCTACCGACTCTCTTCCAAGCTGGGTAAGTGGTATTTTGTCATTATCATTTGTCTCCTGAACCATCAATGAGATGATGCTCACATCAATTGGTTCGTCAGGAAACCCGGGGGATTCTTCTTTTGTTTGTCCCCTTACCTCTGCATTGCCTGTGACCTTAATTTCTTGGGCAACTGCGTCCCCATCTACTACTGCCTTACCAACTACCTCAATGAGTGTGTTAGAATATACATGACCTTTGACAAAGCCATTCCCGTTTAGCTTGACACACGTGGAAGCAAACACTGCACATTCCTCAAGAACAGTTACCGCAAGTTGTACTGACTTTGTCTCTTCAGTATTCTCTACATTATCCCTGCTTCTGTACTCAAAAAGATACTGTCCCGATGGAAACGAGAACGTGCCTGTATATATTATCCACTCACCTTCGTTGAGGCGATATTCGGTGTACTTCAGGCCTGATGAGACACTATTTGACACAGGGTCTTCTGCATTCAGTACAAGTGGTGTCTGAGGTGATATGAATTTGTATCCAAATCCATCAAATGACGGCTCGCCAATTACAAGTTCTGTCTCTGGTGTGGTTGTGTCTACTGACACAGTAAATGTTTGTGGATTCTCAGTATTCCCAACATTATCAACACTATACCAGCCAATTGTATGGATACCTTCTGTGAGAGTAATTATGCTTGTATACTGCTCGTATTCTCCCTCGTCCATCCTCACAAGGATTTCTCTTATACCACTTCTAACTCCAACTACTTCATGGTCTTCTGCAGTAAGTAGATATTGTGTGTCCTGTGATGCATAGAGTGTTCCATTCTCTGACTCATACTGCGCACCATCTTCAAGTGTAAGCATACTTCCTGGAGCAGTGCCATCTACATAATATGTCGTCGCTCTTGTGGGCTCCTCATTTTCTACTCTGTCTGTGCTTCTGTATTCAATTGTTCTTATACCCTCTGAGAATTGTATTTGTTCACTTTCTTTATCCCATTCCTGCCATATACCACTATCTATTCTGTATTGGGTTTTGTCTATGCCTGAATAGATGGCAACGTCTCTTATCTCTGCAACACGAATGTTATCAAACAAAACTCTTGAGGCATTTGCATCAAGTGCAATACCTCCAGAAAGAAGTGGAAGTCGGTCATCAATAACTTTGACATACTCCTTCTGGTCTATTGAGAATGTAAGCGTTGAGGCCTCTACCTTAAATGTAAATCTGTGCCATAAAAGAGGCGAGAGGTCCGACTGTACCTCATAATTCCTACGCTCACCACCTTTTAGTACCGTAACCTCTACCTTGCCATCTTTGTGTAATAGAGCATAGCAGCAATTATCCCACGACTCATACTTTCCATATATCCAGCCGACCTCCCAGGAGTTTGTGCCAGAAGATTCTGTCTTTACAAGACCCTCAACAATTCTATCATGAGGATAATCCGTGTATCTCACTGACTTGCCCTGAATTCCTTCATACGTTCCCTCCTGAACCTTCCAGGAACCTGATTCTGGAGTCCATCCTGCTATATCAGCACAGAAGTTTTCCGTATACTCATTCCACCCAATATCCTCATCCTCTGCCGAAAGTGCATAACTTGCACTCTCAGGGACATAGATTCTTTCGTCGGTTATGTGCTTCCATGTTCCTTGCTGGTATGATTCTACAATCTCAGTAGCTGGCCACAGGTCGTCAAGTACAAACTCCTCTTTTTCTTCCTGACTCTTATTGCCTAACCGGTCCTCTGCAAAATATGAGACGGTATGATGACCTGCTATCTCAAGCGTAAAAACTCCTTCGTAATCCTGCCAACTTTTATCGTCAATCTGCTTTTTGGTCATAAGGACACCACATCCTGGTGCCTCTCCCCATATTACCTTTACCCACTTTATCTCTGCCTGGGCACCGTCATTTGCATCAAATGCAACATGGCCTGAAAGTTCGGCTATCTTCTCATCATCTACCTTTAAATACTTCTCACCATCAATGTAAAGTACTACCTGCTTTTCTTCTAACCAATCATCCCCACCTATCTCAAACATAAACTCGTGCCAGTCAAACGGAGAAAGAGATGATGGAGTACGGTATTCTGACCGTTCTCCATCCTTTACAATTGTAAGTTCTATCTCTCCAGTTTTATGCAATAACGCATACATACAATTTGCCCAGTTATGATACAGAGGATATATCCAGGAAACCTCCCAGGAGTTTGTACCTGACTTTTCTGTTCTCATTCGTGCTTTCACTTTCCTTTCATGTACAAACTCTTTCTTAGATACAAGTTTCCCTTCTGTACCGCAGGCACTGTAACTCTCCCACCACCATCTACCTGATTCTACCACCCAGGTTGAGATATCAAGAAGAAAATCGTCATGAAACTCTGACTTGATTGCAGGGTCTTCAGAAAAAAGCACAAACTCTGTTTCAGATAACACATAGTACATATCAGCTGTCTGATATTCAGGCCCGTTAACCTCAAGTGTTACCTCAGGTGGCGTATTATCCACACAAAACACACGTTCTTCTCTCCGTGCATTGCCAACTTTATCCTGTGCAATTATCGTAAGGATATGCTTTCCTTCAGTATCCATTTGAATTGGTGTACTATAGCTATGTAGGTCTTCTGCGTCAATCTGATACAAAACACTCTCTACACCTGAGCCGCCATAATCATCCGCACTTATTTCTATTGTTGTGGTTGAAGTTATGTATTCATACTCAAGAGTTGTTACCTTTGGATAACCGACCTCAACATCAATTCTCGGTGCTTCCTCATCCTGAAATACATCCGTTCTCTTTATCTCCTCAAGATTTCCTGCCTTATCCTTGCTCCTGTACTCAATCCTGTGATAGCCAGCGGTTAGTGTGAATGTTACCTCATATACCTGCCAGTCACCTGAATCAATCCTATATTCTGTAAATAGAACACCCAATCCTTCCGAATCACCGACCTCGTACCTGTCATCAATCGCCGTAAACATTATTGCTGTGGCAGAAGAAATGAACACGGGCTTCGCTCCGACACTTGGGCCCAAAAATTGTATCTCCGTCCGTGGAGGTAAACTATCCCCTGGTCTTGTAATAACGAAAAGAGAAGCTGATTCCAATGTGCAAGTAATCCAGTTGGCAGCGGTATCAATTTGTTGTCCTGGTAATTCTGCCCATTCCATTTCTTCGTAGTGGTAGACTCGCAGCGATTGCTCATCTCCAACAACGGCGGACGGGTCATACTTAAAGGTCCATACGGCTGCACTTGGCGTAAAAGATACATCGTATATCCACTGTGGCTCTTCAAGATTCTGAACCTGCAAAGCATTAAGTGCATCTGCCGGTAGAGAAAACAACCGCTCTATGGTTATCCCTGGCTCATTCACCTCTACCAACCCATCCACTGACACGGAGACTTCTTCGGGGTCTGGGCCGACACAGTGTAATGCCGACCCACCCGTCAAGTAGACCATCCCTTCGTTGCTCACCACGGGTGAGCTATCCGCGCGGAACCCAACTTGCCACAGCGACGCCATTCCAATAACTCGCCCAGACAGTCCGGCATCTGCGAATTTGAGCAGCTGCCCAGAGTCACCAAAGTATGCTAGGCAAAGTATATTTCCCGACCTGTCAACAGTAGGCAGACAGCTACTTAATATCCATTGATACTCGTAATTCCATACTTTCGTTCCATCATTAGAGTCTACACAAATCAGATTTCCAACGCCACCAGCGTCTGTTCCTTGAACGTACAGACGACCAGCAGGCCCTACCGCGGCAGCCGAAGCTACCTGCCCGAGATTTTGAATCCATACCTGACTACCGTTGTCTTTGGAAAAACGAATGAGCCATGAACCATCAGTTCGGTTTAAACTCAGATACACATCTCCGGCATCTCCGACTACCGGATAGGAAATGTCATTAGCTTGGCCAAGACCAACCGACCAGACCTGATGGTTAGGGCTCTCATCGACAAACTTCGACAGCCTCCAGAAGCCGGGGCTCGCATATTCCTGACTCACAACGTATACAGCCTCAGTATTTCCTGCGGCGGCTGCCAAAAACAATCCATCAGGCCGCGCAGGAAAAAGCTTCTCCCACACTACACTGACTCTATCCCCTTCATCACGCAGTGCATGGAAAACATTGTCAACATGCAAGTATATTCTTCCATCGGACCTTACCACAGGGGATGTAAGCGCTCTCCCATCCATAGAATACTCCCATTCTACCTTAAATGGATTGGGGTCATCCACTGTTTCCATTATGGCCGAGAGAGTTCCGATATCACTAACAACATAAACCCTTCCATCCGACCCAATGACGGGCGGGAGGAGATCACCATCACCCTCAAATCTCCAGATCACTTGTTGAGATCCGGGGTCGATAGCAGAGAGATACCTTCCACTACAGCCATATACTCTACCTTGTGTCCCTATCACAATATGCTCCCAAATCCCATCTATTGCCCACAACTCTCTCAAACTTTCACCGGAAGCGTTGCAGCACCAGCCAGTCCTTTCCATATCATACCGCGCACTTGGCCAGGCAGACGGATAAGTACCCGAGCCGCCCACCGCCACGTGCAATGTATCCGACGTCACATTTCCGGCAACGTCTTCAACTACTAATCTTACAACATAGCTGCTTGGATGGCGAAAGCAAAAACTTGTAATCTCGCCGTGCAATGTAACAGGGGCTCCACCCTCAAGGAATCCCCACCTCCAAGACGAAATGCCACTTCCTGGTTTCGGATCGTAGCTTGCTGTTCCATCAAAAGTAATGGTCGTATTAACAGGTACCGAAAAATCTGTCCCGGCATCCGCAACCGGCGGTGTAACGTCTACCGAAAAACCACTGCATACCCAGTCGCTTTCTCTACCCAACAAGTCTACAGACTGCACCCTCCAGAATACCGTCCCTTCTGGGACGGTGACAGCGGCGTTTGTCAGTGGTGGAACCTGGGGTTGATTTCCCCCGGTCACCACCCTCATATTGTCTACGTACGTCTCTATTTCGCGTCTCCCAGGCGCAGTGTCTGCATCACCCCAGAGATGAATAGCATGCTGGCTAGCGCTCCAGGAGATGTCAGAAATAGGCCTATCGGGACGCACGGAAAATCTTACCCGGTCAAATTCAAAACCATCCACTTGCTCCAGTACAACCGAAGCCACGAGTGCAGTACCATCCCACATACTGGCTGTCAGCTCATCTTTTTTGTTATCGTAACTTATCCTGAGGTGGTATCTTCGGCCAGTTACAAAGTCAGGCATTACCTGCCGTGCCCATGTTTCCTCACCATTCTGGTCTATGAACCTCAAAGAAAATCTCCTTTTACCATCATCTCCTTTGTAAAAATCGCCAACCTCAAGAAGGGAAGTATTGTCAGGGTCGCTGTTCTCTAATCCCACTCTAACCCATCCATAATACAGAGGCGGGCTGACAAATGTCATGTCAAATTCTTGATAGAAATCTTTTGTATCTTCAACGCTCCTTGCGAGCGGATAATACCCGGTCTCATCGTAACCGTGGTCTGGCAACACCTCAAGACCAGGGTCAGTAAAATAGTCTCGACAGTCACACATCCCTTGGTCATATAGTAAGGTCGAAAAGTCAGGGCTCGTAGAAACTTCAATGTCATAGCAGAGATATCTCTGTGGGTCATCTCCCTTTGCTGGCTGCCACTCAAGTGTAACAGTACTTGTGTTTACCCACGAACCGTCAGCAGGAGAGACGAGCTGAGGTGGGCCAGGCCCGGGTGGAAGATACTTTACGAATATCGGCTCCGAATGGTCACTCGGGATTCCTGTCCTGCCAGTCGCTGTCGCTGTTATGCGGTTCTCGCCCTCATCAAGTGTAACCGCTCCAGAGAAACGACCATAATCATCGGACCACACAGTAGGTTGCTTGTGGTCATT
Source organism: uncultured bacterium (assembly GCA_964622465.1). Taxonomy (GTDB): domain Bacteria; phylum CG03; class CAZUQH01; order CAZUQH01; family CAZUQH01; genus CAZUQH01. The sequence continues at coordinate 1,776 of CAZUQH010000043.1, read as the reverse complement.
GTCATACAGATCCACTGGTGAGTTCGTCGGTGCTCTCCATCCGCTCACAGTTATCGTTCTGTTTGTAGTTACTGCCTGTGCAGGCGAGTCAAGAACCGGCGGGTCCCAATTCCGATATCCCCAAGCATAAAAGCTAATGCCGACATCACCAGGCCGACCTGGATGGAAACCGAGATAATGTCCTGCTATATCCCATACCTCATACACAAATGTCTTTATCTCACACCACTCAGCATTGTAAGACAGAACCTCCGCCCAGTCCGAACCGTCATTCGGGTTCTGAGGTCCCCATGCAGCTGTCCAGATGTTCGGTGGGCCTCCAAGTTCAACAAAATACGGTCCTTTGGCACTTGCTTCTTTGATCTCATACTTTATCGTTACAGGGTCTCCCCACCAGTCCCGATACCAGTCAATCAGCACCCTTCCATCGTGATTGTTCCATTCATTTTTCCACCTATGGTCGCTTACTCCCCCGTCTCCTGAGCTCTTCCATATATCCCGGCCCACACGATACCATCCTGACGAGCAATCACCACTTACTTCTCTCGTCCCCGACCAGTGGAACCACTTACTTTCTGTGAAACTTCCGCTTCCAACCCCAGGTATTAGGCGCTCTCCTTCCTCGTCAAATGGAAAGATTAAACGCACTTCATGACGTTTGACAATGTATGCCCCACTGGCAAGTCCGGGTGCTCCTGAGAAAACATAGGTCTCATATGATCCAACAGATTCCAGAAACGCTCCATGTCTGGAACCACAACGCTCACCACCAATCCTGGCCATTACTGGCGATATGGACCATAGCATCAGCACACATGCAACCAATAAAGGCTTAACTGATCGTAGTGAGTGGTGATTATTCATTAACATCATCATTGTGCTCTGGCAATGCTAATCTCTTCAAAGAAAGTTCTGCCATTGGCGCCCAACGGCCATCTGGATACTTCTGTAATATCTGCTGAAATACTTCTCTGGCAGAGTCCTTGTCTTCCATCTCAGTATATGCCCTTCCTAGATGGTACATGTATTCTGTGATATCACTGGAATATCCTTGAATAACAGGACCTCTGTAGTCAGGTGCTACTGTCAGTAGTTTTTTAAGCGTATCCACTGTCTCACTAAGATACGCAGGTTCTTGCCTGGATTTACCATACAGAAGAAATCCGTGAAAAGCCAGCGCATCTGGATAGTCAGGTGAAATTTCAAGAGCACGGGTTGTAAAGACCAATGCAGTGTCAATATCATCTTTCAGTGCATAGCAAATTGAAGTTAAGCACAATACTTCAAGGGACTTTGGCTCTTCGGCAAGCAGACTTTCACATTGCTGGATGATTGTATTAAGCTCGTCTGAGTCAAGCGGTGGGTTTTCTCTTGCTATCGCCTGGCGGATTGAATTGACCTGTTGGTTAAAATCAGCAGCATAGCTTATGTTTGAATAGCAAAATCCGGAGAATACTAGAGAAAGCAGGAGGGTAATGAGGAGAGTTCTTTCAGGATAGTGGTTAGTTTTCTTTTTCACACGTTATCCTTCGGCATGTCGCTGCCAACCAACTAATCTTGGCTAGCCGACAACTTTGCGCAGCCCAAATACTTTGGGCTCTGCCTTTTCGGGACAACAAGTTACCAAAAAACTATTTCCACAACTTCCAATATAATGTTACAATATCTTTACAATTTTGTCAAGTTGCTGTTACATAGGGTTGCGTACCTATTAGCGAAGCACAACCACCTTGCAGGTCGCGTTTGGACGCACTTTGCTTGAGGAGACAAGGAAAT
>CAZUQH010000042.1:0-10744 GCA_964622465.1 uncultured bacterium | reverse complement strand
CGACTTTAAACAGCACTTGTGCTATCGCTACAAATTGGATATAATAAACAAAAGTTCTGTTGAAAATTGGATAAATGGTTAAATGCTCAATATTCGTTTCAAATGCCTTTTCTTTAGTCTTTTTGTATATATTTTAAGCTGTTCTCTTATTACAACAGCAGTACAATCTAGTAACCAAATAGAAGAACATGCCAGTCAGATCACTTACAGAGTGGTCTCGGATGGCAAGGTCTTTGACAATTTTGAAATGCTACTGATTGGTGGGATGGGGTATGTGAAAGCGTATGACGTCGCACGTTTTCTCGACGTCGGGGTGCACTGGTTTGGGGAGCGAAAGATAATACGGCTTGATGCACCACGTGGCGTTGTAGAATTCCAGGTTGGTAATCCCTGGGTGCATATTGCAGGAGAAAGACGGCGTATGCGCAAGGAGCCACAGCTAATAGATGGCAGGGTTTACTTACCGCTTGAAGGAATAATCACGCAATCCTTCTCGCGTGCAGCTAGAAAGAATATCACCTGGGATTTTTCAAGCAAGACCCTGAAGATAGAAGCAGGAGTGAACATTGTAAGTACCAGATGGTATTCATACTCACAATATACACGCTACGTGATAGAAACATTAGATGACCTTGAATATTCAGTCAGTGAGAAGAACAGCCACGTGTTTGAAGTTGCAATCGAAGGCGCACTCCTTTCTGGCGTTCAGGAGGACTCTCCTGATGATGGCGTTATAGAGAAAGTCACTGGTAGCCAACGCGGTTCATCTGCACTGTTTGGTTTTTATCTAGGAAGTAAGGCAGGGAAGATAAAAACAAGCAAGTATACCAGCCCATACCGGATTGTGGTGGACGTGGAAAACCTCGGTGGCCGTGTAGAGAAGAAAGAAGAGCGTCCTTCAAGTGAGAAACCTGCCAAACCGCCAGAACCGATAATGGCGCCTCTTGTCAAAGAGCCCGTCTCAAAAATAGAAAAAGTTGTTATAGACCCGGGGCATGGAGGCCGGGACCCGGGTTGCGTTGGCGCTTCGGGAGTACTGGAAAAAGACGTAAATTTACAGCTCGCAGAGCGGCTTGCTCGTATTCTGCACCGCGACTACAAAATGCAGGTAGTAATGACGCGTACCCATGACGTATTCGTGCCGTTGACCGACAGGGCTGAAATAGCAAATAACTCAGGAGCAGATTTATTTGTAAGCATTCATTGCAACGCTTCACTCAAGCGCGAGACAAAAGGAATCGAGGTTTTCTTTCTATCAGAAGAGACAGGCGATATAGAAGCAGAAGCAGTTGCTCAGCGTGAAAACGCAGTGCTGGACATTGAAACAGACAAACAGAAGGCAGACCTGAACAAGATACTATGGTCAATGGCAATGAATGAATATCGCAATGAGTCAGGTAAACTTGCAACGTTCGTAAACATAGAGATGGACAGGAACATGAGGTCTTTGAACAGGGGAGTGAAACAGGCAGGTTTTCTTGTTCTGCGTGGCGCGAAAATGCCATGTTGCCTTGTAGAAACCGGATTCCTAACAAATCCAAAAGAGGAGAAACAACTCAAAAATTCTAGCTATCAGGAGAAAATTGCTCAGTGTCTTGCACGTGGCATAAATACGTATGCCAGAAATAAGTAGTAGAAAGTTGAGGTTATTTGCTTGGATAAGCGGTCAATAGGAGTATTTGATTCGGGAGTAGGTGGTCTGACTGTCGTAAGCAAGCTGTGGCAGGTCCTTCCGGATGAGAAAGTCGTCTATTTTGGCGACACTCAGCATCTGCCGTATGGCAACAAGTCACCCGGTGCAGTAACTGGATACTCGCGCAGAATAGCAAAGTTTCTTATATCGCAAGACGTGAAGTTAATCGTCGTTGCTTGTAATACTGCATCGGCAGTCGCGCTGAATGTGCTGAAGAAGGAATTTAAACTCCCTATTATAGGCGTCATAAAACCAGGTGCGCGCGCAGCGGTTATGTCTACGAAAAATGGTCATATCGGAATTATCGGCACTCGCAGCACAATTGCGAGTAGAGCTTACGAGAGGACACTTAAAAGCGAAGCAGAGCGTGCCGGCAAGAAAATAAATTGTTTCGCGCGTACCTGTCCGCTGTTTGTTCCACTCGTTGAAGAAAATTGGTGGAGGAAGCCAGCTGCGTTTGATATTGCAAATGATTATTTGGGTAGTTTCAAAAACAAGAACATAGATACGTTGATACTTGGATGTACACATTATCCCATTATGAAGTCAGTAATTCGTAAAGTAATTGGCAGTAAAGTTACTCTTGTAGAATCCGGTTTTTCAGTTGCAGCTCAGATAAAATCGCTTTTGACAGACGCGAATGCACTTAGACGCCGCTCCGGGAAGCAATGCCATAAATTCTTTGTGAGTGATGACCCGGAGCACTTCAGGACATTGAGCAGAGTATTTCTCGGGCGTCCTATTCCATCCGTAAAGGAGGTAACGCTATGACGCCTAAAAGAGCGAGTGCTGTCCTTTCGCTTGTTATTTTTTGCGTGGTTTGTGTTAGCGCAAAAATGACGCAAGAGCAGTTTCGGCGCGCAGTTGAGCTTGCAAATAGTGGACGTTACGAGCAAGCCGAACAGATGCTTTTAGACATTGTCACACATCAGCCAGATGATTCCAATGCACATATGTTGCTTGCAGTTGTCTTGCTGAACCAGGACAAATTGGAGCAAGCCGAGAAAGCGCTCATCTCGGTTATATCAATAGAGCCGGACTTTGCGACTGCATACTATCTGCTTGGAAAGGTATACTTTGCTCAAGCAACGAAGCAGTCAAACGCAATTTCGGCCTGGGAGAAGTTTCTCGTGCTGGAGAATGATACGCCGCGCGCGAAGCGCGTGATGAAACACCTGGAAAAAATCAGATGAAACGTAAACATTATATTCCATTGATGTTTTTGACGTCAGGCGTGTTTCTGCTGATAGCCGGATGCGTTCCGCGCGTTGCCATCCGGTCTGATTATGATTTTACCAGTATACGCCGTGTCGGGGTATTGAACTTCGTTAATTATCTAAGTTTTGAGAATTCGGGCAGCGCTGTAGCTGATGAATTCGTACGCCAGCTCGTTATGGAGGGTTATGACGTAGTTGAGCGTGGCAGAATAGATGAGTTGCTCCGCGAGGAAAAATTATCGCCTGCAGAGATATCAGGTGAAGAAGCACAGAAACTTGGCAAGCGTCTCGGTATCGACGTTCTTATTTCAGGCACTGTTACAAGATATCTCCCGGAAGTAAATGATTACATATATTTTCAGGATGAGAACGGGGATATAAAGTATCAAACATTCCTCAAAGAAGCAGGAGTTGGAGTAAGTGTTAGAATGATAGACGTCAAAACAGGGCTCGTAGTTTGGGCGGATAGTTATGATTACCAGTCCTTCAGTATAAGGAATGCAATTCAGCAAATAGTGCGTGCAATGTTGAATCCATTGTTCACCCGCATGCGTGGAAAATAACACATAGTGGTATGGACTGCTTCGTCAGAAGGAGAACAAAGTGAGTGCACAGATAATAGATGGAAAGAAAATAGCGCAAGAGGTAAGAGAGCAGGTATCGCGTGATGTAATGAACCTCGTCTCACGCGGTATAACGCCTGGCCTTGCAACAATCCTCGTAGGAGATGACCCTGGGTCGCAGGTCTACGTGCGCAATAAACAAAAGGTAGCTCAAGAGCTCGGGATTTATTCCGAACATCACGCTTTGCCTGCCGGGTCCACGCAGCAGGAAGTTACAAATAAAATAGAAGAGTTAAACAACAATCCAAAAATACATGCAATACTTTGTCAGTTGCCTCTACCTGATGGTCTTGACCCGTGGAAAGTACTCGAAACTATAAATCCACGCAAAGACGTGGATGGATTTCATCCCGTAAACCTTGGTAAACTTCTGAGTTGTAAAAAACGTTCGGAGATAGACGAACTTGGCATTCCGGTGCCATGTACCCCTCTTGGTATAATGGAACTCATTCGTCATTCTGGAATAGAAGTAAGCGGTAAGCATGCTGTCGTGGTTGGACGTTCTAATATCGTTGGCAAACCGGTTGCATTGCTTTTGATGTCTGAAAATGCTACTGTGACTATCTGTCATTCGCGGACAAAGGGTCTGGCGGACATCATAAGAGAAGCAGATATAGTGGTTGCTGCTATAGGAAAACCCCGCTATGTGCAGGCGGATTGGGTCAAGCCGGGCGCCTGCGTTATTGACGTTGGTATAAATAGAACCGATAGCGGGCTTGTTGGTGACGTCGATTTTGAGAACGTCAAAAAAGTCGCTGGCTGGCTTACTCCTGTGCCAGGTGGTGTTGGGCCGATGACAATAGCGATGCTAATGAAAAGTACCGTTGCTCGGGCAGTGCCACGCAGGGGCTTGTAGCACAAAGGGCGGCGATACGCCAGTTTTGCAAGGCGTGAGGAGCGAGAATACTGAACGTATTTGAGCGACGAACAACGCAGCAAAACTGAATGTAGCGCCGACCGACTGCAAAGTCCTCTGCGTGGCACTGCCCAAAGCTTGCAAAGCAACAGAATTGGAGGAATTAGTACATGATTACCACAGTTGCTGGAAGTTACCCGAGAATTGGAGATACTGAGCAAGAGCAGCGTTTGCGTCGCGCAATTCATGATTGCGACAATGGCAAAATAACACGGGAGCAGCTTGCTAAAATTGAGGATGAAGTTACTTGTGAGGTTATAAAAGAACAGGATAATACGGGTATTGATATTGTTTCTGACGGCGGAATCCGCTGGCATGACCAATTCTCATATTTTGCAGGAAAACTTCAGGGTATAGAAATTACAGGATTGGTTAGATATTTTGATACCAATACGTTATACCACCAGCCGGTTATAAGAAGTGAGATTCGATGGACAAAGCCAGTAATGGTGCGCGATTTTGAATTTGCAAAGACGTGCACATCAAAACCAGTAAAGGTAATTTTGCCTGGCCCGGTCACTCTTGCTGCAAATTCCGTTGACAAACACTACAATAACTATGCAAATCTTGTTGGTGCTTACGCAAAAGCGCTCACTCAGGAAGTGGCAGCGCTTTTCAAAGCGGGCTGTCCACTTATCCAGATTGACGAACCATCACTTGTCTACGATAGTGAAATTGTCTCGCTCGACGTTTGTGAGTGGGCACTAAAGGAAATTGCTGGCGCTCGCACGTCAGACGCCGGTAAACTCGCTCTTTATACTTACTTTGGCAGTCCTGCCAGGATATATGACTTTCTGCTTGATGGACCTTACGATATTATCGGGTTGGACTTCACCTATGCTCCAGAATGTATGGAACTGATAGAAAAAAAACAGCCAAAGGCGTCACTTGCTGCAGGAATTGTTGATGCAAGAAATACTAAAATGGAAGGTGATGAAGTTGGACAGAAGCTCCAGAAGATTGCAAGTATTGTCGGAGCTGATAACCTATATGTAAATCCAAATTGCGGTCTGGAGTTCTTGCCAAGGTCTGTTGCAAGAAAAAAACTGGAGAAAATGGTCGCAATGACAAGAAGTGCATCCGGAGGTAATAAGTGAAATTACCAACAACAAGCGTAGGAAGTTTTCCAAAACCAGATTACTTAAAACAAGCAAGGCGCGAATATTTGCGTGGAGAAATAGACGTATCTGAATTGAAGCCGTTGGAAGAAAAAGCAACAGTAGAATGGATAAAGATTCAGGAGGATATTGGGATCGATATCCTTGTTGACGGCGAGATGTATCGCGGTGATATGGCAACGTACTTTGCAGAAAACCTCAGTGGGTTTCAGATAAGCGGACTCGTCCGCTCCTATGGGAACCGTTATTACCGCAAGCCGGTTATTACTGGTAAAATACTGCGTCCGAAACCGGTAACACTTGACTGGTTCAAATTTACTCAGGGACTAACAAGCCGTCCTGTAAAAGGAATGGTGACCGGTCCATACACTATGATGGACTGGTCATTCAATGAGTATTACGACAGTCGTGAGGATGCTGCAATTGCGCTTGCCGAAGTCCTGCACAAGGAAGTAGTTGACCTTGAACGCGCAGGAGCAAAGTATATTCAGATAGACGAGCCGGCGATATCGGTGAGGCCCTGTGAGATTGACCTTGCAATAAAAGCGATGGCAATTGTGACAGACGGTGTCAAAGCAAAGACAATAACGCATATTTGCTATGGTGATTTCGCAAAAATATATCCGGAAATTCTCGAGATTCCTGTTGACATGATAGACCTGGAACTTTCAAATAGTGCTCTTGACATGCTGCCATTGATGAAAAAATATCCATTCACAAAGGAAATTGGTTTTGGTGTAATAGACGTTCACACGCACGTGATAGAAACAAAGGAAGTGGTTAAAGAGCGTATCCGTCAGGCACTTGAGGTTATCCCTCGTGAGAAGATATATATTGACCCTGACTGTGGGCTGAAAACAAGGACAGTAGATGAAACAATAGCAAAACTAAAAGTAATGGTAGAGGCGGTACAAGAGTTGTGAAAGAAAATAGTGATATCAGACGGTTCAGGGACAGGTTAAAGATGTTACCAACTGGCGGTGAGTTGCTTTTCAGCGTGGAAATAGTGCCTCCGCACGGAACTAACTTTGACAAAATATTGGAGATTGCTCGTTCGTTTGCGCCGCATGCATGTGCGCTAAACATTCCTTCAAACCCGATGTCAAAGCTTAAAATGAGTTCTATAGCAGCTGCGCATATCATCCAGAATCGTCTTGGAGTAGAGGCAATTCCGCACATAACGTGTCGCGATTCAAACGTTTTGGGTCTACAGTCGGAACTTCTCGGAGCAAGTGCTCTGGGGCTACAAAACTTGCTCATAATTACAGGTGACAGGCCTGAAGTCGGTGACCATCCACAGGTGAAACCCGTGTTTGAGATAGGTTCTCTTGAACTTATACGTCTTGCAAGACGTCTGAATAACGGTGAAGACGCAGTGGGACAGAAACTAAACGGAAATACTGATTTCTTTATCGGCGTGGGAGCAAATCCACTTGCTCAGGATATGGATGATGAACTTGAGCGCTTGTCCAGGAAAAAAGAAGCAGGTGCCGGATTTGTTCAAACCCAGCCGGTTTTTGAGACCGATAGAGTTATAGAATTCTTAAAGAAAGCGCGGCCGATCGGTATACCTATAATGATAAGCATTATGTTCCTCAACGATAAAATGGTCAATTACTTTACCAGTGGAAAAAGTGGTATACACATACCTGAAAGTGTGGCAAAGCGAATCACTCAAAATGGCGCAGATGGCATGCTTGAGACGGCAAAGGAAATAGTAAGCGCATTGAAGGGATATGTGAGTGGCTTTCATCTGATGCCAATAGCACAGCAGGAACTGGCACTAAAATTCCTTGAATATGAGCAGTGATAAGCGCATCGCTGTTGCAATGAGCGGCGGCGTTGATTCTTCAGTAGCTTGCGCTCGCCTTATAAACGATGGATGGGAAGTAACAGGGGTCTTCTTCGTATTTACCGACCATAATCTCAATGACAAAGAAGATGTCTCAAATGTTGCAGGAGAACTCGGGATACCTATCCATACAGTAGACCTTCGGCAGAAATTCAATAATATTGTGGTATCTACGTTTGTTAGCTCGTACCGCTCCGGTATAACTCCAAACCCATGCGTGTGTTGCAATGGACAATTGAAATTCCCAGCGCTTGCGCAGTTTGCAAATGATATTGGCGCGCAGTGGATTGCTACAGGCCATTATGCGCGTATCGGTAAGGACGTCAAAACCAACCGTTATTACGTTCAAGTGCCCCGCGATTCAAGCCGTGACCAGTCCTATTTCCTCTATCAGCTGACACAGGAAATACTTTCACGGCTTGTGCTCCCGCTGGGAGATGCGACGAAAAATGATGTCAGGCGTCTTGCGCGTGAATATGGATTAAAAGTAAGCGAGAAACCGGACAGCCAGGACGTGTGTTTTCTTGAACATGGGCGCTATGTTGATTTTCTCAAAGCACATGGCGGAATTGGCGAACCGGGTCCGGTAGTCGGGACACATGGGAATGTCATTGGCGAGCATGATGGTCTCGCAATGTACACGATTGGTCAAAGACATGGTATCAGATTATCTCGAGGGAAACCCTTGTACGTAGTCGGGATAGATAAGAATAAAAATACTCTTATTGTTGGAGACGTAAGCGAACTGGAAGTATCTTCATTTAGAGTCGGTGGGTTTGAGCGTATGGCGTTGGCGGAAGGACAGCAGGAATTCAGGGCACTCGTGAAGATCAGGTCCAGGAGTAAGACAGTAGATTGCATGGTTAAGCGGACAAACGGGGAGACGTGTTCGGTGTGCCTGGATTATCCGGAGTATGCAGTAACACCGGGTCAGTCAGCCGTGTTCTATGACGGGGATAAAGTTCTCGGCGGCGGGATAATCGCATTATAGATATGAAACTTGGCGTGAGTTATTTTGGTAATAAATTTGTGAGGCACGCGCGCGAGGATTTCGCTGATATGGTCAGACACAACTGTAACTTTGTTGTTCTTACTTTCAGCGAAAACGATGCGCAGTACTATGCTGGTACATTTCGTAAGATTGTGCTGGCAGCGCACGATGCCGTGCTTGAGGTATACATTGACCCGTGGGGTGTTGGTGGAGTTTTTGGCGGGGAGGCGTACTCTGGATTTCTGGTAGAGCATCCACAGGCACGTCAGGTTACTGCTATGGGACTGGCACTTCCTGCTGCATGCATAAACAACCCGGCGTTTCGCAGGTTTCTCAAAGGTTGGCTTGCAACGGCACTTTCTCTTGGTGCAGACGGGATATTCTGGGATGAGCCGCATTTTTACTTTGAGCGGCACGGCTGGAGGACGGGTTGCTGGTGCCAGTACTGCCGCAAGAAATACTGGCAGTATACCGGAGAAAAAATGCCGGGGACATTGACGCAACCGGTAAAAAGGTTCCGGCATTACTCCTGGGTAGTGCTTCTTGCCGAACTTACACGTACCGCATCACTCAAACAGCATCGTAATATCGTATGCTTTGTGCCACCAGGCGAAAAGGGCAGGTCTGGAATCACAAACTGGAAAGACATAGCAGTACTCAAATCTGTGGATATGATTGGTTCAAGTGTGTACTGGTTTGCGGCAGGGATACCACTGGAGATAGTTGTTCCAGGGGTGGTTGTGCCACTTACTGCTGCTGTACGCGGTGCCGGTAAGGAGACGCTTGTATGGCTGCAGGGGTTCGGGGTCCCAAAAGGCAAGGAAAGACAACTAAAAAGAGGAGCCCATCTTGCGCGGTCGCTTGGTGCAGACCATTTTGCCGTATGGTCATACCGCGGGAACGAATGTATGTCAGCGCTTGCTTCTGAATGTCCAGAAAAAATATGGGAAACGGTTGGCGAAATATATGGGAAAATTTCCGCCTGAACTGTCAGAATATCATAAAATATCAAAAGTCATAAAGCGTAGCGGCAAAATCGTATCGTTTGACCGCAACAAGATTACAGATTCAATATTCCGTGCTGCGCTGGAGGTAGGAGGTGAAAATCGCGAGCGCGCGGAACGCCTGACCGATGAAGTGGTTAAACTCATAAATAATACCTATCACCCTGATTCTCCGGTAACTATAGAAGATATTCAGGATCTTGTAGAGAAGGTTCTTGTAGAAAATGGCCACTACCGTACTGCGAAAGCATACATTCTCTATCGCGCAGAGCACGCGCGTTTGCGCGAGCATAAAGAGATGCAAATTCAGATTGACGATAATGTTCCATACAAAGTCCTCTGGCGCGTGTATACCTGGAACGTTGACCATGGGTGTGACACAGTTGAAAACCTGAACCGCACTATAAACGAGGGAAAGTTTGCTAGGTTGGTAGGAGATGCAGAGCAGGCATATCACCAGGAAATAGAGAGAGTTGCGGAGCGTATACTGGAACGCCGGGATAAAATTCGGTTGATTATCGTAGCTGGTCCATCCTGTTCCGGAAAAACCACCACGACAACAAAAATAGGCGAAGCTCTTAAAAATCATGGCATAGTATTCTCGTTAGTCAATGTTGATAACTACTTTCTGCCTCTTGACCAGCAGCCGAAAGACGAATACGGTGATTACGATTTTGAGACACCGCAGGCGCTCGACCTTCGCCTGATAAACGAGCATCTTTACCGCCTGGTGATAAAAAGAGAGGAAATCCAGATGCCATGCTACGACTTCAAAACAGGCGGACGGAAGAAAGAGACCGTGTCGCTTCGTTTGAAGAACAACGAGATTCTTTTAATTGACAGTTTACACGGTCTTTATCCCGAGATGACTGTGTCACTTCCTCAGGGAACGAAATTTAAGTTCTACATAGAGGCACTCTGCCAGATAAAAAATGCAGGCGGAGAATTTGTGCGCTGGGCTGACTTAAGGATGCTCCGCAGGATGGTTCGTGATTCCTGGAACCGTGCCTATAACCCGGAGAAAACAGTTGGCCACTGGCATTACGTCAGGCGGAGCGAGAAGACGCATATCGTGCCCTTCATAAATAAAGCGGATTACGTCTTTAACGGCGCACTGCCATACGAACTTTCAATTTACAAGAAGTTTTTGTCCAGCTGCCTGCCCGCAATTGTGGAGAAGTACGAATTGGACTCCCGGAAAACCGATGCATTTATTCGCGCAAGACGCGTTTATGAATTGCTCAAGTCCCTAAAAGAGGGAGATGTTTCGGTAATTCCTCATAACTCGTTATTGCGCGAGTTCATCGGTGGTTCAAGTTATAAGTATTGA
>CAZUQH010000041.1:9977-11174 GCA_964622465.1 uncultured bacterium | reverse complement strand
AACAACGCTTGTAAGCTATTTTTATGACAAGGCAAAGAAAGAAGAGAAAAACGGTACCCTTCTTGAGGAGGAATTCCGCTACCCGGGCCCGAAGCCGAAGACGCTGGAGGCGGCCATTATTATGCTTGCAGATGCCTGCGAGGCGAATTCGCACGCGCTCAAGGAAATCAGTCATGACCGTATCGTAAAGATGGTGCACCGGATAATCGAAGAACGTCTTCAGGACGGCCAGCTGGATGAATGCCAGATTACCATGAAACAACTCAAACAAGCGCAGGATTCTTTTGTGCAGTCCCTGCTGACGTTATACCATAAGCGCGTTGAATATCCGAAGAGCGGTGAAATGGCGTCAGCGGAAGCGGCAAAGCATGGAAATCACGGTTATAAACCAACAGAAGAAAATCAGGATACCAAAAAGGACTCTGGAAATTCAGGCGCATAAGGTCTTTGATGCGATGCGAAGGACGCGGCAGGGACGTGCCGTATGCCCGGATGCATCCGCGGTTGAACTTTCAATTGTCCTGGTTAACAATAGCGAAATCCGCCGGTTGAACCGTTCGTGGAGAGGCGTAGATTCCGTAACGGACGTCATTGCTTTTCCTCTGGATAAAAAGACGGCAAAACATGGAGAACCCGTTCTCGGGGATATCCTTATTTCTGTCGAGCAGGCAAAAAGACAGGCGGGACAGTTCGGGCATTCACTCACTACGGAACTACGGATACTCCTCACGCACGGAATTCTTCATACGCTGGGGTGGCGCGACGATACTCCAGGCCGCCGTAAAGCAATGACAAAAAAAGTACAGGAACTGTTATGACAGGAAGAATTATAACAATCATAGTCATGATTGGGCTTTCGGGTTTTCTTTCGGCATCCGAGACAGCGCTTTTGTCTCTGGAGCGGCTGCGGATGAGGAGAATCATTCGTCGTGGCGGCAGGGCTGGCCGGCTTTTGATTTTCTGGAAAGACCATCCAAATGAGATGATTTCGACGATTTTGATATCGAATAATCTCGTTAACATTCTGGCCAGTGTTCTGGCATCTGCAATCGCAATGGAGCTATTTCCATCAACAGGAATTGCGGTTGCTACAGGCGTTATGGCTTTCCTTATCATAACTTTTGGTGAAGTTACGCCAAAGATTTATGCACGTGCAAACCGTGAGCGGCTTGCATTTGCAGCATTGACTGTCCTTAT
>CAZUQH010000041.1:0-9877 GCA_964622465.1 uncultured bacterium | reverse complement strand
TTTATGCACGTGCAAACCGTGAGCGGCTTGCATTTGCAGCATTGACTGTCCTTATACCCTGCTCAAAATTCTTGACGCCGGTAGTAAAATTCTTTACATTACTTGGCGTGGGATTGAGCCGGCTTATCGGAGGTAGAGTCGTAAGTAGACAAAACCTCCTTATATCCGACTCGGACCTGCGTGCGCTTTTTGATGAAAGTGCCGAAGAAGGCGTGCTGGCTCAGGATGAGAAAAAAATGCTTGGCAGGGTTTTGACTTTTAGTGATACAATTGTTCGTGAAGTTATGGTACCTCGGCCTGATATGGAATGTATAAACATTGACGAAGATAGAGACCACTTTGTTCAGAAAGTGCTCGGGACAGGGCATTCGCGTTTCCCTGTTTATCGTGAAAGCTTTGATAACGTTATAGGTACAATCTACGTGAAAGATATACTCGGTGCGCTTGTAAAAGGCGGGGAAGTCAATATAGAAATGCTTCTGCGTGAACCGTATCTCATCCCGGAAACAAAGAAACTGAGCGAACTTTTGCTTGAATTCAGAAGCGGCCGCCAGCACATGGCGATTGTCATAGATGAGCACGGTGTTACTGTGGGGCTGGTTACGCTTGAAGACCTTCTGGAGGAGATAACGGGCGAGATATGGGATGAATATGACCTTGCTGAAAAGACGATAGAAAGGCAGCAGGATGGCTCATATCTTGTATCTGCCAAGGAAGATATATACAAAATAAACGAAGTGCTGAATCTTGATATGCCGGCAGGGGAATTTGATACTCTCGGTGGACTCGCACTTGATTTTCTCGGGCGCTTGCCCAAGAAAGGCGAAGAATTTACTTATCGTGGTCTGAAGTTCCGTATTGAAGATGCAAACCGCAGCCGCATCATCAAAATACGATTAAAGAAACTGGATACATGATAAAAACACCTGCTGTTATACTCTCCAGCCGTTCTGGCGACCGCGGTAGAAAAAATCTCGTGTATTTCACCAGGCAACTCGGGAAGCTCTACGTCATAGCTGCCGGAGCGCGCAAATCATCGAATCATTTTGGCGCTGGCACAGAGCCGCTCTGTCAGGCGGAAATAATGGTCCACTGGCGCCCTGGCCGGCCATACCATCTCCTCACGGGGATGTCCCTCATTGACCCGTACTGGCATCTGAATGATAATATTATCGCTCTTTCTCTTGCGTCTCAGGCAGCAGAAATTACGGACCGCCTTACCGAACCGGAACACCCCATACCGGAACTTTACGACCTAATATGTTTTATCCTCGGTTCCCTTGATAGAATTCATCCACCCATGCAGAGGTTTCTGTGGTATTTCGTAATTCATGCGCTAACTTTACTTGGTTGGGAGCCAGTGCTTGACCGCTGCGCACACTGCGGCGCCGCTGTCATTACCGGGGACGCGGTAGCCGCAGGCTTTAGCCAAAGATTGGTAGCCGCAGGCTTTAGCCTGCGCAAGCAATCTCATACCGCACCTGTACTTTATTTCAGCCCTTCTGATGGCGGGATTCTATGTCCTGCTTGTGCAAGGAATCTGCACCGTGGTTACACAGGAGCACGTACAGTTTTCCCTCTCAGTAAACAAGCATTTAGATATCTTCTGAAATTGTCCACTACAAGACCGTCGGAAATTATCAATATCGCAATACCAAAGTCAGTTGGAAAAGAATTATCAACTGCTCTGTCCGGCTACCTGGAATGGTTCCTACCTGTCCGATTGAAGAGCAGTCAGTTCCTTAACCGTTACCAGTCTAACAGGATACAGGTTTCTTGATTTGTATCGCTTAAACAATCGCCTGCTTCTGTTGACACACACGCTTCACTTTTGCTACAAATAATCAACTATGTCTCTTACTCTACAGGAAATCATTCAGACACTTGAAAACTATTGGGCAAAGGAAGATTGTATTATCCTCCAGCCATACGATATAGAAAAAGGCGCAGGCACGTTCAATCCTGCAACGTTCCTGAGATGTCTCGGCACCAAACCATGGGCTTGTGCCTATGTCGAGCCATCCAGGCGTCCTCAAGATGGGCGTTACGGTGAAAACCCAAATCGTCTGCGTCAGCACTTCCAGTTTCAGGTAGTTATAAAACCGCCTCCAGCAAATATCCAATCTATATATCTCAATTCTCTTACAAAGCTCGGTATCCGCCGCAATGAACACGACATTCGTTTTATGGAAGATGACTGGCAGGCGCCAACGCTTGGCGCGTGGGGGGTCGGTTGGGAGGTCTGGCTGGATGGTCTTGAAATTACTCAGTTTACGTATTTTCAGCAGGCAGGGGGGATTGACCTCAAACCAATTACTGTCGAGCTCACTTACGGCCTTGAGCGGATCGCAATGTTCATTCAAAAAACCGATAACGTGTTCGATGTCCAATGGTCGGAAAATACGGGCTATGGCGACCTTTTTCTCGAATCAGAACAGGAATTCTCACGATATAATTTTCAGGTGAGCGACCCCGAATTTCTGAAGCAGGCCTTTAACGAATACCGCTCCGAGTGCACACGGCTTCTCAAAAACGGTTTACTCCTTCCTGCTTATGATTTCGTCCTGAAGTGCTCGCATACTTTCAACGTGCTTGATGCGCGCGGCACGCTCGAACATTCCGAACGGAACAGGTATATCGCTGACGTCCGAGAACTTGCAAACGCCGTTGCGGACGCATGGGTTAAGAAACATGGCTGATTTTTTAGTTGAAATTGGTTCCGAAGAACTTCCACCACGTGAAGCGCCGTTAGCGCTGAGGCAATTCACGGATAATCTTGTCCAGATGTTCAAAGACCAGCGCATTGCTCACGGTGAGGTGAAACCGTACGGAACGAACCGCCGTCTTGCAGTACTGGTCCATAACGTTAGTTCGAATCAGACAAATATATCCCAGACAGTAATTGGTCCATCTATAGAAGTTGGGATGGACAGTGAAGGTCAGGTTACTCATCAGGCATTGGGGTTTGCGCGGAAGCACGGCGTTAAACCAGAAAATTTAGAGAAAGTCGTCACACCAAAAGGTGAGTATCTCGCAGTTGTTGAGGTCCAACAAGGGCGCCGTACCATTGACGTTTTGAAAGAGACCATTGCCGGCGTTATTCAGAGCATAACTTTTCCAAAAGCAATAAAGTGTCCCGAGACAGGCGTGTCATTTGCGCGTCCGATACGCTGGCTCGTTGCGATGCTCGGAAAACAGCCAATAAAATTCTCTATTGGTGAACTATCTTCAGGCCGGAAGAGCAGGGGGCATCTTCTGCTGTCAGACTGCTGGGTTAATATTACCGAGCCGGCAAAGTATCCATCAATAATGCGACAGTCACACGTTATTGTCGACCCTGAAGAACGTTTGCAGATGATAACCAAACAGGTCAACGCGCAGGCGAGCAGGCATGATGGAAGGGTGTCGGAAGGACAGGAACTATATGAACTTGCAAACTGGCTTGTAGAATATCCTACCGCAGTAACAGGTAGTTATTCAGAGAAATTTACTTCTTTGCCGCGTGAAGTCCTAACGGTTTGCATTGTCCATTATCAAAAGTTCTTTCCGCTGGTGTCACGGACAGGTACAAAACCAATCGGTAAATTCGTAGGTATAAGGAATGGGATTTCTGAATATACAGAGAACGTCAGGCGTGGGTATGAAGCGGTCGTCGAAGCGCGGCTTGCTGACGCACAGTTTTTCTTTTCCGAGGACCAGCGCGAACCCCTCAAGTCCAGGGCCTCTCGTCTGAAAGGTATTATATTCAATGAGAAACTGGGCACGATGTCCGACAAGACTCAGCGTGTAACGAAACTCGCACTCGCCCTCGGTCCGACAGCCAAAGCTAATCTCAATCTTGTAGAACAGATTGCAAATCTTGCAAAAGCAGACCTTACGACGCATCTTGTTGATGAAATGCCGGAACTTGCCGGGATTGCCGGACGCGAATATGCACTGAAAAATGGTGAGTCGCCTGAAGTTGCTCTGGGAATTTACGAACACTATTTACCTGACAATCGTTCCACCAAGTTGCCATCTAGCCCAGAGGCAGCCATAGTTGGGATTGCAGACCGTTTGGACACTTTATGCGGTGACTTTGCAATCGGACTTGTGCCTGCCGGTTCTCAGGACCCATACGGACTTAAGAAGCAGTGTGATGGTCTTATCACGATACTCAGAAAGAAAAGTATTCCGCTTGACGTCCAAGAAATTGTGGTACTTGCGTGCAAGCAATTCGACGAAGTCGTTGCAAAGGACGCGGTAGCCGCAGGGTTTCAAGCCCCTCGCAAGCAATTCGCATCGGTTGCTTCATCGCAATCAGGGCTTGTTAGCCAGGTAGTGGATTTCATAGTACAACGTTTGCGGAACGTTCTTTCCCAGGAAGGGTATGCGCATGGAGAAATAGAGGCCTGTATTTCTGCCGGCTGTTCCCGGCTTGACCATTTTGACGGACGTATCACATCACTCAAGGCAATTCGCAATCACAACGACCTCAAGGTAATATCAATTGCTTTCAAACGCGCAACAAACATACTGAAACAGGCACGAAAGAATGGAATGGATATAGATGGCCTGACGTTCTCCCGTGGACTGCTGGTAGAGCCGGAAGAAAAGACACTTGCAGATGCAGTTGCTGACACAAGGAAGTCGGTTCAGGGTTTTGTAAGTGCTCTTGATTATGCAAATGCGTTAAAGGAGATAGCACACATAAGACCACCGCTTGATATATTCTTTGATAAGGTTTTGGTGATGGCTGAAGACCAAAAAATGAGAGAAAACCGGCTTGCTTTACTCAAGGAAGTACTTGATATTTTTTCGCCGATAGCGGATTTTGCCCAGCTGTAGCCGCAGGCTTTAGCCTGCGTATATAAGCGCACCTTAAAAGGTGCGGCTACAGCCTGCGTAGTAAGGAGACAACAATATGTCTGGTAAACATCTTCCACGCTGGTTGTGGGTAATAATTATTATAGTATGCGTCGTTGCTATTATGACAGGCATAGTTTACCTTGACGTTGTTTTGAGAGCGCGCAGCGCGTATCTGAAAGCTGAAAAGGCGCGAGCAGAAGGGAATTACCGCGATGCCGAAATGTGGTACGATACGGCGATCGAATTGCACTCACCTCCTGAAAGCAAGTGGGTAAAAATGAGCCGCGAGGCGGTTGAGTCATTGCGCTCTTCTTTTAACCGACAAACAGATGACCCCTAATAGTTCTCGCACACACGGTAAATCAAACCTTCTCTGTATTGATATAGGGAACACGAGTACCTCCGCAGGGTTGTTCCATAACGACCGGCTGAGCAGGGCAGGCAAGATTCTTACAAGCCCACTTACTGCTGCAAATCTTATCTCACGTCTTCATCTCAGGTTACAGCCAACTGACGTTCATGGTATTTGCATATGTTCCGTTATTCCATCATTGACTGGTCCTGTTATCCGGTTGCTCAAGCATAACTACAGAACCGAAGTACTCGAATTTACATATAAAACCAGGACGTCAATGCGTATCGCATATAAGCATCCGAATGAAGTAGGGCCCGACAGGATTGCAAATGCGCTTGCTGCGCGAGAGCGCTTTGGTGCGCCAATACTTGTAGTTGACTATGGTACTGCTACTACGTTTGACATCGTTGGTTCCGATGGTTCATATCAAGGCGGCATAATTGCTCCCGGTATCGGTATATCAGCTTCTTCTCTGGCTCAATATACTGCACGTTTACCGCTTGTCGAGATAAGAAAACCCGGGCGTGTTATCGGGCAGACGACTACCGAGTGTATCCGTTCAGGGCTTTTCTTAAGCCAGGTAGGCCTTACGAAAGAAATCATAAGACAACTTAAATCACATCTCGGCTTGCGTCATGTCAAAGTCGTTGGCACAGGCGGCTATGTCTCCTTGCTCAAAGACATTTTTCCATTTGACGCTATAGACCCGTGGCTAACCCTCCGTGGCCTATCCCTTGTATGGCAGCAGTTGCGTGAGTGAGTACCCCCCCCACCCCGGAATCCCGTTATAATCACGCATAAGCGGTGTACACCTCGTGCCTTTCGGCACTCGGCGACAATTTGCCTCGCTTTATCCTCCACAGGAGGCGCGAGACAAATTGTAGGATTAGACCCGAGCGGTAGCCGCAGGCTTTAGCCTGCGAAGGTTCTGCCTGAAAGTTGATGTCCGATGTGAAAGTTAGGTCAGCAACTGTGAATTATGTGTATAACGTTGTGAATAACTTGGGACACTATCCTGCCTGGCGTGTATAGGTTCAGTATATAGGTAACACATTTAGATAGGTCGCCGCGCCGGCGTTCCCGCTAAGCGGACATTGATTTTTTGGCTTATGGTATTTAATGTAGTAAATTTTTCATTATGCCAAAAAATCTATAGCGAGGCATTAAAATAATCTAAACCTAACATAAAGTATTGCCACGAGCGTGTCCGCGTGTGGGACGCCAGGCAGGCGACCTTTTAGTGTGGACCATTTATCTGAACCTAGAAGTGGCGAGCCGACGCGTGCCGGCATCGCTTGCGCCTGGTTGAAAAATGAGAAAAAATGGGATAAATGGAATAAAACAGAGATATTTGCCTTTATTTTGCATTTTAGTTTATTTTCTGGCATTCGCAGGGTCTTGACATATTTACTCAATTTGAGTAAATTAGCACTCTAACAGCGAGAGTGCTAATTGCCCTCATCGCCAGAATTAGCACAGAACGCAAGCGCAAATTACATAAAAGGAGGTAAGCGTGAACATGAAGTTTAAACCACTTGGAGACAGAGTGCTCCTGAAACCAATTGAGGAAGAAGAGAAAAAAGGTGGCATCATAATTCCTGATACCGCAAAAGAGAAACCTCAAAAAGGGGAAGTCGTTGCTGTTGGCCCCGGCAAGAAGGATGAAAGCGGAAAGTTAATCGAAATGAACGTGAAAGTCGGCGACAAGATTCTCTATGGTAAGTATTCCGGTACCGAAATAAAGTTAGAGGGTATTAATTACCTCATAGTTAACGAAGATGATATCCTTGGAGTAGTTGAATAGTTAAGGTAAAAGGAACCGAAAGGAGGAGGTAACCATGGCAGCAAAACAGATGAAGTACAATCAGGAAGCAATGGAAGCGATACGTTCTGGCATACGGAAGCTTGCGGATGCGGTGCGTATAACACTTGGACCACGCGGTCACTACGTCGTAATTGACAAAAAGTTTGGTTCTCCGACAATAACCAATGACGGAGTAACTATCGCCAAAGAGATAGACCTTGATGACCCGTTTGAGAACGTCGGCGCACAGCTTGTGCGTGAAGTTGCTTCCAAAACAAACGACATTGCAGGTGATGGTACGACCACCGCAGTTGCTCTTAGTGATATCATTTTCCGCGAGGGAATGAAGAATATAACTGCTGGCGCAAATCCCGTGCATGTCAAGAGTGGTCTGGACAAGGCAGTTTCGGCAGTCATAAAAGAGATAAAGTCAAAAGCAAAACAGATAAAAGGAAAAGATGAAGTTTCGCAGGTAGCTACAATTGCTGCAAATTCGAAAGAAATCGGCGACCTTATTGCAAACGCAATGGACAAAGTTGGCAAAGATGGAGTAATTACCGTAGAAGAAGGGAAAAGTGCTGAGACCACGCTCGACGTAGTCGAAGGAATGCAGTTTGACCGTGGCTACATATCGCCGTATTTCGTAACCGATGCAGAGCGTATGGAAACAGTGCTTGAGGACGTGAATATTCTCATTACCGACAAGAAATTGAGCGTGATGAGTGACTTGCTTCCTGTCCTGGAGAAGAGTGCCCGTACGGGTAAACCAATGCTAATCATTGCTGACGAAGTGGAGGGCGAGGCACTTGCGACCCTCGTAGTTAACAAACTACGCGGCACTCTTAAATGCGCCGCAGTAAAAGCACCTGGTTTTGGCGACAGACGCAAGGAAATGTTAGCGGATATTGCAGTCCTGACCAAAGGCCAGGTTATTTCAGAGGAACTGGGAATTAAACTGGAAAAAGCAGACCTGAGCATGCTTGGCCAGGCACGTAGAATAACAATTGACAAGGAAAATACGACTATCGTAGGCGGTGCAGGAGAGAAAAAGGATATTCAGGACCGCTGTGCTCAGATTAAGAAACAAATTGAAGAGACGACTTCTGATTACGACCGCGAAAAACTTGAAGAGCGCCTTGCGCGGATTTCAGGCGGTGTAGCAGTAATAAATGTAGGCGCTGCTACAGAGACAGAGATGAAATCAAAGAAGTTCAAAGTAGAAGATGCAATGCACGCAACACGTGCTGCTGTTGAGGAAGGAATAATAGCAGGTGGCGGCGTTGCGTTGTTAGCTGCTTCCAAAATTCTGGATGACATCAAGACATCGGACCCTGATGAACGGACAGGTATAAACATTATCAAGCGTGCGCTTGAAGAGCCAATCAGGCAAATTGCAGAAAATGCCGGCCGGGAGGGTTCTATTGTCGTAGAAAAAGTTAGAAACTCAGAGCCCGGCATTGGCTTTGACGCAAATAGTATGAAATACGTCAAAATGGTAGAATCGGGTATCGTTGACCCCGTAAAGGTGACAAGAACGGCGCTCGAGAATGCATCGAGCATTGCATCAATACTTCTGACAACTGAGTGTGTCATCACTGAAGTGCCAGAAAAGGAAACACCAGCAGGAGCAGGATACCCGCCACCCGAGTATTAATATAAAGTTTAATAAAGGGGACTGTGGCTTTTAGCCATAGCCCCTCTGTCTTTTCTTACTATGTACGCAATAGTGAATTGCAAGCTTATTACGCCGTCCAGAACAATCAATGACGGTGTGATAGCTATCGATAAAGACAAAATCGTTTCTGTGGGCAGAAGGCGTGCTGTTAGAGTGCCCCGGTATGCGACAGAACTCGACGCGCATGGCTGTTTTGTCGTGCCTGGTTTTATTGATATCCACGTTCACGGCGCTGATGGAGAGGACTTTAGCACAGCAGACGAAACAGGAATCAGAAAAATCCTCAAGTTGCATTCCAGATTTGGTACGACTTCTTTACTTTCCACTCTTGTTCCAATGCCAGAAAGAAACACAAAGAAAGCAGTCCATACCCTCAGGAAGATTATGGAAGAAGCCCCGTTAGACGCCGAGATTCTTGGCATCAATATGGAGGGACCGTATCTCAATCCTCTAAAAAAAGGCGCACTTTCCGGACGATATCTGCAGAAATCATCCTCAAGCACAATACGTTTGGTCAATGATGTCCGTGATGTGCTTCGTATGATGGTAGTCGCTCCTGAACTTCCCGGCGCAGGCAACCTTATAAGGTATCTTCACAAACTCGGGATAACCGTATCCATAGGACACTCCGTCGCTTCATATGAAGAAGTTGAAAAAGCGGCAGAAATTGGCTTGAGCGATGTAACCCATGTATTCAATGCCATGGATTCTTTTCACCACAGGTCGCCTGGAACCGTTGGAGCTGCGCTTATTGACGACAGATTGACCTGTGAGGTAATAGCAGACGGGATACATCTCCACCCCGCGATATTGAAGCTGCTTGTGAAAGCAAAAGGGCTGGATAAACTGGTTCTGATAACAGACGCAATTGCTGGAACAGGTATGCCTTCAGGCAAGTATTCTCTTGGTGAGAAAACCGTAATTGTCGAAAGAGGTCACGCAACTCTCAAAGATGGCACTATTGCGGGTAGTCTCCTGACAATGAATTTAGCAGTTAAGAACATCTGCAAACATGCAGGCGTCCCGCTGCCGCAAGCTGTTAGCATGGCGACGATAAATCCTGCAAGAGTTAT
This sequence comes from uncultured bacterium, assembly GCA_964622465.1. Lineage (GTDB taxonomy): Bacteria > CG03 > CAZUQH01 > CAZUQH01 > CAZUQH01 > CAZUQH01. Next base: position 122 of record CAZUQH010000041.1, on the reverse strand, counting down.
TGGTGTTGATGACAGGAAAGGAACGCTGGCTCGCGGCAAAGATGCAGATATCGTAGTATTTGATAAAAATATAAACGTTAAAATGACAATTGTCCACGGAGCAATAGCCTACAAGAATTACA
>CAZUQH010000040.1:0-11293 GCA_964622465.1 uncultured bacterium | reverse complement strand
AGTACTTCTACAAGCAGCTTGTTAGCTTTATTATCAACCGGAGGCGCAGTAAGATATACTTTAAGCGTATCCCCTTCCTGTTTTACCAGGTTTCTGCGTGCATTTGGTATTACTTTAACAGATAGGTTCTGTTCAGTCATATCTTGTCAAATCATCGCATATTTTGGGTGTTCATCTGCTACTTTGTTTTATCACCATGTATCATCGGGACAAAGCGGACGGGGAGTAGCGTGCGCTGCACAATCTGCCCTTTTATCTTTTCTGCGAGTATCAGCTTCTGAATTGTCCATCGTGCACCCACAGGTAGTACTATTCTGCCACCTTCTGCAAGTTGGTTAACCAGTGCTTGCGGTATTTCATCAGGCGCGCAAGTTACAATTATAGCATCAAACGGTGCATTTTCTGGCCAGCCAAGATATCCGTCTCCGCATTTAACATGCACATTACCGTAGCCGAGCGATTTTAGACATTCTTCGGCACTTTCTGCGAGTTCGGGGACTATTTCTATCGTGTAAACTTCCTTTGCTATTTCGGACAGGACAGCAGCCTGATAACCAGAGCCAGTGCCTATTTCAAGCACCTTGTCATCTTTTTTAAGAGACAATGCTTCTGTCATGAACGCTACAATATATGGCTGAGAAATTGTTTGCCCTTGCCCAATCGGTAATGGCTGGTCAGCATAAGCATACACACGATACCTTTCAGGCACAAAAAGGTGCCTGGGCACTTTCAGCATTGCTTCCAGGACTTGCTTATCTGTAACGCCGCGGCCTTCTATCTGCGTTTCAACCATTTTTATTCTTTGTTCCCTGAAACTGATGGAAGCCTGAATAGCTCCAGGCGTTGGTTTTCTTCCACCTGCAATTACCACGACCGGAAGCACCAATAACAATCCAGCACAGACTATCGCAGATACGGCCAGGCAACAACTCTGATGATGTCTCATAGTAACGACTACGAAATTCTTGCGTGCATTTGGTATTACTCTGACAGATAATCTTTGGTTGGCCATTTTTGTCAGAATTACCTCATTTATTATTCAGAGTTATATTTCGAATATCCAGTATATTTGACAGGCGCAAGAGCGTTTCTATTGTGAGATTACTCTTGCCTTTTTCAATTGCTGAAATATCTGGTTGATTCATTCCTGCCCTGATTGCAAGAGCCGACTGACTTAACCCTTTTCTTGCTCTTGCCTCTTTTATTGTCTTGCCTATTTTAATCAGAGAACCCGCTGGCTGTGTGGGTGGCTTTGTCCTTTTCCCCTGCCTTCTTATTAGCTCCTGATATATACTTTCCCACCATGCTTTGAAGTCAGACGATTGTTCTTTCCTTGCCCAATATCGTCTAATTTTTGGCCATGCTTCTATGAATTGCTCTTTTGAAATCATTGAAAAGAGTTCTTTCGGTTTATCACAACGAGAGAGCAATGTGACAATCCTTTGCAAGAATTTAGGATTACCTGGATTCCCTATCACTCGCTTTGTTTGATGAAGAGCTTTTTCGTTAAGCCCCCAAAAATACTTGTTTATCTTCATTTTATCTCTCCTGTTATCAATGCCTTTATTTCTTTATCTATACAGCGGAGTATTTTTCTAGTATCTAGTTTCTTACCATAAACATCAAGATCCAGAAGTCCTAACTTGAAATCCATTCTGGAGAAAGAACGCCACCAATAGACCATGCCTCTCTGGTATTGACGAGAAATACTCTTAAGGAAAAGATGTAATGGACAAATACGTTTAGAAAGCATATAGATATCAAATATGTCTCTTGCCTCCCCTCTGCCAGTGGTAACTCCCCTGCCCGTTTCATCCGGTATAAGCCGAGTTCCTGTAATAGCGACGATTTTTTGAAAGTAGATATGTTTCACATCATATACTGGTATCCCATCAAATCTTTTTATAGTTGGTTCATTAAATAGTACATCTTCTACAAAGTCAATTTTTACCGGACCTGTTTTAGCCCCGATCTGGACATTCCAGAACATAACTCTTGCACGATTTGGTACAGTAAATTCACTCTCTAACTTCGCCGGAGCAGTCGTTGTCTTCCTGATAGCAGAAATTATACTGTTGATTTCCTTTTTGTTATACTTTGGTGAAAAAAAGTCTAAATCCCTCGAAAAACGATGCTTCAAATAGTATAATTCAAGCGCTGTTCCACCAGCAAGAGCAAACGTTTTGGTTGTTTTTGAAAAGGCATTCAATATCTTAAGCTGAGCATGACGAATCTTTGTATCCATACAATCTCCATAGGTTATAATATATAGTCAGTATAGATTATAACCTATACTCTATGTTTTGTCAACTGTAACTATCGTTAACAAGGTGACATTTTACCTTGACAGTCAGGGTATCATTCTACCTTGTGAACAACACCATAACCTATTTACTTATTTGTTTAATTTTGTAAAATAGAAGATAGGTAACAAAAGGAGGGAATTAAAATGAAGATAGGTTTTATCGGGCTCGATGTTCCTGAAGGGAAGGTAAAATACGAGGATGAAAGACTAAATGCGCTCGCTGAAAAGATTTCTCCAAAAAAAGTAAGCCCTTTCTTCGTTGAATTTGTATCAAGTGACCTCGTGCACTGCGACGCGCTGGTGTGCTTAAAAGAGAAAATTCTAGACCTGCTCATTCCTGATATGGATAAACTTGAGAAGCAGATTGAAAAAACACAGGATGAGAAAGGCAAGGAACTTATTAAAAAGTGTCTGGCGCAGTTAGAGAATGAGACGCCCTTATGCAACGTTGAGTTTACGGAAGAGGAACTCGTGATAATGACGGAGCTTGCACCGTTGAGCTTAAAGCCGACAGTTGTACTGGAAAAAGCGACGGACACAAATGAAATGATAAAAATGGTGCTGGAAAAAGCGGCAATTGTTCTTTTCTACACAACGGCAAAAGGTGAATTGAAATCCTGGCCTGTCAAAAAGGGCTCTGACATCGTAACCTGCGCAAGTAAAATACATACGGATTTAGCGAAGGGCTTCATAAGGGCGGAGGTCGTAAATTATAGCGACTTCGTTACTGTTCCTAACATGCACGAAGCGCAAGAGAAAGGAATCGTTAAGATTGTCGGGAAAGATTATAGTATAAAAGATGGCGACATTATAGAAATCCGTTTCAACGTTTAGGATGAATGGGGAGAATCTGGATATTTATGATGTGCCAGGGGCGTCAGGGGTGACGGATATTACGCGGTTGATTTCTACGCCACCACTCTTCCAGGAGATTTACATATAACTGTTTTGTTTTCTGTGCGATTGCTACCCAGGAAAAATGCTCTTCTACGCGCTTTCTGCCATTCTTCCCATATACTCCGGCAATCTCAGGATTTGAGATAAGATAGTTAATTGCTTCTGCAAGTTTTACTGGATTCGCGGGGTCAACAAGAATTCCTGTTTTTCCTGGGATTACAACCTCCTTAATGCCACCGATTGCAGAACCAACCACCGGTCTGGCACATGCCATTGCTTCCAAATTAATTATTCCAAACGGTTCATATACGGAGGGACAGACAAAAACGCGGCAGCCGCTATAAAGTTCGATATAATCCTCTTCTTTTAACATCTTGTCAATAATCAGGACGTTCTTTTTGCTGCGAGCTGCCTGCGAAATTTCTCTTGCATATTCCTCGGTATCAGCTCCACTGGTACAGATAACAATCTTGAGATTTTGGTCAAGGTAATTAGCTGCTCCAATCAGGTGTATCATTCCTTTTTGTTTTGTCGTCCTTCCCACAAACAATATATAATTGTCACCTATCCCGAATTTTCTCTGGGTTTTCCTGCTTGAAGTATACTTCCATTTTTTTATATTTATGCCATTGTGAATAATCTCGATTTTGTTTTCATCTACGTCAAAATAATGTTTTATGTCTTCCTTCATCATCTTGGAAACAGCAATAATTCTATCTGCATCCTGTATTGCAATACGTTCCAGCCACGTACTCAGAGAATAACCTGAGCCAAGCTGTTCTTCCTTCCATGGTCTTAACGGTTCCAGACTGTGACACGTTACAACTAGAGGCTTGTGATATAGCCGTTTGCACAGACAACCGGCAAGTGCAGCGTACCAGGTATGCGTATGAATTATGTCAGAATTTACAGGGTCGCTTGCAATCAGAAGGTCGGTCGAAATGGTCTCAAGAACTGGTTTAAACTTCAGGTTCGCCTGCTTACGTGCTACTTTATCCCATGTAGTATAACCTTTGACACAAGGATTTCTGTTTGTAACTTTCTGCTTGCCAAAACTTCTCACCTCTACATTCATCATTCGCGCCAGTGAACGGCTCAGGTTATAAACGTGGACACCTGCACCGCCGTATACGTTTGGCGGGTACTCTTTGGTTATTATTGTAACTTTCATAATTTTATGCCTCCCAAAGGAGCGTCTGCAATTCTAAACTGCCTAATGGCCAGGAGTTGTGAAATAGGCATTTTCTGGAGATAAAAAACCTGCTTTACGAGCAAGTATATCCATTTCTGCCCGGTACGTAGTGTTATAGTCAGGCCCTGTGTAAAGCAGAGGTTCCATCTGTTCGTTATAATGCATGGCAAGTTCGCGTCTGGCAAGCACATCATTTTTCTCAACTACAAGTTTTCGCAATTCAAAAAACCTCTTCCAGTGTTCATCTGCAAGTGCTATCATCTTTTGTCCTTTGTCGCCTGCAATTTCATTCTTCTGCCCTGCCCTGCTTATCTGAAAGATATATACTGGTTCTATCTGTGGGTTAATACGTACGTAATTATCTCTACCTTTCCATAGATACTTATTACCGCAAATAAGCTCTTTTGCAGAATAGTATTCTTCTGAAGCGATGCCAAGTTTTTCCACCGGTACTGTCAATCTCGCAGAGTGAACATTCCACGGGTCAAGATTTACGACCACCAGAATCTGATTAGAATTATCCGGTGACGATTTCAGGTAACACAACATATTATCGTTGGTTGAATCGCAAAACTCAAGGTTATCAAAGTGCTGCAATGCTTTATTTCCGCGTCTTATCTTGTTAAGGCGCGCGACATAATCTTTGATATTTCCTGGACGATTCCAATCCCATATTTTGTATTCGTACTTTTCCGAGTTCATGTACGTTTCAGTGCCCGGAAATGTGGCGTTTTCGCATAACTCATATCCGTTATAAATACCCCACAACGACGAAAGAGTTGCTGCAAGAGCAGCTCTCATTTTGAATGCAGTGCGTCCTGCCTGTTGAACTATTACCGGACAAATATCCGGAGTGTTAGTGAACAGATTGGGGCGCAAAAACTCTTTAGTAATACCCGATGATAACTTTATAAAATACTCTATAAGTTCATTTTTGGTATTCCGCCAGATAAAATACGTATAGGTCTGACTGAACCCAATCTTTGTCAGTTCTTCAAGTTTTTCGAAATAAGTAAATGCTTCCGAAAGAAAAACCGTATCCGGGTATTCGCGTTTTATGTCGTTTATAACCCATTCCCAGAATTCAATTGGCTTGGTGTGTGGATTGTCAACCCGGAATATCTTAATCCCATGCTTTATCCAGAAAGCAAAAATACTCCGCATCTCAGCCCACATTGCTTCACGGTCTTTGGGGTAAAAATTCAATGGATAAATATCCTCGTACTTTTTAGGCGGGTTCTCGGCATAAGCAATCGTACCATCCTGACGGCGATAAAACCAGCCGGGATGCTCTTTTACATAAGGGTGGTCTGGCGAACAGCTGAGAACAATATCAATTGCAACGTCAATTCCAAAGGTCTTCGCTTTATTGACAAATCCATGAAAATCTTCAAGCGTGCCGAGTTCGGGGTTCACGGATTTATGGCCACCATCCTCGTTCCCTATAGCCCAGGGACTACCTGGGCTATCTGGTCCTGCTACAAGTGAATTATTCGGTCCTTTGCGGTTAGTTCTGCCTATCGGATGGACCGGAGGTAAATATATCACATCAAACCCAAGCTTCGCTATTTCCGGCAAGCGCTTTTCCATATCCTTAAATGTAGCGGAACAACCGGCAATTTTTCCCTGCGAACGATGAAACATCTCATACCACGAAGCAAACCTTGCTAGAGACGGCTCAACGATTACTCTCAGAGTTTTATTATAACAAGTCGCGCTGTTTACATTCAGCCGCTCTGTTTCTGTTTTTGTGACAACTGCGGTATATTCATACAACCCGGGTTTCTCAAAACTTATTTCGGAAAACCATCTATCCTCTTCGGCACATCTTTGCATCTGCTTTACTTTCCATGCGGTTTTTTCGGGTGTTACCTGCCGGTATTTCACTGCAACATAACCCTTAAATCTTTTTTTGGTTATAGCCCTCACTTTAAGTGGCCGGTCTGTTTCGCATTTGACAGGATAAGAACCACCGTTGATTTCTGGATATAAAGCTGTAAACGGATTTACCATGGTTTGTTTTCGTTCCATCTTGGCTTTAGCTCCTAAAATTCTGTGGACATTTCAAAGAGAATTTTACGCGCAGTCGTCCAATCTGCCTGGAATGCTTCCTGTGGGTGGAACAAAGTGAATGCAAGACGCAACGTTGAATAAGGAGACATGTCATATTTTCCAAATATATCCCATTCATTACCAAGTTCATTTTGCCTGATTTCCTCTTCGCGATAGTTGAATAAATTAAGACCGACGACCCAACGTTTGGCAAACCGCGTTGAAAGAGTCCATTTTAATATCACGAGATTTCCTGGTTTGCAGGATTGAAATCCGGTAGATGGATTAACCATGAAATACTCTCCCCAATCCTCTTCGTCAAGATGCGACAGTGTCGATGCAAATGTCCGACCATCGTCTCCCCTGTTGCCATCAGCTACAAGCCAGTCAACGCCAAATTTCACATCTCCTATGGTGCTCATTTTTCCTTTCATTTCTGCACCAACAAGATAGGCCAGCGCATTGTAAGTAAGAGTTGCCGTTTTACCTTCACTAACGTTTCCAAACTGCTTTGCTGCTTCTCCGTGAAAGTCCACTCCACCGATATTTCCTTCCCACCGCAAATCACCTATCATTTTGAGTGAATTTGCTTCCGGGAAAGCAACTTTCGAGCGGTCGTCTTCTGCAATAAATGCGCCTGTGATAGTGTGCCCCGTCAAGTATATCCGTGGAACTATACCGTAAATGTCAAAATCCCCATTTTCCGGGCCTTCTAACTGCCTGACGAGGAAAATATCGCATTCTGTGTTAAATGGGGCAAAAATGCCTATTTTTACACAATTGACGCCTGTATCATCATCGTTCAGAAGTAGACCGTCGCCGTACAACAGTGGTTGCCGTCCGATAGTAAAGTCAGCGGAGGTATTTAATTTTGGTATCGAGAAAGCGCGGAAGTTTATGTATGCATTCTCTACCCAGAGATCGGTATAATCGCCCCACTGACCTGATGTTTGGGCTTTGAAGAATGCTTTCATATTATCTCCCAGTTGGCCACCAAGATAGACGCGCGCTTTGTGTGTAAAAAAATCATCAGATGAAGTTATCGTTGTACTGCTTGCCTGGGTTATGGAAATATACCTGAGTTCAATCTGTTCGCCTATAGAAATCTTTTGTGCAAGAACTGGCATAGATAAAAACAACAATAGTGCAATACTCAGGAATATCTCGAAAATTGTCTGTTGTGCTCGCAATCCAATACCCCTGAATATGCTATCCCGGCTACTCATATTCACCCCCTGGTTCAAAGAGTTCTGGTGATACCTCTGGCTCTGCAAGTGCTTTTCCCGAAGAACTTATTTTTGAAAGGCGAATTCTTGCGCGTTCAGCCCACATAGTGTTCGGAAACCTGACCATTATGTCCTGATATTTTTCTCTGGCACTGGCTGTTTCGCCGAGATGCTCAAATGTACGCGCAAACCCATCGTAAGCATCAGGCGTAATCCAGTTATCGGGATATTTTTCTATCAATCGTTCATATGCCTGCCGTGCACGTTCAAAATCCCCTGACTGTTCATAGGATTTGCCGCCTCCCAGCATTGCTGCTGGAGTAAACTGGTCGTCGGGCCATTTGTTTTGAAAATCTTCAAAAATGCGTATTGATTCTGCCCACTGACCAAGTTTGTATAGAAGCTGCGCTCTGGAAAGAGTGGCGTATTTTGCTGCAACTGTAGACGAATATTTATCCCCTATTTGTGAGCAAAGGTTTAATGCTTCGTTTACCTGCCCGGCCATTTCCAGGTGTCCAGCCCGGGAAAGTTCCACCTGTGCACTGTGCTCTGCCTGTTTACGGGAAACGACGAGAAATATGACGAAAAGAACTACCGCTACCATAAGGACCGAACCAAGCACGATAGTATCCCGATGTTTTGTAATCCACTCTCTATCCAGTTCTCTCCACGGAAGTTTCACCTTTTTTTAGCCCTTCCTAAAATCAATTCCCTGGCATTATTCTGCATCTGGTCAAACGTCTCTTTGATATTTGACTCCTGTACTCCAGCATTTTTAAGCGTCTGGAATGCCTTTTCCATTGTAAGCAGGTCTTCCGGTCCATGCGCATCCGTATTCATAATCATTAACGCTCCGGCGGCACACGCTCTCTGTATAACAGCCCCATTCGTTACGGCGTGCTGCGAACGTGTAGTAACCTCTATGTATATTCCTCGTTCCTTTGCAAGATGTGCATCTTCTTCGCTTAACTTTCCAGGATGCGCAAGTATGTCAATATCTGAAAGTAATGCTGCGTGATTAGTCCCTTCTGGAACTGCCGGTTCTGCGACTGTTTCGCCATGCACAACGGCTATTCTTGCACCGAGTCGCCTTGCGCGGCGTACAACCCCGGAGATATCTTCAGGCACTACGTATGTCAGTTCAGCGCCTGGTATCACCGTAAGGCCGGTACTACGGGTCAAAATAGTGCTTATCCTTGCAATTCGCGGGATAACAAAATCAATATTTGACTGGTCAATGTGGTCGGTTAATGCAATCGTATCGTAGTCAGCAGCACGTGCACGCCATACTAACTCCGAAGGTATCAATTCTCCATCTGAAAAAATAGTGTGTGTATGCAAATCAATAAATTTCATCACGATAGTAAAATGACATGGGCCCTGGGAGAATTGGACTCCCGACCCCCTGCTTAGGAGGCAGGTGCTCTATCCGCTGAGCTAAGGGCCCTGTTGCAACTCTCATTCCCCTTCAAATTCCATCAGGGAATAGACATCGTAATTTGGTAATTTCCTGCGCCCTCCAAGCTCTACCAACTCAATTAAAAAACCGACCCCCAGGACTTTGCCTTCCAATTTTTCTACCAGATTTACGGCAGCACATGCAGTTCCACCGGTTGCCAGAAGGTCATCGACTACAAGTACGTTGGAGCCAGGCTCTATTGCATCAATGTGCATTTCCAGCGTATCTTCGCCATACTCCAGCTGATACGTAGCGCCTACTGTTTTATAAGGAAGTTTATTCTTCTTGCGCACCAGCGAAATTCCAACTCCAAGTTTGTAAGCGAGTGCGGCTCCAACGACGAAACCACGTGCTTCTATTCCAACTATGCGGTCAATATGCACGCCCTTCCAGTGCAAAGCAAGCATGTCTATCGCCTGGTGTAATGCTATGGGGTTCTGAAGTAATGGAGTTATGTCGCGAAAAAGTATTCCTGTTTTTGGAAAATCGGGGATATTTCTGACATGACTCTTAAGGTCGACCATTTTTAACTCCTATGTAATGAAGAGAAATCAGGCGGCTCAATTACCTGCGCAATCTTCTTTAATTTTTTGGCAGCGCGATTCACAAGCTGTCTTACCCGCTCCCGCGACAGCCCCATTTTCTCGCCTATTTGCCGTAGCGTCCATGCTTTTCCGTCTTTAAGCCCGAAACGCATCCTGATCATTTCGACCTCTCTGGGCTTAAGTGTCTTGAAGAGACTTTCCAACTGGTCATGCATATGGACAAGAGACGCAACTTGTTCCGGAGTCGGACTAGTATCTTTTACAACATCCCGGATAAAGATTTCACCCTCCTTCACGATAGGTGCGTCAAGTGACGCGATTTCCAGGAAAGAACCCATATGCTCTATGATGGAACGCGTGCGCGTTAACGGAATATCCAGTTTTTCGGAAAGTTCCTTCTTCGTTGGCTCTCTGTCAAGACGCCGTTTCATTTCTTCAGTTAGCTTCAGGAGCCGGTGCATTGTTTCGTACGCATACAGAGGCAACACAACCGGTTTACTCTGTTCCAGCACCGCGCGCTGAATCGCTTGTCTTATCCACCAATATGCATAAGTCCCAAACTTGTAGCCAAGTTTTGGGTTATACTTAGTTACAGCATGCATTAATCCTATGTTACCCTCTTCTACAAGGTCCAGAAAATCCACTCCTCGTCGCACGTATGATTTCGCTATTGATAAGACAAGTTTTAAATTTGATTCTATTACTCTGCGCCGCGCTGCTTCTTCTCCTTTACGGATTCGCTCGAACAATTCGGGGATTTCTTCTTCTTTAAGCATAGGAAATTTCGAAATTTGCTCAAGATATATATGAACGGCATCCGTATTTGAACTGCTCATAGCGCTATGTGAAATCCATCGTAGCGTGGGCTTTGGTCAAGCCATTTAACGTCGGTTGATGTTATTCTACTTCCATGCGGACCTGCTTCTATCTGTTTGATAAATTCCTCAATAGCTGTACGCTTTCCCTGTGCTACTGTTTCTACACCCCCATCAGGCATATTACGCACGTAACCATTAACACCGAACTTCTCTGCCTGGCGCATCGCATAGTAACGAAAACCTACCATCTGCACAAGACCATAAACTCTAATTCGTGCCGTGACTGAATCCATTACACTACTAAATCCAAACCGTTAATCGCAACCCTCTCATAAGAAAATCGTATTGCAAAAACGTTAGCGATAATTATACAAGATTGAGTGATATAATTCAATTATATGTATAGGTTCAGTATATAGGTAACACATTTAGATAGGTCGCCGCGCCGGCGTTCCCGCTAAGCGGACATTGATTTTTTGGCTTATGGTATTTAATGTAGTAAATTTTTCATTATGCCAAAAAATCTATAGCGAGGCATTAAAATAATCTAAACCTAACATAAAGTATTGCCACGAGCGTGTCCGCGTGTGGGACGCCAGGCAGGCGACCTTTTAGTGTGGACCATTTATCTGAACCTAGAAGCCTGCGAAGCATCAGGTTCTTATAACTTTATCATGTGTAAGTGACGCTTACCAGGAAGAACGCCGCCCGCCACCGCCTGGCCTTCCGCCACCGCCATAGCCACCACCGCCATAGCCACCACCGCCATAGCCACCACCGCGACGGCCTTCAGGGCGAG
>CAZUQH010000039.1:0-11923 GCA_964622465.1 uncultured bacterium | reverse complement strand
ATTACTATCCGACCTAAAGATAAGAATGCACGGATGCTATTAGAACGGCTGGATAATTTGATTCGTCTGTTCCACAAGGGGGAAAAATGAAACTTTCTGCTGGCATTACTATCCTTGCTGCATTATTATGTATATCTACAGCAGCTGCACTAGCTGAAACAGAGACGGAAAAGTATCTCCAGCGTGCTGCTGCATCGTACACTCGCGGTGAGCTGGCGGATGCCGAGAAACTTCTGGATAAGGCACTGACCGGGGACTCTGAGAGCCGTGAGGCAAAGGCGCTTCTGGTTCAGGTATTGCTTGAACAAAGCGCAACGCTTATTGACAACGAGAAATTTGAAGAGGCGCTTGTTCCAATTCGCAAAGCATTGTTGCTTGCGCCTAAAAACCCGAGCGTACAGCGGCTCGCATCAATGATTGGAGATGCGCTTGGAATTAGCATAGCGGATATTGAGGAAGAGCCGAAGGCTTCGTCTGTCAGTGTTGCAAAAAAGGAGCCAGCCAAGCCCGCTCAAAAAGTCCAACCAAAAACCAAACCAGCACAACCCGCGCAGGTTTCAGCCCCACAAATGGAGGCATCGTCCGTTCTTATAGTGCGCGCGGGTGAAAGCAAGATAGCTTATATTGCAATCTCACTGGCTGTTCTGAGCATTCTTGTGATACTTCTATACGGTTGGTATTTATTGTCCAGGACCAAGTCATTGGCAGGAACGGCACAAGATATCAAACGACAACTGGAATCCGGCCAACCGTGGAAGAAGCAAATAGAAGAATCCTCCAATAATACCCAGGAAGAATTAAAACGTTACTGGCAAAAGACCAAAGATACGTTTGAGGAACTATTTGATGCAAGATGGGAACAGGAACGCGAACGTATGGAACAATTGCTAGCCGACAAAACGAAGCATAGCGAAGAGACGCTGCGCAGGGAACTGGAGGACATATTGGCCCGCCGTGCAAATATCGTGGGGGACTTGCGGGAAAATCTCGAGGCCCAACCAGATTCACAATTGCGGGTTATCTCCAACCGCGTAATTACTGCTGCAGCCAATTTATACAAGTATGACGCGACGAAGGCACTTTCGACACTGCGCAAACTCTCAAAAGATAAAGACCCATGGGTAAGAATAAATCTGGTATGGGCCCTGGAAAAAATGGACGAGCCAGAGCCGCTTGAGATTGGCATTGGCATGCTGGATGACCCGGATTCAAGGGTTCAGAGAGAAGTACTAAAAATGTTAAAAAGCAAGTCAACAAACCCCGGGGTTCAGGCGGATGCCAGACAGCGGCTGGAAGAAATGCTGAAGCGCATAAGAAGGGAACGCGGGTGGATAATTTGACGCGCAATGACAATTAATGGTTAATTACCTTTAGATACTGCTTTGCTTTCTCATAACCCGGGTCTATGCGCAAAGTTTCCTGCCAGTATTGGCGTGCTTTCTTTATCTCTCCGCGGTTAGCATATATGCAGCCGAGGTTGAAATGAGCAAGGGTATTCTGTGGTTCAATTTCCAGAACTTTTTCATACGCAGTAATCGCTTTATCAAACATTTCCATCTTCTCATAAACCAGCGCCAGGTACTGCCAGCTGCCTGCGATATAAGGGTCATACTGGACTGACTTTTCTAATAAATCTTCAGCCCGTTTGAGTGCCTCTGAACCACCGCCTGATTTCCACAGATGGTAATAACTACTGCCAGCGCCTGCTAACCCAAGCGCATCACGTGGATTCAATCTTATCCCCTTTTCATAAGCAATTTTTGCCTGTCCAATCAAATCTGCATTATTGCCGGTTACTCCCTGTTCGAGAAGTACTCTGCCGAGTGTATTATGGTATATTTCTGGTTGCGGGTTAAGTGCCGCGGCACGTCGTACATATTCAACACCATCTTTTGTATTGCCTTTATTTATCAGACCTACTCCTCTTGAGTATTGCAAATCCGCAACAAGTGGAAGAAATGCAAGGCATATTAAAACGCCTGCAAGAAGAGAAACACCAATGGTAGCCGTAACCTTCAGGTTGCGCAGGCTAAAGCCTGCGGCTACCCCCTTCTCCGCAAGGACTGGTTCTGTTGGGCGATTAAGGGCGTCACTACACGACCCCTCAATGATTTTTGCACGGGCAAGCGTAGGGGTGGGCTTGCCCACCCTGCCGTGCGGACAAGCTCCACGAAGGCAGCCAAGCAGGACCCACCAGAGGACGGTTGTCGCAAGCGGGCTGAAGCTGAACTGATTCTGCACTTCAAGAGCAAGAAGCGCTGCTACCAATGCTACCACCCATATCCGCGCCACGGAGTTCTTACCTGTATTCTTCCATACTCGCACTAAGGTAACTACAATCATACCAAGCAGGAAAATATAGCCCGTCAGACCCACCACACCGGTGGTGGCAGCAAGCTGCACGAATTCATTGTGTGCGTAACCCGGCTGTGCAAGTCCAGCAGTAACCTTCTCATAGTCCGGCTCCATATACTGCCTGAATACGACACTGTGAGTGTCGAGTCCGGGACCGAACAAAGAGTACTCTTTAACAATTCTCAGACTGCTCCGATATTCACTCAGCCGGGATTGAACGTCAACTTCTTCAAGCTGGAATATTGATGCGAATCTGGTTGCAAAATTTCTAACTTGCCGTGGATTGCTAAGCCCAAAAATTCCTGCGGCCGCCAGCACAACAATAACAGGTACCAGCAATTTTCTACGTGATTGATGCCCGATAAGGATAAGATAAAAAACAAATGCTACTCCTGTGGAGACCCATGCTGCGCGTGAATAGGTAAACCACAGGCAGATAACTGCAAGTACACCACTGGCCAGAGTGAGCATCCTTTGCCATTTCTCACGGGAAATGAGCCAGAAATGAAGGACCAGTGGTATTGACATCGCAAGGAATGCGCCAAAAAAGTTCGGGTTTCCAAGTGTAGACCAGATACGTCCCTGAGATGAATGCCTCCATCCAACCGGGTCTAATCCAAAAAACTGCACTAATCCATAGAGTGAACTTACAAGAACGGCATAGGTAAAATATTCACAAATCCGTCTTGTATCCAGTCGCATTCTGCTTATTACAAAGTATACAATTGCATAGCAAAAAATCTGAATAAATCCCTGTAAATAAAACCTGTAGTGTCCCGATAAACTCAAGAGAGGCGAAACGGATGTCCAAGTCGCGAGCCCGGATATAATCACCCATATTATCACCGCCCAGTCAAGGGATAGACGAGGTTTTCCGACCTCGTGCAACAGATTTTGTAACCGGTTTCTACTCCAGAGCCACCTGAGCACAAGTAATATGGTTACTACTCTGAAAAGCGTTAGTTTTGGAAGTGCGAAAACATCATTTAAGAAAGGGAGGAATATTAGAGATGTGCCTAATATGAGAACTGCAATCATCTGCTGGTCCCAGCCGATATTTTAGCCATGCCACCTGACGGAAGACGGCGAACAATCACGTCGACTCTGCGATTCTTAGTACGTCCATCCGGAGTATCATTATTCGCCACAGGATGGTATTCTCCATAACCACCGGAGGCAAGCCGATTCGGCGGAAAATCGAGTCTCTCTATTAAATAGCGTGTTACATTCGTTGCACGCGCCGCAGACAACTCCCAGTTTGAAGGAAATTCAGATGTGCGTATTGGCACGTTGTCGGTATGTCCTTCGACGTTCATATTGTTTGGCACTGTAAAACACTCTTTTACAATTTTTTCAAGAATTATTTTTGCTTCAGGATATATCTCGGCTTTGCCGCTATCAAACATATATTTTTCCCTCAACGAAATTACCAATCCCTTTTCGTCTATCCGAAGACCAACGGCATCTTCCAGATTATTTTCCACAACATAACCCTCGAGACGTCTTTTAAGCTCAATCAACTGCAACTCGTTCAGTGCTGCAGCAAGTGCAAACAACATTACGAAGAAGATAAGAATCTGGGTCATCAAATCGGAATAAGTAACCGTCCAGGGAGGTGCTGACCTGCCAACCTGAATTTCCCTGGGCCGTGTTTGTTGTCTGATTGATATAGCCATTTGTTATTTTTTCCCGGGTTTTTTTTCTGGTTGTTTGGAGATGCGTTGTTCAGGAGGTAGGAAGGCCTTTAATTTTGCATCAATAACACTTGGAATCTCGCCTGCCTGTAACGAAAGAACACCTTCAATGATTATCTGTTTAACCAGAACTTCATCTGCGGAACGCCTCTTTAGTTTGCCTGCAATTGGCAGAAATATAAGATATGCAGCAGTTGCTCCATAAAAAGTTGTAAGCAGCGCAACAGCCATACCTGCTGCAATCTGACTCTGGTCCTGTAGATTTCCTAACATCAGGATAAGTCCTATAATCGTCCCTATCATTCCAAATGCCGGCGAAAACGTACCGAGAGTAATAAAAATTTCCTGTCCGAGCGAATGCCGCTCCTGAAGGAAAGTTATTTCCGTCTCCAGTTCGCTGCGAATCATATCCTGGTCTGCGCCTGCAACGACAAGTTCTATCGCGCGTCTCATAAAACGGTCCTGGATGTTTTTGAGTTCCTGTTCAAGCGAAAGTAATCCTTGAGTTCTGCTCTTTTTGGCATACCGGACAAATTCATCAACCAGTTTTGCTGGTTCGGTGCCTTTCTTCTCTGCAAGCACCTTACCTGCGATACGGAAAACCTTCATAACATCTCTTAGAGGGTAATTTACCAGGGTAGCTGCAAACGCACCTCCAAATGTAATCATAGCAGAGGTTATATCAAGAAACGATACTGTGCCGCCACGCATAAAAATAGCCAGAACTATCAAGACAATCCCGGCAAGTACTCCGATTATCGTAGTAATGTCCATTTATTGTTTGCCCTCCGCGCTAACCACCTCCTTACGGTATTCTACCACCAGACGCCGTATCTCTTCGGGCGTTTCCTGTACAACAAAACGATTCCCGGAAATCAGCGTGATTGTGGTATGCGGTCTCGCTTCCACACTTTCTATCAGCTCAGCGTTTATTATTATCTGCTTGCCACTCTGAAGTTTTACTTTAATCATTTGGTTTGCGGCCAAAGAATACACGTCCAACTCTGGCAGTACGCTCCTGGAGTTCCTTTTCTAATGCTGACTTTTTCTTCTCAAGCCAGATAGTATATTCTTCCCATTCCCTGTCTCTTGCACGCCAGGTCTTTATCTGACTATCCCACTGTTCGTGCTCCTGAGATAAACGTGTCTCGAGCAAAGACATCTGTAGTTGTAATTCATGCGTTGAATGTTTCCAGGATTCTCTTTCTTCCGCAAGCTCTGCCTCGAGATTTGCCAGTTTCTGCTGGTATTCTTTACTAATTTCAGTTACTGTTGTCTGTTTATCCTGTTCCCATTGCTTTTGTGCTTGAGCAAGCTCCTGCTTGTGTTTTGCCACCTTTTCCTCAAATGTAGAAATCTCGGAACGAAGGCGTCCCTCCAGATTCCTGATTTGTTCTCCCTGCTCGTCAATCCGCGAGAGTGCGGCTTTCAGCTCGGTGGACCAGGCATGGCGTTCCTCGTCCATACGCTTGCGTTCATCAGTTACTGATGCCTTTGCATTTGCAACTGATTTCTCTATTTCGGTTCTCTCATAAGCACGCGCCTCTTCGACTTTTCGGTTTATCTCCTCTTCATATTCTGCTTTAATCCTGGAAATTTCTTGTTTTAACCGTTGCTCTGATTCTTCTTTTAACTCGGCCTCGCGGCGCTTGAGTTCAGCGCGTTCGTCCTCCAGCTGTTTCATGCGTAATGCAAGCTGCTCTTGTGCCTGACGATACGATTCTGCTCCAAGCCGTGCCTTTTCCTTTTGCTCATCTATTTCTTTTTCCCTGGCGAGCATATCTTCTTCAAGCAAGCGTAACTTATCAAGCAGAACCTGTTTACGTTCCTCGCCTTCCCGGGTCTTTTGTGAAATAGTTTCCTCTTTTTCCTTGATTGTTTGCTCGAGCTCTTCACCTCTCTGTCTAATCGTCTTTTCTATGGCTTGAGACTCTGCAAGGGACTTCTCTAATTCCCTAACACGAGCATCAAGTTGCTGCCTGATGCCATCCATTTCTGCGAGCCTGGAAGCAGATACAGGCGGCTGGTTTTCTATGTGCGTATGTAATTGCTCTATCTCCGACCGAAGCATCCGCTTTTCTTCATCCGCCACCCGGCTCATTTCCTGGTTCTCCAGACGAGCAAGCTCGAGAGTTTTCTCTAATCCTTCCTTTTCTGTTTTCAGTTCTGCGAGTTGCGTCTGAAGATGCTCTATCTGATTGCGCATAGAATCCGCGTTTTCCTGGCTTTTCTCTATGCGCGACGCAAGTTTGTCTCTCTCTCCAAGCAGTTCTGTCTCGCGGCGCGCGGCATCCTGCTTCGCTTCTTCGTACTCACGCTGGCGCGCATCTATTTGCTTCTCCAGTTCCCTGACCTGGGAATTCAGTAATTCTGACCGTCCAATAAGTTCTTCACGGGTTTTCTCCAACTCTGTTTCCCGAATTCTATACCGTTCTATTTCTGTCTCTAACTGTTTCTGTTGCGACAGCATTTCCTGTTCGCGCAACCCGGAGTGCGAAGCACTCTGTTTAAGTTCCTCCTCAAGTTCCCCTACCTGCTTTACATATTTTTCTTCTGTGGCAGCCAGCTCTTCATGCAATTCTTCAAGGCGCTGGACGTATTCACGTTCACGCTTTTCTGATTCGCCCTGTATTTCAGCTAAACGCTCTCTATGAGTATCTTCAAGTTTTGTTAACTGAGCCCTCAATTGATCTGCCTCACTGCGCAGGCGTTCCGCTTCATCCTCTTTTGTACCAACCTGAGAGCGTAATTGCGCTATCTCTTCTTCTTTTGCCTGAAGTATTTTAGAAATCTTCGTTATATTTTGTTCATGTTCTCCGACTTCCTTTTGCCACGATTCTATTTGTCTGACAAGTGAGCTTTTTTCCACATCAAGTACACCGAGCTCCTGTTCAAGATGTCTCAGTTGTGAAAGCGTCTGCTCATAACGCTGGCGCTCCTGTGCAACGCTACTTTCATACTCTTCATGCTGATGCCGCAACGCGCGCTCATATTCGTCGCGACGCGAGGCCACATCCTGACGCACCCTGCTAAGTTCTTCATCACGCGCCTTCAACTGGCTTGTGACTAACGCAAGCTCCTGTGCCTGCTTTCTTGTTTCAACACGCTCATCATCAAGTTCACGATTTACATCGTCAATGCGTTTCTGTAACTCGCGCTTCTCTTCCTTGAGCGCTGCCAATCTGTCCTCTTTTCCTGCTATCTGTCCTTTGATATTTTGAATGTCGTGTTCTTTCTCTCTTATGACTTCACCTAACCGGCGTTGTTCTTCAAGATACTGGTTACGGATTTCCATTTCGCGGATTTTCCATTCTTTCTCCTGTGATTCCTTCTGCTGACGCAAGCGTTCCTGCCAATCCATGGCTTCTTCTTCCATGTGGCTCTTTGCCTCGGATAACAAACGCGTTGACTCACGCTGGAGCTCCTCAGCGTCTTTTTCCTTCTGATGCAAAAATTCCTGGTACCGCTTATGTTCTTCCTGTAATTTTATTATTTCCATCCTCAAAAGATTTATATCTTCATCCTTGCGCACCTTCATCTGCCTGGCTTCTTCCATTACTTCCGCCAACTGTTCTTCAAGTTGCCTTATTTTTTGTTCTGCTTGCTTGCGTGAAGCTTCTATTTCTTCGATCTTTCGCTGGCGCTCGACATTCTCGAGCACACCTTTAAGTGTGCTCTCTACTTTATCAGCAGATTTCTGCTCTTCCCTGGTTTTCAGCGCCTGTTCAAGCGCTATCCTGCGCTGCTCCTCCAGCTGCATGCGTAACTCTTCCATACGCTGCTCTGCCTGCAAGCGTGACTCCTCCATAGCTTTTTCACGCTCAGCGCGCTTTGTTTCCTCGTCGGTCCTGAGACGCAATAATTCCTCCTGCAATCGCGCCATCTGCTCATCCCTTTCTTTTATCATCCTGAGCCAGGACTCTCTTTCAGCCTGAGATTTTTGCACGCGTTCTTTCAGGGTCTGGTCAAGTTCTTTGAATAACGGTTCTTCATATGATGGTGGGATGGATGGTGGTTCTCCGCCATTTTTTGCTTTTCCTCCAAATGGAGATGGTGGTGGAGGTGGTGGTGCGCCAAAACCTTTTTTATCTTCAGCCATTCAACTCCTCCTAAAACGCAGGCTTTGGTAGTCGCAGGCTTTAGCCTGCGGCTACAGTGCGTAGGGTATTATGCAGCATGCTCTTGAAGCCACACGCGAAGGTCTTCATTTTCTGGATTCAACTCAAGAGCGCGGCGGTACGCCTGTACTGCTTCTTCCTCTCTACCCAGTCCATAATAACATGTCCCAAGGTACTGGTGAGTTTGCCAGACCGCGTTGTTATACTTCAAGCTCTCTTCAAATTCCTTAATTGCGGCCTCAGCATCACCTGCCTGATATAACTCTATTCCCTTGTTATAGTGTTCGAATGCGCGTTCATTATCCGGCTGTACCGGCGTCTCAACGTTATCCGAGGGCTCCTCTTCAAGTAGTCTCGCCCCTTTTTCTTCACTGATTTCGGATTCATCAAGCAGTTTCCAGCGGCGCCGCTCACCAAGGTCAATCTTTCCCTCTGTTGCAAGTCGCTGAATAGTTGCAAGTATGTCATGCCTTTTTTGGTTAATCTGCGCCTGCGTTGCAGGAACGCCATATTCCATCTCTTCACTCAACAGCTTTTGCGCTGCTTCAGCCATATTAGAAGTAAACTTGCTTATCACTTTTTCATCAGCGCCACGGAGTGCTATTGCAAGTTCAGGCGTTTTTACTTCACTTAGTATTATGCGCACGATCTGGTCATCCAGTTCTGAAATATTCTCAAACGTAAGAATTGCACGTCTCAGTTTCCCGGCAAGCGTCGCATCTCTTTCTTCTACAGCTTTCAGTAATGCTTCTCTTGATTCATCTGTCATAAGGTCAAGTATCTTGGTAAAGCTTTCCAGCCCACCAACGATAAAATCTATCTTCCTCCGAATCGCCTCATCAATAGTAGAGACCATCTTCCTGGGTGTATATTTCATCCTGGTAGCGTTCATCGCTATCTCTGTCTGTTTCTCGGGTGGAAACGCAGTAATAAGTTGTGCGGCTTTTGCTGGCCCGAGGTAATTAAGTATGGTTGCAATAGTTGCTGGCTGCTCATCACGAATCAGGAAAAAGAGCCCTTTCAGGTCTTCTTCTGATACATATTTGAGCGGTTTGAAGGCCCTCTCTTCGTCCTCTTCTTCTTCAGATATTTCACCACTGGTTCCATGCCCAAGAATACCCCTCACCCTGCCAGCAATCGCACCCGCTGCACCGCCTGACGCGGCAATAACACCGGTACCTGCAGCTTGAGCTGACGGCTGCCCTTCCTGCGCAGGCCGCGGTTTACGGAACTCTCTTAGCGTGTCCAGGAAACCAAATAGAAAGCCGCGGATTGGTCCGTAGAGAAATAACCCTGCCGCACAGGTAATCACTACTGCGCTTAAGAAAATCCACAACCACGGGCTGTGTAACCAGGCCAGCGGGGCTCCCTGTAGATGGGTATATGCAAACTTTACTGTGCTCATTATCAGTTGATCGCCCCTTGCTTCGTCCATGTTAAGCAGGTTCCGCAGAACCGCCTCACAAGCAGCAATCATATTCTCGGGCACTCTCTCATCAAGCAATACAGTAACTCTCATGCTCTTGATAAATGAAGGATATTTTACGATACTCTCAACTATTCTACGCTGGCCACTTTCCGTACCCGGCGCTTTTTTCTCCTGCGCTTCTACGATATTTTGTTTCATCGGGATGCCTGGCAGAAATTCCGGTGTCTTCGGGACTTCCTTAATCGCTCTGCCAGCCCCCTCTTCTTTGGTTGCCGCCTGCCAATGTTCTATCTGCTCCTTACTTTTCTCCAGACTTGGCTCTATCTGCACCATTACTATTATTCGGTCAGGACCTACCATCTTTTCAAGTGCAGCTGTTGCTTTCTCAGCGAGCATCTCTTCAAGTTGCGTCTTCTGACGAATGATACCAAGATAGTCCAGTTCTGCTTCTTTTGTACTCTCCTGTGCCACGGCTATAGCCAGACACAATGTCTCCGCAAGCAGAACGAGGACAAATATCCGGAAGAACCTATGCCATTTTATCATTTTCCTATCTCCTTCTCTACGCGGATTATGTAATCACGTAAATCCTCATCTGAGGGATTCATTTCAAGTGACTTCCGCCAGTTTTCAACTGCCTTCTTCTTATCGCCAATTGCGAAATAAGCTGAACCTATTCGTTTGTAAGCAACCGGATTATCCGGCTCCAGAGCGAGCACCTCCTGTGCCTCTTTTATTACCAGGTTATATTTACCATCATAGAAATAATTCAGGCACTTGTAAAGCTTTTCTTCAACCAAACTCATGCCTTTTGTAGTTCCAACCTCTGGAGCAGTAATGTTATGGACTTTCTTTATTACCCTCAGTAGTTCATCGGCACTACGATTTGTCGGGTCGAGCGAGATTAGATATCTCAAAGAATTCAGCATCGTCTCCGTATCTCCAAGTAAATAATAAGATACACCTCTGCGGATGAGTTGACTTTCCTTTTCGTCTCCTGCTGCCTGAGGATAAAGTTTCGATACCCTGTCAAGTTTCAGGAGAGTTTCATTCCATTCTGTCTGCTTGGGGTCGTAGGTAAGCGCTTTGTTCAGCAATTGTACTGCTTTAAGATACTTGCCGCTCTCCCATGCTGCTCTTGCTTCTACATAATAGTCCCGCGCAATTACTTCGCGCTTACGCTCAATAGAAGGGCCGAACTTCACGCTTGCAGAAATGCGGTGCGAGCCACCAAGCGCGTGAGTTGCAAAAGCATAATCAATTCCGTAATCCTGAAAATTCACACCGAAACCGAGCGTAAATTCCTCCGGGTCAAGGCCAAGCCGTATAGCAAGATACTCAAACGGCAGATACTCGGCGCCAATATGGAATGCGGTCCTCTTACCTGCAAATTCAAAGTCAGTGGAAAGTGTTATATGGTCCCGGAAAAACTTGAGCGCTGCGCCTGCTCGCATCACCATTGGCAGCTCATCCGATGTTTTCTCGCCGACGTCAAGCTTGAAAATATTCTGCAAATTAAGACCAAAGGTTAGTTTCTCAAAAAAGCCGCGGAAGCCGGGTCTCAGTCCAATCCCGACGTCAAGTATGTAATTACCAAATGATACGTACTCTCCCATTGTATGACTCAGATATTTTATGTTTGCACCAAGTGAGAGCATATCAGTGAGCTTCCTACCTATGCTTAATCCATAAACGCTCTGTACGTCTTCAAAAGTATTGGTAATCTTGTTGTATTCATTCCTGCCCTCAAAACCACCAAGGTATAACCGCGTTCCGCTCAAACCAATCGTGCCTACACCGCTTATTGGATATACGTAGCTCAAGAAGTCATAAGCTGTACCCATCCACAAGGCAGCGTGCAAGAAAATTGCTTCCTGACGGACAATGGAAGAAAGGCCTGCCGGATTCCAGTAAGTGGCGGTTGCATCATCTGCAAGTGCGACAAATGCTTTTCCCATTCCAAGAGACCGTGCGCCAGCGCCAAAAGACATAAAAGCTCCTGCCTGTCCACCTGTCCCTTTCGCAGCGAACGATGAAATAGGAAGCAGGAGGGCTAACGAAACCACAATGCTGGTGATGGTTATTCGCTGTTTCATATCTCTCATAAATAAAAAACCGTATAAAGGCAAATGACCTTTATACGGTCTAACGCATTCGGCAACCCAGCCCGCCTCTTGCTCACTTAATATAAGACAAGATAGGCGCTGTGGCTTTGCGTCTCCCGGTTACCCAGGATTTGCCTTTGTCGTGCTCGTGCAACCCCTATTTAACTTTCCACTAACATTATAGCGTAGAAAGCTAAAATTGTCAACCCCTATGTTGGTCGG
>CAZUQH010000038.1:0-11972 GCA_964622465.1 uncultured bacterium | reverse complement strand
CCCCACTGCTGCCTCCCGTAGGAGTCTGGGCCGTGTCTCAGTCCCAGTGTGGCCGTACACCCTTTCAGGCCGGCTACCCGTCTTAGCCTTGGTGGGCTATTATCCCTCCAACTAGCTGATAGGACATGAGCCTCTCCGCGGGCAACCTTGATTGCTCAAGATCTTTAATTGACAAATCTTAATTTGCCAATACAATACGGTATTAGCTCACCTTTCGGTAAGTTATCCCCCACCCACGGGTAAGTCACCCATGTATTACTCACCCGTTTGCCACTAGAATAAACCAACTCCATAAATGGATATCCAGGAAACCCTTCAATCCATTCATTTCGCTAGATTATTCCCGTTCGACTTGCATGTGTTAGGCACGCCGCCAGCGTTCGCTCTGAGCCAGGATCGAACTCTCATTTAAAAAACACCTGTCAGTACAAACAATTCAGGCGCCTAATTTTTCAAAGAACAAAAAAACACCACAACCTTTGGTGCGACTTTATTTTTTCCTTACTAGCCAAAAACTTCTCTAATAATTATTATACTACAAAGAGATATCTTTGTCAAGCCACCTGGAAAGCTTTATTTTATTGATACCCCGGATTTCACGATCAAACGGTAAAATCCCCTCCGTCCTGAACGCAAGAAATGTACACCCTCCTGCAACTTTACTTTCTCTGTAGCTGAAACAATCTTATTTCCATCTATACTGACGGCACCACTCTTCACTAATCGTTTTGCCTCGCTTTTACTATCTATTATTCTATTTTGGGTAAGTAATTCTACAATTGTGAAATAAGCTGGTGTCAATTCTATAACCGGAGCATCGTCTGGAAATTTACGTTTGCTGAACACCTCCTCGAATTTCTGTCTGGCTACGTTTCCTTGTTCATCACCACTGTATGTATTTGTGAGCTCAGAAGCGAGACGAAGCTTCGCCTCCATAGGAGAGATGCTTTTGATTGTTTCTATATCGTGACCGGTCAGCAACTCGTAATATCTGTACATTAACTCATCGTTTATACCCATAATCTTCCCGAACATTTTGTCCGGTGGTTCTGTTAGTCCTATATAATTACCATACGATTTACTCATTTTTTTAATCCCATCGGTGCCTTCAAGAAGTGGCACTGTGATTACTATCTGTCCTGGCTGCCCATAGGAACGTTGAATATCATGCCCGACCAGTAGATTAAATTTCTGGTCTGCCCCTCCAACTTCAACATCGGCTTTCAGATAGATTGAATCGTATGCCTGAAGCAATGGATAAATGAATTCCTGCATAGAAATGGGGTCCCCTTTATGTAACCGTAATTGAAAATCATCACGTTCCAACATCCTTGCAACAGTATAATGTGACGCTAACTTCATTAATTCCTCTGTTGTCAGGCAACCGAGCCACGAACTGTTGAAAACAACCTCTGTCTTCTCGGCGTCAAGTATCTTGAATGCCTGCTGTTGATATGTTTCGGCGTTTTTGTTTATTTCGTTCTCACTTAATTGAGGACGTAACTCAGAACGCCCGGAAGGGTCTCCGATACGAGCCGTAAAATCACCAATAACAAATATTACTTTGTGCCCAAAATCCTGAAATTCCCTTAACTTGCGCAACACAACAGCATGCCCGAAGTGCAAATCTGATGCTGTTGGATCGGCACCAAACTTAACCACAAGCTGCTTCTTTTGTTTGAGTCTACTGTGTAGTTCAGCAACTTCTATGGCATCAACAGTATTACGAATAATTTTCTGAACTTGTTTATCAATATTAGTCATTCAAGAAAACTGAGCCCGGCGCGGCTCGAACGCGCGACACCCGGCTTAAAAGGCCGGTGCTCTACCCGCTGAGCTACGGGCTCAAAAATTAGTATCTCCATTGTCGCACACAGTAAATATGTTTTATCATACTGGCTTCCGCCAGCAGAGTGCAGGCCTACGATTTTTACAAACTTGCCTGCAGGACTTTCTTTAGTTGCGGTATTTTGCGTAATCCGGCGAGCACCTCTTCGGGAATTGAAGAATCCAGACTTATGATAGTAAGTGCTTCTCCACCTTTATCTCTGCGGCTCACTTCCATACTTGCAATATTGACTCCATACTTTCCAAGAATAGTTCCAACCTGCCCTATGAATCCGGGTTTGTCTTCGTTGTGGCAGAAAAGCGTCACTCCTTCAGGCGACCAGTCTACTTCAAAATCACCTATGCGAACTATACGCAGTTCACTTCCAACGCCAACCGTACCGGACACAGATGCCCCCTGTCTGCCCCCGTCGATGGAGGCAACTACAAGATTCGTAAATTTAGCCGGTGCGTTGCTATGTGTTTCTGTAATTTTGATACCGCGTTCGCGAATAAGCTTCGGCGTATTCACAATATTAACATCCTGTCCATCCAGCACGGGTGTTAACAGGCCTTTTTGTACGGCAATGGTCGGTAAACTGAGGTCATAGTTTGTTATTTCTCCTGAGTAGCGAATTGTTATCTCGTGTACCGGACCGGGAAAAAGCTGCGCCAGAAGTAATCCCATTTTTTCGCCAAGAGTAATATATGGCGCCAAAACCCTCCCCTCCTGCTCACCAAGCATAGGAACGTTTACTGCATTCTGAATAACTCCTTGCTTAAAAAATTTCAAGAATTGTTCAGCAATAGTAACTGCAACTTTTTCTTGTGCCTCTACTGTAGAAGCTCCGAGATGTGGCGTGACTATAACATTGTCTATCTCTAACAACGGACTATCAAATGGCGGTTCTTTTTCAAATACATCAACTGCTGCAGCACACACTTTCCCGGATTTTAATGCATCTATCAATGCGTCTGTATCTATCAATTCGCCACGCGCACAGTTTATGAGACGTACTCCATTTTGCATCTTAGCAAATGCTTCGCGATTAAAAATATGCTTGGTCTGAGGTGTCAAAGAAAGATTTAACGAAATGTAATCACTTT
Source organism: uncultured bacterium (assembly GCA_964622465.1). Taxonomy (GTDB): domain Bacteria; phylum CG03; class CAZUQH01; order CAZUQH01; family CAZUQH01; genus CAZUQH01. Next base: position 9,038 of record CAZUQH010000038.1, on the reverse strand, counting down.
CCCCCAGTAACTCGTCAAATTCCTTTAGTGTTGCACCGGCTGCACCTGCATTTTCAGGCGTGACAAATGGGTCACTTGCAATGACAACCATTCCCAGGCCACGCGCCATTCTGGCAACTTCTCTCCCAACACGTCCGAGTCCGACTATACCGAGTGTTTTGCCATTTACCTCTGTTCCCGTGTACTTCTTCCTGTTCCATTCTTTTTTTTCTTTCAGCGCAGCATAGGCCTGTGGAATATTGCGCGCGAGTGCAAGCAGCATCGCAATAGTATGCTCTGCGGCAGAGAGAGTATTACCGCCAGGTGTGTTCATTACAACAATACCTTTATTTGTGGCGGCGTTAACATCAATGTTGTCTATACCTGCGCCGGCACGGCCTACCGCATGAAGTTTCTTCGCAGCATTGATTATGTCAGCAGTTATCTTTGTCTCACTCCTGACTAGAATTCCGTCAACATCTGCAACCAAAGATATTAATTGTTCAGGCGTTTGTTTCGTCTTAACCACTAGTCCAATTTCTGAATCTGCACGTAAAATATCAAGACCCTTATCAGAGATATCATCACACACCAGTATTTTTACCAAGAAACACCTCCTGTGCGGCAGCTACACCACTACCAAGTTTAATATTATATCCCATCTCGAAAAGAACCATTTCTAAACCAGACAGCGCAACTATGATATCGAATCTGTCTATATATCCCATGTGGGCAATGCGGAAAATTTTACCCTTGTATTCTGCTTGACCGCCAGCGATTTTTACACCGTACTTATCCTGCATCCGCTTTAACAGGTCTGCACCATCCAGATTAGATGGAACTTTCACGGCTGTGACTACGTCACATGGACACTCAGCGAAAAGCTCTAGACCCGCGGCTTCGATTCCAGCTCTTGTGGCACGCGCAAGTAGTTCAACCCTCGAGAAAACATGCTCCATCCCCTCGGTAATCAGCATATTAAGTGCCACTTGGGCTCCGGCCAAAAGCGTTACCGCAGGCGTGTACGGAGTTTCCTTCTTTTCCCTCAGAGATTTGCGATACGTCTTGAAATCCCAGTAAAACTTCGGCAAGGTTGACTGCTCGACGCATTGCCACCCACGTTCGTTTACACTAACGAAGGCGAGTCCTGGCGGCAACATCAAGCCCTTCTGTGAACTTGCACAGACAATATCTATATCCCATTCGTCCTGATAGAATCGCTGCCCGGCCAGACCACTAATAGCATCTACTACCAGAATAGCATTTGCTTCATGTGCTATCTTAGCCAATGCGCGAACATCGTTAACAACTCCTGTAGATGTCTCTGTCAACTGACAAAAAACAGCTTTTGTATTTGGCTCTGCTTCCAGAGTACGCTTCAGGTCTTCCGGCCTGGCTGCCTGACCCCATGGATATTTTACTATGACAGGTTCCAGACCGTATGTTTTTATCAACTTTGTCCATCTGGTCCCGAAATTACCAGTATCAAGGACAACTGCTTTATCACCAGGAGACAGAGTATTAACAACACATGCCTCCATCGAACCAGTACCAGATGAAGTGAATGTCAGTATATCATTCTTTGTTTGAAAGACATTTTTCAACTGTTCTGTAACATGTTCCAGAAGTTGTCCAAATTCCTTGGTACGATGATGAATTACCGGTTTAGCGATAGCCAGTAAAACTTCTTCTGGAACCGGCGTTGGTCCTGGCGTCAAAAGAAAACTTTTCATGCTCTAGCCCCCTTATACATATCCCTTTCTACTTCTTTAGAAATGCGCTTCTTTTTTCTTACCAGCGCAAGATTCAGTGCTTCGTCAACCATCTTTACCGGAATCAACTTAATATGACGTTGCACTTTCTTTGGTATCTCGGTAAGATACTTACGGTTATCGTAAGGGTAGATAACCATTTTCAGGCCTGCGCGGTGAGCTGCCAGCACCTTTTCTTTGAAGCCACCTACTGGAAGCACCTTCCCGCGTAAAGTTATTTCTCCAGTCATTCCAACGTTTTTCTCAATAGGTATACCTGTAAGCGCCGAAACCAGTGCACAAGCTATCGTAATCCCGGCTGATGGTCCATCTTTTGGAATTGCGCCCTCTGGTACGTGTACGTGGACTTCGTGATTGTCAAAGAAATCTCCCTTTATATTTAGCCGGTCCGCGTTCGCCCTGACGTAAGAAAGGGCAGCGCGAGCAGATTCTCGCATTACTTCGCCGAGCTTTCCCGTAAGAGTAAGCCGGCTCTTGCCTTTTATAACGCTCACTTCTATTGTAATTGTATCTCCACCGACCTCCGTCCATGCAAGCCCGGTAGCAACACCTACTTCGTTTTCCTCTGTAGATTCCTTTGCAAATTTCGGAATGCCAAGATAATTGGATATATTGCGCGCCGATACAACCACTTGCTTCTTTGGTTGTGATGAACTCACATATTCTTTTGCAATCTTGCGACAAACGTTTGCTATTTCCCTGTCCAGATTTCTAACACCTGCTTCCATCGTGTAATCCGAAATTATCTTTCCTATTGCCTTATTGGTAATTTTTACAGAAGCCGATTTTAGACCGTTCTCGCGTATCTGTTTCGGTACAAGGAACACAGTAGCGATACGTATTTTTTCTTCTGTTGTATAGCCAGGGAAATTTACGACTTCCATTCTGTCCAAAAGAGTAGGCGAAATAGTATAGGTTGTATTCCCTGTAGTAATAAATAATACGCTTGACAAATCGAAACCAACTTCCAGATAGTGGTCTGAAAACGAACTATTCTGCTCTGGATCAAGTACTTCAAGAAGTGCTGATGCCGGGTCACCTCTAAAGTCAATACCAAGTTTGTCTATTTCATCCATAAGGAAAACAGGATTATTCGTACCCGCTTTTTTTATGGATTGTATAATTCGCCCTGGCATCGCACCTATATACGTGCGCCTATGTCCCCTTATTTCCGCTTCATCCCTTATTCCACCGAGCGAAACGCGTATAAATTTCCGTCCGAGTGCACGTGCAATAGAACGCGCGAGTGACGTCTTTCCTGTGCCGGGAGGACCGATAAAGCACAGTATCGGCCCTTTCAATTTCTGGTTCAATTTGTAAACTGCGAGATACTCCAGAACCCGTTGCTTTGCCTGTTCCAGTCCCCAGTGGTCTTCATCCAGGATATGCTTAGCACGTTGCACATCAAGGTTATCCTTGGTATGAGAATTCCACGGAAGTGAAACCAACCAATCCATATAAGTACGAATAACTGTTGCTTCAGGAGAGTATGGCATCATTTTTTCAAGTCTTGCCAGCTCTTTCTCTGCAGCAGTCCTTGCTTCTGTCGGCATACCTGCTTTCTTTATCTTCTGCCTAAGCTCTTCATATTCTCCTGCTTCTGCTTCTGCTGATTCGTCACGTTTCAGTTCGTGGCGAATCGCCTTCATCTGTTCTTGCAAATAATATTCTTTCTGACTTTTTTCTATCTGACGCCTTACACGCTTCTGGATTTTTCTTTCCAGTTCAAGAATTTCATTCTCCTTACTCAGCAATTTCACAAGCTCACTCAGGCGTTGGATGGGATTAATTATTTCCAGCAGGTGTTGTTTATCGACAACCCTCGCCGTCAAGTGTGCTGCAATAACGTCACAAAGTTTACCGGGCTCGGTTATATTGCGTACGTTCATCAATGCTTCGCCTGGAATACGTGAATTGAGGTTGACGTATGTATCAAAAAGATCTGAGACTTCTCGTGCCAGCGCTTCAATTTCTGGAGTAATATGTATTGTTTCTTCAGGCAAGGAAATTCTTACCTCAAAATAATTCTTAGTTGGCAGGAACTCATCTATCACTACCCTGCGGAGACCCTCTACCAGAACCTTAACGGTACCATCAGGCATTGCGATACGTTGAAGCATTTCTACCAGCGTTCCTATATGATATATGTCTTGAGGTTTCGGGTCGTCCATGTTCGGATTTTTCTGAGTTGCAAGCACCATGATCCGGCCATGGGACATCGCACTTTCAAGCGCTGCCACTGACTTTTCCCGGCCCACTGCAAGTGGCAGCACCATATATGGGAACACCACAACGTCACGAATAGCAAGCAACGGTAGCGTGTCCGGTATTTTACCAACGTTATTTTTTTGTTCCGGCTGACCCATTTTTTATTCCCTCTATTTTTGGACTACAACGCTTTTCTTTATTCAATTATTTGCGCTTAACAATTACCTCGTCGACAATACCATAAACTTTCGCTTCCTCTGCATTCATGAAGAAATCGCGATCTGTGTCTTTCTCTATTTTTTCTATCGCCTGTTCTGTATGTTTAGCCAGGATTTGGTTCACGCGATTTTTTACTCGCATTATTTCTCTGGCCTGGATGCCAATGTCAATTGCCTGTCCCTGGACACCGCCAAGTGGCTGGTGTATCATAACTCGTGCATTTGGGAGTATGTATCTCTTCCCCTTAGCCCCGGCTGCAAGCAACAACGCTGCCATACTTGTCGCTTGCCCTATGCAAATAGTAGAAATATCGGGTGTTATGTACTGCAGTGTGTCGTAAACCGCAAGACCGGCAGTAACAATTCCGCCCGGAGAGTTAATATATAGTGAAATGTCTTTCTTAGGGTCTTCTGCTTCCAGATGCAGAAGTTGAGCTATTATTAAATTTGAAATCTGGTCGTTTATCTCTGTTCCTAAAAACACAATCCGTTCCTTGAGCAAACGGGAAAAAATGTCATATGCCCGTTCCCCAAATTGTGTCTTGTCAACCACCATCGGCACCAAACTCATTTTTACACCCCCCTACTTTTAAGAAATTTTCTGCTTGGCGGATATTTTAGCATTTTCTACCAGAAAGTCAAGCGCCTTCCGGCGAGCGATGCGATTCCTGAATAATTCTTCTTTTTCTTCGAAAAGACGCCGAATTTTTGCTTCTGGTTCACCGGTTATTTCGCGATAGGACTTCATTTCTTCTTCTATATCTTCTTTACTTGCATCAAGCTTTTCCTGATGCGCTATTTTATTTAACAAAATCATAGCACGCGCACTCTTCTCTGCTCGAGGGCGCCAATTTTTCCTAAAATCTTCTTCTGTTTTCTCATCAGGAAACTGACTGGCATTCTTTGCTTCCTGAATCATACCATCCAGCTCAATTTGCACCAGATAATCAGATACAGGAAAATCGTTATTATCTACAAGGAGCTCAACCGCTTTTTCCCCTATTTTCCTCTTGTGTGCAATTTCTGCAGCAGATACAAGGGCATGGCGGACACGCTCTCTCAAATCCGCAACTGTGTTTACATTAAAGTTACGTGCAAATTCGTCATTCAATTCAGGCAATGTGCGTTTCTTTATTTCTTTTACTGTAACTTCAAGCTGACAGGGTTTCCCTGCATGTGTCTTGTCGGGAAAGCTATCCGGGACCCGGTAATCCATTTTTACCGTCCCTCCTTTTTTAAGCCCTGTCAGTTTACCCTGGAATATACTATTTTTGGCGCTGGTGATTTGATTTTGGCCGGAGAGTTTTTCTATTTTGCCGTTACCGTCAAAACCCTGATAGTCTACGACCATAAAATTATCTTCGCCAACCACGTCATTTGAACCTGGCGATAGTTGTGCGTACCTGTCACGCATACGTTCAATTTCTTCATCTATTTCTTTATCAGTAATGCGCTTCTCCTCAATGTCAATCTTTAATCCACGGTATGGCTTAAGCTCGGGCTGTGGTTGGATATGGAGATTTAACTTCACCGTCACCGGGCCTGTTTGCGGAAAATCGAACTGCTCAATTTCAATACGAAAAAACCCATCCAATTTCTCTTTTTCTACGGTACTATCTACAATCTCACGAAGCAGAACGTCAGCGACTTCCTGTCTGCATTCTTTTTCAAAGTTCTGCTTTATGAGGTTAATTGGGGCATGGCCACGCCGGAAACCCGATAGAATTGCCGTTCCCTGTATTTTTGCATAAGTATCTTCCATTTTCATGGACACTGTTTCAACTGGGACTTCCGCCTGCACCCTTGCAAGGCAAGGATTTTCTCTTGATACATTGATCTTGAACTGGGAATTTTCCTCTTCCACAAGGACCTTCCTTTCTCAATGCCGTATCGGCTCGCCAAACCTTGCGAGGGGTGGGACTCGAACCCACAACCATTGCTGGACACGGTCCTAAGCCGTGCGCGTCTGCCAATTCCGCCACCCTCGCGCTACGAATACCATGGGCTATGCAGGACTCGAACCTGCAACCTTGGGCTTAAGAGGCCCCTGCTCTACCAATTGAGCTAATAGCCCATTATCATCTTCCATAATTGATAATGCTACTGGCAGGCGGGATGGTGTTATCCTACCACAATTTTTTTTTATCAGTCAAGAAATTGCTGTAGAGGTGGCCATTGCCAGGTTTTCCGGACGCAGAGGGGCAACTGACTATGTTTTTCAAAATATTGTTTTATGAAGTGCGCAGTTATGGCATTCGGATAACCGGAAACATCGGTCCTGCCAAGTAATTTCCAGAGTGTCTTGTCACGTCGAATTTTTGCTACGATAGAAGCTGCCGAAACGACAGGGTAGTTACTGTCACAGTGCGGCTCATAAACTAAAGGAAAATGTAAAACTCCGCCGAGATATTCTCTAAGATGCCGGAGAAAAACTCTTCTGCTCATCATTCCCTGAGCATCAATAAATACAGTACCTGCAATTGATGGAGGAATCCTCTTGAGTAGACGTGCAATAGCCGCAATCTCTGCATGCGTTATACCGGATTTATCAATGCTTTCCGGAGAAACGGTAACAGTAGATACCTTTTTGGAAATTTTTCTTATATTGCGTGCTATACTACACCTCTTACTGTGTGCAAATGGATTGCTCCCGAAACACTTACTATCTTTTACACCTGTCCGTACCAAATCACGGATATTGGATTTTTCTACAATCACCATTGCAACTATCATTGGACCAAGAACCGGCCCCCTGCCTGCTTCATCAATACCAATTAGAAAACGCCTGTTAGAAGTAAAATGAGGGTTCATAAATCAATCAGAACGAGTTTTGCTTGTGCGGTTGCTGCAATGCTACCGTCAGGCAGGAGGAGCGTTCCTCCTTCTTCAATAATGTAAACGTACCAGGACATGGAGAGACTACCTATGACGTCTGTGCGTAAGCTTGCGTTTTAATTGCCTATCCTGAAAATGAGGCCTGGAGGTAGTAAATTGTTCCGGAGAAATTTCCGGATGCTTTGATATAGGAAGCGTGGTTCTGATAATTTTCTCGATATCGCGGACATCGCGGCTCTGGTCAGGCGTAGCAAAAGAAACCGCATGCCCCTTATGCCCCGCCCTTGCCGTGCGGCCAATGCGGTGTACATAATTTTGCGCATCATCGGGAAGGTCATAGTTAATTACAAGCTCGATGCCGATAACATCAATTCCCCTGGCAGCGATGTCGGTTGCCACAAGCACCTTGTACTTTCCTCGTTTAAAACCTTCAAGCGCCTCGCGGCGCTGGTTCAGCGACCGGTCAGAGTGTATCTCGGCCACTCTATAGCCCATCTCCCTAATCGAACGCGTAATTTTATGTGCATTATGCTTGGTGCGGGAGAACAAAAGAACGGCTCCGTGATATTGCGCAAGCAGCTTGCCCAGAAGCCGCAATTTAGCCTCTTTTTTAACAATAAATAATTCCTGGGTGACGCGTTCCACAGTAGTCCCGGATGGCGCGATCTCGACAGAGACAGGAAATTTCATGTGTCTTGCGGCAATCTCCATAATTTCTTTAGGGATAGTCGCGGAAAAAAGCATGGTTTGCCTTTGTTTCGGTAAAAAGTGCAATATCTGCTCGATCTGTGGAGCAAAGCCCATATCGAGCATGCGGTCCGCTTCATCAAGCACTAACACGATTACATCATCAAGTATGATGTTCCAGTGCTTCATATGGTCGAGCAATCTCCCCGGAGTTGCGGTTACGACACGGGGATTTCTGCGCAGCGCTTGTGTCTGATCATGCATCGAAGCCCCTCCAATGAGGCAAGCGGTCTTCATCCCAAATGGATGCGCAATCCCCTGAAAGGCCTCGTCGATTTGAATAGCCAACTCCCGAGTAGGCGCAAGGACCAAACCCTTGCCCTTAATCTGTAAAAGGCGTTGTACTATGGGAATAACGAAAGCATGGGTTTTACCGGTCCCGGTCTGCGCAATTCCGATAATATCCTTACCTTCAAGGGCCAGAGGAATCGCCTTTAACTGAATCGGTGTCGGAATCTTAAACTTTATATGCTCTAAGGTACCCAGGATTTTCGGCGCAATGCCCAGCCCGTAGAAACTCTGCCCATCTTGATTAAGCACTTGCGACATAATGCCCCCTATCTGTTGTTTCGTGTCTCATGAGCCAAGCGCAGAACAAAAAAGCCGAAAAGGTTAGAAGTCTCACCCTTTACGGCTTACGATTTTCTAATCTTTTTATGTTCTATAGAGTTACACCATCAGTATACCTCTTTAGTGAATTTTGTCAAACAGAATCTCAAAAAATAAACTGCCGTATAATTTTCACACCAAACCGCACAGCGAAAATTTATGGGGTTCCCTATGGGATGATATTCGTAATTATTTTATCTCCCAACAGGGACCCTGATTTAACTCATCTCGCCCTCAGTGCTTGAGCCGAAAGATTTTGCATATCTTGCGAGCAGTGCGTGTGTATAGCGCTCGGATACTTCCTAAATCAAGGCTCGCTTTATGCCCTCCCTTTCGCCGTCCCGACTTACGTCGGGAACGCCCTCCCAGAGAGGGCTCGGCGACTCTTGCAGAGAGCTTTTAATCCTCTCCCCGTCAAAAAGAACACTTTCCTGAGACACTTCCACTTTCCTTATACAATAAGGCAATACAGACGGATAAGGAGAGGGGGAAGAAAAACAAAACTTTTTTTCAAAAACATCTTAAGGGCAAACTTTGCCCCCCCCCAAAAAAAAATTTACCCAGCAATTTTAAAGGGAGAGCAAAAACTGTTTTTCTATAACTTCGTATTTCACTTAACGTCCTGCGGATAAAAGAAGTTGCCGAAGGCAATTTGGGCGAAGGTACGTCG
>CAZUQH010000037.1:1215-12087 GCA_964622465.1 uncultured bacterium | reverse complement strand
GAACCTGTACATTGACTTTGAAACGTTTCATATTTTTGATATAATAGCGGCGAATGAAATACGTTGTTCCGTTTATGCTTCTTATTACGTTTTGCGTCCCCTGGGTATGTGCCGAGGAAGCATCTGCGCAATCTGTTCCTGCGACCAGCACGTCTCGTGATGTAGAAATCCGTGCGCAGGCAGAAGAACGCCAGTTGCGCTTTGTGTGGGGATTATACAAGGATGGTATGTATGACCTTGCTCTCACACAAATAGAGCAGTTCCTCAAAGCATATCCGGACAGCCCGCGCCGGCCCGAAGCACTCTATCTTAAAGCAGAATGTCTTTACCAGACAAAAAAGTATTCGACCGCTGCTCTTTCCTTCCAGCAGGTCGTGCTTGGGTGGCCCGGGACGGACTACGCGGCGCGCGCACTCATGCGGCTCGGGGATAGTAAATTTATGTCCGGTGATTATTCACGTGCAAGAGAGTTATACTCCCAGTTTCTTAAGGATTATCCGGAGCATCGCCTGGCACAGGACGCAGTATATTATCTTGCGGAAAGCAATTTCCGTAAGGGAAAGTATCAGGAAGCGATAGATGGATATGCCCGGCTCCTGAAAGGATTCCCTGATTCTAATTACGTTGAATACGCACATTTTTCCATAGGTCTCGCATGTTACAAGCAAGGTAAGTTCACGCGTGCGACAGAGCAATTTCAGACGTTTCGCCAGAAGTTTCCGAATAGCAAACTTATAACCGACGCGCAGTTTTATCTCGGACAGTCATATTTTGAAGCGAAAAAGTATCCACAGGCAATTGTGGAATGGCGCTATTTAATGGAGCATTTTCCTGATTCTGCACGTGCCGATGAATCCTGTCTTATGGTCGGGCAAGCGTTTATGGTGACGGGAGATTATGAGCAGGCACGGAAGGAATTCATGAACGTCATCAAGAAGAGCAAGAGGAGCGAAGCCCGCCAGACAGCTCATTATCAGCTCGGCGAATCATATTTCAAACAAAAGAGTTATGACCAGGCAATAATAGAGTACCGTAAAGTGATAGAGGAATTCCCCGGCACTCCTACTGCTGCGAAGGCGCGGTTTTCAAGCGCATGGTGTTTCGTGGAAAAGAAAGATTACGCATCAGCCATCCAGGAATTTTCTCGCGTTATAACTGACTACGAGAAAAGCGAGCTTTTTCCACAGGCACAATATATGATAGGGAATTGCTACTACTATCTTGGTAAGTATGAAGAAGCAGCACGCTCTTATAAAAGGCTGCTTGCAGGTTTTCCAACGGGTGACCTTGTAGACGACGGCAACTATTGGCTTGGCTGGAGCTATTTCAGACTCAGGGAATATGATTCTAGCATAGAGGCGTGGCGTAGGGTTATTAGTAAATATCCGGATAGTTCATTTGCTCCAGAGGCCGACTATCAGATAGGGGAGGCGCTTTTCAGGCAGAAAAAGTATAACGAGGCAGAAAATCAGTATCGCAGCGTCCTCAAGAAATGGCCCAGGAGTGAAGTCGTGGACGACGCATGGCTTGGAATCGGAAGAGCATGTTTCGAGCGTGGCCAACTGGAAAAAGCACAAGATGCATTCAATACAGTAATTAAAAAGTTTCCTTCAAGCGACCTAACGCCGTATGCCTGGTTCCAGCTTGGCAATACGTATCTCGCGCAGAAGAAATACGCAGAGGCAGAAGAGGCATATATGACGGTACTTGAAAAATACTCGTCCAGTCCGGTCGCAAAAGACGCTCACTTTCAACTCGGCCTTAGTTTTTACAAAGAGCGGAACTATAACAATGCAATTACTTCCTTTAGAGATTTCGCAAAGAAATACCAGCGCGACGAACTCACCGACGACGCGCTCTATTACATTGGCTGGTCGTATTTTCAGGATAAGAAATGGAGCCGGGCGATAGACAGCTTCGGGGAAATCGTAACTCATTTTCCTCTAAGTGATCTTGCGAGCGAATCGCTTTTGAGGATAGGCGACTCATATTATAACCTTGGCAAATTCGAGGAAGCTCGTGATACTTATCAGCGCGTGATAGACAAGTACCCGGATTCCAATGTTACTCCGTATGCCTATTTTGCGATAGGTACTGCATATGAAGGACTTGGCAAGCCAGAGAGTGCTTGCGCTGCCGACGCCAAATTTCTAGAAAAGTTTCCACGGCATCAGCTCGCTCCAAGCGTGTGTATGCGCCTTGGCGCATACTATTACAAGAATAAAGAATATGACAAGAGCTGTTCCAGTTACCGGTTTATTGTAGAAAATTGGCCGTCTTCGGATTACGTAGACGATGCGTGCTACTGGATAGCGTTGTCGTACTTTCAGGAACAGGATTACGAACGTGCTAAAGCATCTTTCAAAAAAGTCGTAGAGAACTATCCAGAAAGTGAACTTGCGCCAGAATCAAGTTATATGCTCGGTGAGGCAGAGAAACAGCTTGGGCAATTCGATAGAGCGCGCCAGGCGTATAATCAGACGCTCCAGCGCTGGCCGGGTTCCAATTTTGGAGCGCAATCTTATTTAAGGATTGCACAGATAGAAGATATGATGGGCCAGAAAAAAGAATCAAAACGCATACTTGACGAAATCGTTGAAAAATATCCTTATTCTCTTGCATCTGCCGAGGTTCATCTGCAACGTGGTGAAGAATTATTTAATAATAGGAATTACCAGACAGCTATCGAAGAGTTTAAGAGAGCATCGGAAATCGCGCACAATGAAACAGGCGCATTAGCGCAGAAACGTATTGGTGACTGTTACCAGCATATGCGTCAGTACTATCTCGCACTGACCGAATACCTGAAAACAGTTTATCTTTTTGGACAGTTTAAGGAAATTTCTGCCGAAGCACAGTATATGGCTGGTTTGATGCAGAAGAAGACAGGAAAAACAGATGAGGCACGTCAGGCATTTGAGAAGGTCATCTCCAACTACCCCGGGAGCGAATGGGCAGAAAAGGCAAAGAAAGAATTGTGAGAATTTTTAAGTTTGGTAAGCGCATGAAACTGCGGTATTCTCTCAGTTTATTGTTGGTTGTGCTCTTCACTTTTGTTCTTCCCAACAATAGTTCCGGCGAAGAATTAAAACTTCCGGAGGTCTTGATATGGGGACAGGACCTTTCCAGTGTGATAGTTCCTCCTGAACGTGACAGGCAGCTCGGTGACGCATTCCGCGACAAGTCATTGTATCTTGGAGGTCCGTCGCTGGGCAGCGAGGAGCTTTTTGGGCTGCGTGGGCCAGCGGATGGCCAACCTTTCGCAACGGAAGTCGGCTTCAGTTATGGGCGGTTTGATGAAGTTTTTTACCGGCTCCAGACATCCGGCCGGCTTGATAACGGGACCGGGTTTGGTGCAGGTTTCGCACGGCTGAACGACCCCGGCGAGAGTGTCCATAGGGCTTACGCTGATGGTAATGCACATGCGAGCATCGAGAGCCCTCTCTGGAAGTTCGTCCTCGGCGGGAAAGTAGATTATCGTCAGAAAGATTACGATATAAATCCAGAACCAGACACACAGCGTACCTCTCTTGTCCGTGGTGAAATTGCAGTTGCACAGGGATTTTGGGATTGGTTGAATCTGCAATTCAGGGCGAGTGCCGGAGAAGCGAAAGTCAAAGAGCCGGTCTCTGTGCTGGCGAACTGCTACCGCGCCGGCGCATCAGTCGATACGGCTATTGCAAACAAACACTTGCTGTGTGGCGAGTTTTTGTGGCAGAACGATGATTTTGTTTCCGGAAGATATGCAGGACTGACGGTTAACCTGAGCGATGACTTATCAATAAACAGATTTATTTCGCTAAAGTACGGATTAAACTGGGGGTCTGACTTAGAAGCAAACCGGAACAAATTTTCTCCGGTTGCTATGGTCCGGGCTCATAGCGATTCCGGCTGGCAGACGCGTATTTTTTATGACGGACAGATGTTTATTCCGGACTTCGATACTCTATATGTTAAACAGGATTATTCTCTTGTGACCAGTAGCATAGCCAGCTCCGGCATTCAGAGAGCAGGCCTCGCAATCGGCTGGCAGAAATATGGCCAGGGGAAAGTTATGCTTACCTGTTCGTACAATTGGTGGGATAATTGTCCCGGCACTAATGAAGACGGTTCTTTCAGGATGCCCGTAAATCTTGGCAAGAAAGAGGCATTGCAGATCGAAGGAGTAATAGAATATCCATTTGTCGAACTTTTGACGCTTGAGGTTCGTGGCGTCGGGTTGATAGGAGATACGATTATCGGTACTCCTGAGTGGAATATGGACGTTCTTGTGAAAAGTGAGTTTGGAAAATTTTCTACTGACATCGGTTTTTCTGCAGTCGGGCCACGACATTATGACGTTGCGATGAGCGAATTGCTTTCGCCATACTGGACGCTTGGCGCGGGTGCCAGATACAATATATCCAGATATTTCGGCGTATATTTTAATGCCAGTAATCTGTTGTCCGAAGAATACGAGCCAATATATGGGTATGGCTTGAGTAAATTGAGAGCTCAGTTCGGAATAGAACTGCGCTTGTAGATGCAAAATTCTTAGGCAAAACGTAATAAGGGGAGGTAGAAATGTTGAACTATTTTGTTAGTGGTGGATTTATGATGTGGTTATTGCTTGTTGTCTCGGTTATTGTCGTGGCGATAATAATCGAGCGTTTCTGGAGTTATTTTCATGCGCGTGTTGATGAAACACAGGTTATGTCCAGGATAAAGAATATGGTCCGGGGGGGAGCAATTGCAGAGGTGCTTGCTTATGTTTCTAAACAGCCTGGTCCTGTGTGCGGGGTGCTAAAAGAAGGTCTCGCAGCGTGGCCACGCGGTCAGCAGATGGTTCAGGATGCATGTGAACGTGCAGCCGTGACGGAGAGCGCGCGGCTGGAACGGTATCTGCCAATTCTTGGCGCACTTGCGTCTATTTCTACTTTGCTTGGTTTCACCGGCACGGTACTCGGGATGATAAATGCATTTAATTCGATTGCTCAGGCAGGTGCGTCTTCACCTGCGATTGTAGCAGGCGGCATAGCACAGGCGCTTATAACTACTGCTACGGGGCTTTTGATAGCAATTCCTACGTTGATATTCTACCATTACTTCAATCATCTGGTAGACCGTTTCAGCGCAGGAATGGAGCGTTACGCAAGAGAGCTGGTTGACCTCATGGGCTCCTGACAAGTTGAATTGTAGTTGCCGAGCTTGCTCGGCTTTGTGAAAGCGAGCTTTCACGCTGCACCTGTTTAGGAGAGCGTGATAAAAGGAGATAACGATGAGACAGATTGTACGCAGCAGGCGGCGTGACAGAGGATTTATCGGTGTAGACGCCACGCCGATGGCTGACGTGGTTTTTCTGTTACTTATATTCTTTATGCTGGCGAGCGCATTTGTGTTTCAGCCGGGTTTATCCATACGTCTGCCAAAAGCAATGACAGCGACCGGTGAGTCGGCGCAGAAGAGCATAGTTACAATAACCACACAGCACAAGATATTCGTTGGCGATAAGCAGGTTAGTTTAAATGAACTCCCTGCTATATTGCACGCTGAAATGGCGCAGAAAGAAAACCGTGTGGTAATAGTGAAGGCGGATAAATCAGTACCACATGGTTTAGTCGTTGAAGTTATGGACATAGCACAGTATGCAGGTGCTGAAAAACTTGTCGTTGCTACTGAGCCGCACGTCAGGTAATAACCAGGTATTTTATGAAGGAAGAGACAGTTTTACGTAATGCCATTATAGCATCAATTTGTTTGCATTTGTTGCTATTGTTCGTCCTGCCTGCGCCTATGTTATACAGGCCGCATGCGAAATATGTAGAGGTCTCGCTTGAGGCGTTTGCACAAGGTGTACTGGAACAGCCAAAGCCAAGAACCTATCCGGAGGCGTACCAACAGACGAAACCACTGATGGAAGATAAGTTACGATGGCCACGTGATGCGCAGGAACCGATACCGCTGGAAGAGCAGGAACCGTTAGTTGGTAAGCGCGGAGAAGTGCCTGCACCTGAATACAAACCGGAAGAAATTAAAGTTGCGCCGGAGATAACTCCGTCTGTTGAACCAGTCGAACCAACAAAAAGCGAAGACATTTTCGCTATCACAGGACCGGTGTCACAGCGCCAGATTGTCCGGCGCGTATATCCAAAATATCCTCTCTGGGCAGAAATATCAGGGGTTGAGGGAGACGTATATCTGAAGTTCTGGGTCCTTCCTGGCGGTCGGGTTGTCAAAGTAGAAATCGAGCAGACCTGTGGTTATACCGACCTTGATTATGCAGCAGTCGAAGCATTGCAGAAATGGTTGTTCGAACCAATTGCGCCGGTAGAAGGCGAGGAAAATACTCAGTGGGGCACAATCAGGATCCATTTCCGGTTGAAATGACAGGTAATCGGGGAGGGTAATATGGTAGAGGGGAACGATAAACGCAGGTTGGCGCGTGTTAATTATTTACTGGTTGTAGATATCTGGTCACCGGTCAGACCCGGGCACGTTTGTAAAGGTTGCATTACTGACGTGAGCGGGACAGGGCTCGGGATTGAAATAGTAGAAGAGTTTCCTCTAGGGAACGAGGTTATGCTTAATTTTACTCTGCCGCCACGCGATTTTGCATTTCATGGGATGAGCGCTGAGGTGGTGCGTTCATTCAAGAAAGGGCCGAATTTTACTACTGGCTTGAGGTTTCTTGATTTGGCCCCAAAACAGGCAAAAATGTTGAAAAAAGCCATACGTTATCTAGCAAAGCATCCCGGTGGTTAATAAAGTAGTTCACAGAGCAATCAAATCGTTTGAGGAGAAATTTTTATGGACAGGAAAGAACTTATTGAGCTGGTTTCAAAAGCAAAAGTAGCAAGCAGGCAGATGGTTGCATGTGGCGATGAGATGAAAAAGAGGGCGCTTGGCGCAATTGCCGATGCAATTATGGAACATGCAGGTGACATAAAATTCAAAAACGAGATAGACGTGGAAGCAGCACGGCAGGCAGGACTTCCAGAGCCGATGATAGACCGGCTCACACTGACTGATGAACGTATCGAAGGGATGGCGAACGCAACACGTGAGATTGCGGAATTACCGGACCCTGTAGGAGAAACAGTTGAAGAGCTGAGACCACCGAATGGCCTTGTAATAAGGAAGGTCAGAATGCCAATAGGGGTTATTGGCATAATTTATGAGTCAAGGCCAAACGTGACCGTTGAGGCGAGTGCGCTTTGCATAAAGTCAGGGAATTGTGTCGTGCTGCGCGGCGGCTCTGAGGCACTGAATTCGAACCTGAAGATTGCGAAGATTTTAAGTGAGGCGGGAATACGCGCAGGGTTGCCTGAAGGTGTTGTTACGATAATACCTTCATCCGACCGTGCGCTGGTAGATGAAATGATAAAGATGGACGGGCTGATAGACGTTTTGATTCCGCGAGGCAGTGAGGAATTTGTCCGGCACGTGCAGAGCGCGAGTTCCATCCCTGTTATAGGGCATGGAAAAGGCGTGTGTCATACTTACGTTCACGAAGATGCCGATTTAGAGATGGCGCAAGATATATGCTTCAATGCAAAGGTCCAGCGTCCCGGCGTGTGCAATGCGATGGAGACCATGCTCGTACATTCCGGTGTTGCAGATAAATTTTTGCCACAGATGCTCGAACGGTTCCGTAACGCGGGTGTAGAAATACGCGGCTGTGAAAGAACGAAGAAGATTGTTTCGTGGGTAAATCCGGCCGTAGAGGAAGATTGGAGTAAAGAATATCTTGCGCTGATACTCGCAGTCAAGCTCGTAGATTCAGTTGATGAAGCAATAGAGCATGTCAACCGGTATGGTTCAGGGCATTCCGATGCAATAGTGTGTAAAGACGAGAACGTTGCCAGGAAGTTTCTGGTAGAGGTCGATTCCGGCTCATGTTTCTGGAATGCTTCAACCCGCCTTGCTGACGGTGGTATTTATGGTTTTGGCGCTGAGATAGGAATCTCAAACGCGAAGATTCACTGTCGCGGGCCAATGGGAGTTAAGGACCTCACGACACCTAAATACATCGTTTTTGGAAAGGGGCAGATTCGTTCTTGAAAAAATCTGGCTCAAAGAGGAAGCGCTCGCGGATAGGAATACTCGGCGGGGTATTTGACCCCATACACATAGGTCATTTGCTATTGGCTCAGCGTGCGAAGGAATCTTTTTCGTTAGAGCAGGTGCTCTTCGTGCCAGCAGGACGTCCTCCGCACAGAACCTTGCCTCACGCATCAGGCAAAGACCGGCTGGAGATGGTGCAGCTTACTGTCCGGGATGAGCGTGGTTTTTCCGTCTCTGATATAGAAATGAAGAACTCGGGGACGAGGTTTACCTATGACACGCTCGATTACTTTTCTGGGCTGCATCCCGAGTGGGAAATATTCCTGATTATCGGTGTAGATAACGCAAAATCGTTTGATTCCTGGAAAAACTGGCGTGAAATACTGAAGCGATGGCATGTTGTTGCAGGCACAAGGCCTGGTTTAAAAGCAGTCAAAAATCTCGGTCGTGGCAAGCTGGGGATTGAACTGTTTCCCATGCCACTAATAGGAACCTCATCATCAGAAATAAGGAAAAGAGTGAACAAAGGATTTTCCTGCCGATGGCTTCTTTCCCCTCAAGTAGAAGAATATATCCATGCGAAAAATCTTTACAGGTAAACCAGGCACGCCGCAATTTATCCTCTACTTTTTCTGGCTGCTCGTTTTTTTATTTATGGCGTTGACGTGGACGAGTGACGTTACCGTAAAAATACGGCGCAAGGAGCGAATAAATATCCTTATTCTCGGTACCGATAGAGTTGATTATACCAGGCATGCTGACATAGTTTTGCTCACAAGTTATAGTTCTGCGCAGAGGTATCTGGACATTATCTCCATACCGAGAGATACTCTGGTACGCCAGGGCTCGAAATCGCTGAAACTCGGTGAGGTCTATGCACGTGAATGGGGACGCACTCACGACGAGGCGCTTGCGGCAAGCGCAGTCGGAGACATGGTTGCTGCGCTTACCGGTATTAAACCGCACAGCTATATTGACGTGGACTATACAGCGTTTCGTGATATTGTGGATGCGTTAGGTGGAGTAAGAATAAAAGTTGCAGAAGATATGGACTATGATGACAATGCAGGAAACCTGCACATCCATATAAAGAAGGGGGAGCAGGTGCTCAATGGTCAGCGTGCGCTGGAATTTGTGAGGTTTCGCGGTGGGCCGCGCGGCGACCTTGACCGCATAGAAAGTCAACATATGTTCTTAAGACAGCTCGTAGAGCAATCCAAGAGTTTCAGGTTCGTTTTTTCTCTGGGAAAAATTACAAAGACACTAAAGCGAAATGTTACTACGGACCTTACGTTCTGGGATATTTTAGCGCTGGTTTTGGAGACGCCGGAAATCGACGGCCGCCATTTCCGAATGCAGTCGTTGCCAGGAAATGCAATTTACTCAGGAACACGGTCGTATTTCGAACCTGGCTCAAAACAAATCGAAGACCTGCGTGGTGCAGTCCTTGGAACGGACAGGGCTGGCTTTCGCAATATAATGCCGGCGAGACACGTGAGGGCATCAAAAAGCGAAGAAAACGGAGAGTGTATAGAAGTTGAAGTATGGAATGCTACGGATAGGCCTGGCCTTGCCCAGGCGACACAGAAATACCTGAGAGAGAAAGGTATAGACGTCGTACGCTGGGGGGATTGGGGAGAGAACGAGAAGTTTACCCACGTGATAGCGCGGACAGATGATTTTGACAAGGCATTTTATGTTGGGCAATTAATTAAGTGTAACAATCTCAAATCGCAGATTGACAGGGAGAGGATTGTCGATGTGTCAGTAGTATTAGGGGATGACTTCAAGTAAAAGAAAAGCCGTTCATAAGGTACACAGAAGAAGATGGCTCGATGTGGCGCGTTTTGTAGCGAAGGTTTGTGAGGAAGCAAAAGGGCTTAACCCCGTAGTAATTAAAGTGAAAGACATCACACCGATGGCTGACTATGTTGTTGTGGTAAGCTGTCACTCGGATACCCACGTAAAAGCGCTCACAGAACGGGTTGTAGAGGGACTAAAAAAAGAGAGAGGGATTACTCTTCTTCATGAGGAAGGTGCTAGGGTGCGGCGTTGGGTGCTTCTGGATTACGGCGCCTTGATAGTGCATATTTTCTATCAGCCGATGAGGGAGTTTTATGACCTTGAAGGTCTCTGGGCAGATGCACCAAGAGTCTCGGCGAGCTGATACGACAATCGGTAACAAACGAAGATTGCCGCCCTTGGTGCGACGAGCCACTAGCGTCCTTCCTCGCAATGACAACAGGAAACGAAGATGAGCATAAAACATGAAATCGAAGAACTCGTAGTTCAGACGGCGAGAGAAGTGCTCGGTGATAAGGTGGATGCAGTGCTGGGGGGAACATTGACAGTGGAGAGGCCGCCGAGCGGGGTCGCTGGCGACTTTGCGACGAACGCCGCGCTGATTTCCGCGAAAGCGGTTGGCCGCCAGCCGAGACAGCTCGCCAGCGACCTTGCCGCCGCCCTCGGGAGCGCCGGCAGGGCGCGCGGGTTGCTTGATGACGCGCAGGTTGCCGGGCCAGGCTTTATTAACATGTGGCTTACGCCTGGACGGCTCGCGGCGGAACTGACCGCAATACTCCGTGAGGGCGCGCGGTACGGTAGCAGCACTGCGCAGGGCGGCGGCAGGCGTGTCCTTATCGAGTTCGTCTCCGCAAATCCGACCGGGCCTCTGCATATAGGACACGCCCGCTCGGCTGCACTCGGTGACGCTCTTGCAAACATCATGGGTGCATGCGGCTGGCAGGTAGAACGCGAGTACTATATTAATAATCTTGGCCGTCAGGTACGCCTGCTCGGCGAGTCGCTTAAGATAAGATGGCAGGAACT
>CAZUQH010000037.1:0-1115 GCA_964622465.1 uncultured bacterium | reverse complement strand
GATATTGCACGTTTGTTACCCGGCGATGCTGGCTCATGGCCGCTTGAAAAATTTTCTGACTTTGCAATGGAATGTCTTCTCGAATCAATCCGCTCCGACCTGGAAGCGTTCGGCGTCCATTTTGATAACTGGGTTTACGAAAGTGAACTCTACCCGGATATAATAGACCAGATAATCGCCATTCTAAAACAGAAGAATTACGCATACGAAAAAGACGGTGCTCTGTGGCTACGCGCTACAGATTTTGGTGATGACAAAGATAGGGTTATAATTCGTTCTACTAAAGAGCCGACGTATCTCGCGAGTGACATCGGCTACCATCATCAAAAATTCCAGCGTAAGCGTCCATATGATATGTTGATAGACATCTGGGGAGCAGACCATCACGGATACGTATCCAGGCTGAAAGCATCGCAGGAGGCACTCGGCCATAATCCGGACGTTCTACATATTATTCTTTACCAGTTGGTTAATCTATGGCGCGGCAGCGAAAAAGCAATTATGTCTACACGCGCCGGTGAGTTCGTTACGATGAAACAGGTCCTTGATGAGGTCGGTGTCGATGCCTGCCGCTGGTTTCTCCTCTCGCGTAACGCAGACGCAGCAATTGATTTTGACCTTGCTCTTGCAAAGGAACAGTCCGCAAAGAACCCAGTATACTACATTCAATACTCGCATGCACGGATTTCCAGTATCTTCCGCGAGGCAGAAAACCGCGGCGTGAAATATGAACCAGGTCCAGGGACGTCGTCACTGGCTTCTCTTTTGACTCAACCAGAAGAAGCCGGACTGATGAAGCATCTCGCTTGTTTCCCTGATATAGTGGAAATGTGCGCTCAAGCGTTTGAGCCTTCTGCATTAACCGGGTATTTACTTGAACTTGCACGGAAATTCCACGAATACTACGAAAAACACCGTATACTTGGCATTGGAGACGAATCACTTACGCAGGCGCGGCTTGTCCTATGTGGCTGTGTCCAAACAGTGATTTCGGATGGACTCAGGTTGCTTGGAATTACGGCTCCAGAAAGAATGTAGCAAGTGAGCGTTACTATCACAGGAAAATCCCTTGACAAGCCAATGTCCTTTTGGTATAAGTGCTATAAGGTACTTTT
>CAZUQH010000036.1:0-13709 GCA_964622465.1 uncultured bacterium | reverse complement strand
CGCAAGCGAAAGCACGAATTTGCTTTTTCGGGATTGATGAAATGCGGAAATTGTGACTGCCTTATAACTGCCGAGAAACAAAAAGGACATCACTATTACCGTTGCACCAAGAAAAAGCAACCCTGTAATGAAAAATATTTGAGGGAAGAAAATCTTGTTGAACAGATGAAAGGGATTATTCAAAAGGTTTCTTTGCCTGACGACTGGGCAAACAACATGCTTGCTGAAATTGATAAAGAACGAGAACAAGCTAAAAAAGAAACGAAGGTTTTTGTTCAAAATCTCCAAAACAAAAAAACGGAAATTGAAGCCAAAGCCGAAAACCTGCTTGATTTGTTTATTGGCGGGAAAGGTATTGAACCTGAAGAATACCAGCAGAAAAAACAAAAACTTCTCAACGAGAAGCTGGACATTCAGCAGAAAATTAAAGATTTTGAACAAAAAGGAAATAATTGGCTCGAACCGATGAAAGAAATGATTTTAGCCAGTAGCCAAGCCAAAATTCTTTTGTCGCAAAGCGACAATCAAGAAATCCGAGCATTCCTAAAAAATATCGGCTCGAACTTCATTTTGAAAGATAAAAAATTCCAATTTAAAGGGAAAATCGGCTGGCGAATTCTCGCCAATTCCCCCCAGTTTCCTGAATGGCGGAGAGGGTGGGACTCGAACCCACGGTCCCCCTTTACAGAGGACAATCGCTTAGCAGGCGATCCGTTTAGGCCACTCACGCACCTCTCCCACAGTATACTGTCAAACTTGCGGAGGGTGAGGGACTCGAACCCCCACGGCCTCGCGGCCACCTGATTTCAAGTCAGGCGCCCTACCAATTAGGCGAACCCTCCATTGTCGTGATTATATCAAAACATATACGTAAAACGCAAGCCATATAATATATATTCGTTGACACTATGGCATGTCTTTTAGTAAAATCGCAGCAGATACAGATATGAAAGCGACAATTATTATCCCAACTTATAACGAAAGACAAAATATCGAGCGGCTCATTGAGTTAATTATTGAGCTGGGGAAAGATTTTCATATTATTATCGTTGATGACAACTCACCAGATGGGACAGGTGAGGTCGCCGACAAGTTGGCATTGGAGTTTGAGCAGGTAAAGGTAATCCACCGTATAAGAAAACTCGGTTTAGGCACCGCGTATATGGAAGGGTTTAAGCGTGCTTTGAAAGACGGCGCTGATTATATCTTTGAGATGGATGCTGACTTTTCACACGACCCAAAATACCTGCCAACCTTCATGGAAGCAATCAAAGACAATGACCTGGTCCTTGGTTCCAGGTACATCCGTGGAGGTGGCGTTGTTAACTGGCCGTTTAGAAGGTTACTGCTGAGTAGAATGGCATCATTCTACGTGAGAACTATTACTGGTTTACCTGTTGCTGACCCGACAGGTGGCTTCAAGTGTTTCGGGAGAAACGTACTGGAAAGTATCGGCCTTGATGGCATCCGTTCTAACGGCTATGCATTCCAGATAGAAATGACTTACAAAGCGTGGAAGAAAGGATTTAGAATCAAAGAGATTCCCATAACTTTTGTTGAACGCGGGCATGGAAAATCAAAGATGGGCTTAAGGATTATCCTGGAGGCAATCTGGATTGTCTGGAAGTTAAAATTTGGAAGTTAAGCTATCTTTCTATCCTGGATAGACCACTCATATAAGGCCTGAGGACGTCCGGGACAGTTACGCTGCCGTCTTTGTTCTGATAATTTTCGAGTACTGCAGCAAGAGTCCTGCCTACGGCAACACCGGAACTGTTGAGCGTATGGACATACTCAAGCCCTTTCTTCCGCCGCACCTTTATACCAAGACGCCTTGCCTGAAAGTCCTCACAGTTTGAACAGGACGCAACCTCACGCCATGTCTTCTCGCCAGGCATCCAGCATTCAAGGTCATACGTCTTCGCAGCAGCAAAACCAATTTCTTTTGCTGATAGCAGAACTACACGATACGAAAGCCCTAATAATTTAAGCACTTCTTCGGCATCAGCCAAAAGCGTCTCCATTTCTTTGTATGAATTCTCAGGAACAGAGAATTTCACCAGTTCCACTTTATTAAATTGATGAACACGTATCATACCTTTCGTATCTTTTCCGTATGAACCTGCTTCTCTGCGGAAACAGGGAGTAAGCGCTGCGTATTTCAAAGGCAAGATTTCCTCCGATAATGTCTCACCTTGATGGATGTTTACCAGCGGCACTTCTGCGGTTGGAATCAGATAAAGTTCCTCGTCGCGACTGCGATACAGTTCGTTTTCAAACTTTGGCAACTGGCCCGTACCTGTAATGCTTGTGCGGTTTACCAGATACGGCACTGCTACCTCGGTATACCCGGACTCCTCCGTATGCAGGTCAACCATAAAATTTGCAAGTGCGCGTTCAAGCAATGCGCCCTGCCCTTTTAACATAACAAAACGCGTCTCAGACATACGCACAGCGCGTTGTATATCAATAATGTCAAGTGCCTCTCCGACGTCCCAGTGCGGCCGTGGCTCAAAATCAAATTCCTGTTTCTCGCTGCCCTCACGGATGACCCGGTCTTCGTCAGGAGTCGTTTCGTGGACGAAGTTTGGCAGGATGAGCAATTCATCCTTCAATTTCTCTTCTATGGATTGAGATTCCTGTTCAAGTTCGGTTATATGCTTACCTATATTCCTTGACTCAAGTATGGACGTTTCCTGGTTTTCTTTCTTTCCTTCTTTCTTTGCACGCGCTACTATATCAGATTGTTCTTTCCGCTGGTGGCGCAGTTCATCAACCTCTTTTATAATCTCTCTACGTCTTGCATCAAGCTCAAGTATGGAGTCAAGCGATACTTTCGCACCACGCCTGCTTAGTATCTTGCTCGCTTCTTCGGGATTCTCTCTGATTCTTTTAATATCAAGCATATCTATCCTTTCACTACGCCAAGTGGTTTCATTCTTGCAACTTTTTTTGAAATACCGGCCTGGTGGCAGACATTTACGACCTCTGCGACATCCTTATAGGCATTGGGTGATTCTTCTGCAACAGACTTCCATCCGCCAGCACGAATTGATATCCCTTTTGCCTCAAGCCGGTCTCTAACTGCTTCGCCTCTCTCACGATGGAGTGCTTCGTGCCTGCTCATTGCGCGGCCTGCACCATGGCAGGTAGAACCCCATGTTTCATCCATCGCCTGCAGGGTGCCAACCAGTACATAGGACTCTGTGCCCATAGTGCCCGGGATAAGTACCGGCTGACCAACTTCCTGATAATCCTCTGGTACCGATGGATGGCCCTGAGGGAAAGCGCGCGTCGCTCCCTTTCTGTGAATCAATAGTGGGCGCGATTCGCCGTCAACCTTATGCTCCTCCAGTTTCACTATATTATGCGCGACATCGTATACAAGTTCCAATCCCATGTCACGTGTGCTCATACCAAGAACCTGCATGAACGTCTCTCTTGTCCAGTGCATTATGCAATGGCGGTTTGCCCATGCATAGTTCGCTGCTGCTGCCATTGCGCCAAAATAGTCCTGCCCTTCTGGTGATTTGAATGGAGCACACGCAAGCTGGCGGTCCGGAAGAGTAATTCCATATTTTTGCACTGCCCTTCCCATCACGACCAGATAATCGTCGCAGACCTGATACCCAAGCCCACGCGACCCACAATGAATCATTACTGTAATCTGGCCCGGGAACAAACCAAATGCCTGCGCAACCTTTTCATCATAAATATCCGTGACTTCCTGAATCTCCATAAAATGGTTTCCTGCACCAAGTGTCCCAAGCTGTTCTCTACCACGCTCAAGCGCACGCTGGCTGACTTTTTCGGCGTTCGCTTGTGGCATACAGCCCTCTTCTTCTGTGTGTTTGAGGTCTTCTGGTGTACCGTAGCCACGCTCCACCGCCCATCGCGCACCGTTCTTCAATACTTCTTTTACTTCTCCTGTTTTAAGTTTTATCCTGCCGGTCGAGCCAACGCCGGATGGTATGTTCTGGTATAGCCCTCTGGTAAGTTCAGGAACTTTCCCTTCAATATCTTTTTTCTTCAAGTTGCTACGCAGGAGCCGAATTCCACAGTCCACATCGTACCCGCAAACGCCAGGCGCAATGACTCCACTCTCCGCATCAATTGCGGCTACACCACCGATTGGCGCACCGTAGCCCCAGTGGATATCCGGCATTGCAAGTGAATATTTAACAATCCCTGGAAGATGTGCAACATTTGCGACCTGTAGAGTAGTATTGTCCTTCTTTATATGAAGCAGCATTTTCTCGCTTGCAAAAATCAGTCCTGGCACAAGCATTCCGCCTGACTTTGGGATAAGCCAGCGGTAATCGTCTATCTTCTGTAAATCGTATTCAGTACTCATTATTATGCGTCCTTTGCTACGCTAAACATCAAAGATTATTTCAGTAGAGAAAACTTTCCCTTCGCGCGTGATTTTCAAATTATGGTAGGTAGCTGCTTTAAGTTCTACCTGGACATCAGCTGGTTTCAGATGGAACTGATTGCCTGTTGCATGAAGTTTGGTTGGAAGGAGAGTCTTTATGTCAATGTTATGGAGCACGGTATGTTTAACGTTCAAACGGTACAACAGTTCGTTTAACCAACGTGCTAACAAGTCAACTTCATCCAGCCCCTCTACTTCTACAGAAACCACCCTACCAGCCTTCCCTTTACGAGGAACACCTGCCAAATAATACATCCCGCGTGCCGCATTTATAAACAGTGTCTTTAAGTCACGCCCGGAGACGCGCATTCGCATATCGGCGGTATGCGCGAGTTCCTCAAAATCCTTCATTTGCTCTCTTCGGACACCTCTTCAGCGGCAATCCTTCCAACCGACACGACTTTGTCTCCGGCGTCCAGTCTCACAACACGTACTCCCTGTGTTGCGCGACCTATTACAGAAATGCCTTTTATCGTCTGGCGATTGACTACTCCTTTCGCAGTAATTACCAATATTTCGTCTTCGGGACGCACAGCGCGCACAACTACAACGTTACCGGTTTTCGCGGTGATCTTCTGATTTGTCACGCCTTTACCACCCCTGCCCTGCAGACGATACTTTGAAACGTCCGTTCTTTTGCCCATGCCTTTTTCGGTTACTGTAAGTACAGTCCACCCTTTAGTCACAACTTCACAGCCAATGACCCGGTCTCCCTTCTCAAGCCGTATACCTCTCACACCCTGACTCGCCCTCCCGATAGTACGAACGTCTTCCTCGCTGAAATGGATAGCCATACCTCGCTGGGTCGCGATAAAAACATCTCCATTCCCATCAGTCAGCTTAACATCAACCAGATGGTCTTCCTTTTTGAGCCGTATAGCTATAATTCCACCGTGCCGTGGATTTGAGTACTCCAACAGCGCTGTCTTTTTTACCATGCCTTTTTCAGTAACCATCAGAAGATATCTGTCCGGTTCATCCAGGTCTCTTATTGAAAACAAAGCACTCACTTTTTCTTCTGGCTGAAGAGAAAGCAGGTTTGCAATAGCCCTCCCTTTCGCTTGCCTGCTTGCTTCAGGGATTTGATAGACCTTCTTCCAGTGCACGCGGCCATAACTTGTGAAGAACAACACGTAACAGTGATTGGTGGTTATAAACAGGTCTTCTACAAAATCACCCTCTCCGAGTGAAGTGCCTCTGATTCCGCGGCCGCCTCGTAACTGTGCACGGTAGGAATCCAGTGTCTGGCGTTTTATGTATCCATTGTGAGAAATACTAACTACCACTTCTGTATTTGGGATTAGGTCTTCTTCTTCATATTCGATTGTGTGTGCCTGGATTTTTGTCCGCCGATTGTCTCCGTACCTCTCTTTCAACTCCGTTACTTCTTTCTTTATTATCTCAAGTATCTTACTGGGGCGACCAAGGATATAGCGAAGTTTTTCTATGGTCTTAATAAGTTCCAGATACTCGTCTTCAAGATTCTTCCTCTCAAGACCGGTAAGCTGGTGCAGACGCATATCAAGAATTGCGTTCCCCTGCTTCTCTGTCAACTTGAATTTCTTAACGAGCGCAGCAAACGCCTGCGGACGGTCCTTTGACTGTTTAATTGTTTTTACTACCTGGTCAAGATTCTCAAGCGCAATCCGCAATCCCTCTACAATATGCGCGCGCTCCTCTGCACGTGCAAGTTCAAACTTTGTCCGCCTTGTAACGATTTCTTTCCTGTGTTCAACATAGTAATGCAGCTGCTCTGGCATACTGAGAATCTTTGGAATGTTGTTGACAAGTGCGAGACATATAACACCAAACGTTACCTGCAAATTGGTATGTTTATATAACTGATTCATCACCAGTTCTTCGTTTGCATCGCGCTTTAGTTCAAGCACAATGCGCATTCCTTTTCTATCGGATTCATCCCTTATGTCGCTGATATTCTCTATCTGCTTGGAGTTTACCAGATGCGCTATATTCTCCAGAAGAGTGCTCTTGTTCACCTGGTATGGCAACTCTGTCACTATAATCGCTTTCCTGCCGCCTTTCATTTCTTCCACATCGGCAACCGCGCGGACCTGGATACTGCCACGCCCGGTTGAGAAGTAATTTTTGATTCCCTTCTTGCCGTGTACTATGCCGCCGGTTGGAAAATCCGGACCCTTTATGGTTTTCACTAGCTCGTCCACTGTAAGGTCGGGATTGTCAATATATTGGATTATCCCATCGGCGACTTCTGTGAGATTATGCGGAGGAACGTTCGTCGCCATGCCAACCGCTATACCAGAAGAACCGTTTACAAGAAGGTTTGGAAGTTTTGCCGGCAGGATGCGCGGCTCCTGAAGCGACTCATCAAAATTAGGCATAAAGTCAACTGTATTTTTTTCAAGGTCGCCGAGCATTTCATCGGCAATGCGGCCAAGACGAACCTCCGTATATCGCATTGCAGCAGGCGAATCCCCGTCGACAGAGTTGTGAACGAAGACGCCTGCAGAGAGCGAAAAATTATGCCACGGTTCAGTGGTAATGTCGTAAACATCTTCTCTCTTATTTAGTGGCTCGACCGCAACCACCTTGTGATTCAATTGAAACTGAGCACTTTCAATCATCTGTTCAAAACTCCCGAAGTATCGTGTGGCATTTTCCACGGAAGGTACGCCATTCCGTAGGTTCCACTCATCTGCGAGACGATGAACAAAATCCCAGCATTCTTTAAACGGCTGATAAACCATAGTATATCCTTTGAGGTTTTTATCGGCTTTGCCATCGTGAAGCTGTGTGTACAGTGGCATAAGTGAATCCCCTGGCTGTAGAGCTTTCGCCTGTTTATAGGTACCATCACGCAACATGAACCGGTGATCTGGTGTACATTTGATTTCTTCACCGGTATCTATAACTACTTTAACCAACGCGGCTTTCTTCCTAGTCAGCCCTGGTGCAAGAATTTCAGTAATCTCTACCGAACCTGTCTTATGGTTTAATGTGAACGCGTAGTTCTTTTTCCCCTGGTCTGCTTCACAAATCAGGTTCTTAAAATTAACGCACCGTCCATCTGTAAGTTGTACTTTCGTGTCACCTGTAAAACAACCAAAATTGCCTTGACCGTCAAGCAACGGATAGCGCAAGGAGAAATCCTGCACCATTCGCACCATAGAGTCGTAGACGGCCATGTCGCCGTGTGGATGGAACTTTCCCAAGCAATCGCCGGTAACCCTGGCGCTCTTCTTGTATGGCTTATTATGAGCAAGACCGAGCTCATTCATTGAGTAAAGAATCCGCCGGTGGACTGGTTTTAAACCATCGCGTACGTCCGGTAAAGCCCTCCCCACAATGACGCTCATAGAGTAGTCCAGATAGGACTCTCTCATCTCGTCTTCTATGCGACGTGGAAAAATTCTTTCTGGTCCTGGTTGATTGTCAGTCATTTAAAAACTCCCTGTAAGATAATTAGTGTATGGCATATTTACGGGTGCTGGAATCTATATGTCAAGGTTTTTCACTTCTTGTGCATGGCTTTCAATGAATTGGCGGCGCGGCTCAACTTGCTCGCCCATCAGCATTGAAAATATCTTATCTGCTTCAACCGCGTCCTGCATTTCTACCCTCAACAGGCGCCGCCTGGCAGGGTCCATTGTGGTTTCCCAGAGTTGCTCCGGGTTCATTTCGCCTAATCCTTTGTACCGCTGGACGCTTATCCCTTTACGGTCAATACTCTTTATCCGGTCAAGCAATTCAGCAATGTTTTTTGCAACAAACTCTTCTCCGTCGCTTTTAACCACAAATTCCCCGCGTTCTCCCGAAGCGTCGAAATCGAACTGTTTTAACTTTTGAAACACTGCTTTCAACTTTTTTAGTTCATGTAATTCGCTTATCGTCAGTTCCTGCTCAACATTCTCCTTGACCTCCCCCATAATTTCTCTGAGTTCGCCTTCAGAATAAATATACTTACTACCTAAACGGTATATCGGCAACTTATCCATCTTTTCCAATTTCAAATATTCTGCCCAATCTATTCCTTTCCGCTTCAACCGCCTCAAGAGATGGTCGGCCTCGACCAGCAATTCTATAAGCGGTTTTGTTTTCTCTTGTTCGACGGTTTTCTCTTTGCCATTACAACGACGCGCAAGGACCAGGTTATGTGCAGCGTTTGCAATAACGTATTCCATAAATTGCTCGTCATTGTCCAGATACATTTCGTTCTTTCCGCTCTTAACCTTGTACAGCGGCGGCTGAGCAATGTAAACATGTCCTGCTTCTATAAAGGCCGGGAACTGTCTAAACAAGAATGTAAGTAACAACGTTCTTATATGGGCGCCATCTACATCTGCATCGGTCATTGCAATTATCTTATGATACCGCAATTTGCTTATGTCGAATTCATCTCCGAGGTTTGTGCCAAATGCCGTAATCATTGTACAAATCTCTGCATTTGACAAAACTTTAGCAAGCCGCGCTTTCTCCACATTTATGATTTTACCTTTTATGGGGAGTATCGCCTGAAACCGGCGGTCACGGCCCATTCTGGCCGAGCCCCCGGCCGAATCTCCTTCCACTATGTACAACTCGCATTGCCCCGGATCTTTTTCTGAACAATCAGCTAATTTCCCGGGAAGCGAAGCGCTATCCAGCAGCCCTTTTCGTCTCGTAAGTTCCCTGGCGCGCCTCGCTGCTTCTCTTGCATGCGACGCAAGTATACACTTCTCTATTATTGCGTTGGCAGCCGATGGGTTCTCCTCAAGATATTCACCCAAACCCTCGGAGACAACCGATTCAACTATGCCTTTTACTTCGGAATTCCCGAGTTTTGCCTTGGTTTGTCCCTCAAATTGCGGGTCAAGAACTCTCACACTTATCACAGCGCTCAGGCCCTCGCGAACGTCCTCCCCGCTCAAGGTTGGAGCTTCTTTGCCATTGGAGTTACGCTTGAGATAGTCGTTTATGACCTTTGTCAGTGCCGACTTAAAACCTGCCTCGTGTGTCCCTCCTTCACGCGTTGCTATGGTGTTTGCAAAAGAATATATTACACCCTGATATCCATCGTTATAAGCAAGCGCAGCTTCCACTCCGACATCATCCTTCTCCTTCACAATATGAATTGGTTCTGGGCTTAACATGGTCTTATTTCCGTTCAGGTATTTCACAAAAGCCGCGATTCCTCCACTGTACTGGAAAACATGCTCTTTATCAGACGCTTCATCAACCATCGTGATTTTGATGCCAGCATTAAGAAATGCCAATTCACGCAACCGATTGACAACTAAGTCGGCATTGAAATCCTGCGTCTGTTTGAATATCAGCGGGTCCGCTTTAAAACGAACCTTGGTGCCTCGCTCTTTTGTTTGACCTTGGACTTTCAACGGGGTAATGGGCACCCCCCTCTTATACTCCTGGTAATAAATTTTACCATCACGATATACTTCTACTTTGAACCACTCTGAAAGTCCGTTAACTACAGAAATACCAACTCCATGCAATCCGCCTGCTACCTTGTATATTTTATGGTCAAATTTTCCACCTGCATGCAGGGTTGTTAAAATAACTTCAAGTGCGGGTTTCTTTTCCGTTGGATGCATGTCTACAGGGATACCCCGGCCATCGTCAAGTATTGTCACGCTACTATCATTATGAAGAATTACCTCAATATTCTTACAGTAGCCAGCGAGTGCCTCATCAACCGAATTGTCTACTGCTTCCTCAATAAGATGCAACAAGCCTTCCGGTCCCGTCGTGCCAATGTACATTGCCGGACGCTTACGCACCGCATCCAGCCCCTCTAATACCTGAATATCCTTTGCACTGTATCCTTCGACGTTATTACCTACATTGCCTGCCATTATACCTCTCCTTCATCTTAATCTTTATCTTTTTCGTCCTGCTCTGCCGGCTTTCCGTCTGGAGTGCGTGGGTGAATGCCGCCTTTTTCCGGAAGTCGCATTCCGGCCATGGACCTTTCTTTGAACACCGTCGATACTGTATCTCACTCTCATACCCAGGGTGGCGGCTGCTATGTCTGAATTATATCTTTCACCATTAATCAGGACTACCTGCGAACGGGGGCCTTTCTTCTTTACTGTGTCAGCAAGATTTATAATAGCCACGATATTCGAGATAAGTGCAATCTGTCCATCACCTATAGGAACGTACATTTAGCTATCCCTCCCGTACCTGAAGTCCACTGCCGTAATCAACCCTTGTCCGCATCTCTCTTTTATTTTTTTTAAGATCTCATCGCGACGGAGTACAAGTTCTTGTAAGAAACAGGGGTCACTGACCTTCACTGCAAGTTTGCGTCCTTTTATCCTGTAAATAACGGCCAGATGTGCATTTTTGCCAATGATCTCTTGCCAGTTCTCAAAAAGAACCTCGCGTGTACCAACGCCACTGTAATTCCTCATCACCCTATCAATCAGGTCGCCAGCCGGGTGAAAAGTGGATGTTTTATTTTCTCCGCGACAATGCTTCATATATGCATCGGCATGATAACGCACAGGTAATTTGCTTTACCGTCTGGTTTCAGAACACCCGGGTTCAAAGGGGTGGTCATTTCCAATATAACATCGTTCGTATCCACATTTTTCAATGCGTCACTGATGAAGCGCGGGTTATAAGCAACTTCCATTTCCTGGCCATCGTAGTCCACTTTTATTTCGTCAACAGCTTCGCCTAATCCTTCGGCACGGGCGCTTACTGAAAGTTTTCCTTTTTCAAATTTATAGACAACGGCTTGCCATTTTTCTGTGGTCATCAGCCCTACCCTGCGTGTGCTATGAAGTAATGGTTCTCTCGGAATTTTTATCGCAACCTCGGTTTTCTTTGGGATAA
Organism: uncultured bacterium; assembly: GCA_964622465.1. GTDB lineage: Bacteria > CG03 > CAZUQH01 > CAZUQH01 > CAZUQH01 > CAZUQH01. The sequence goes on along the minus strand of CAZUQH010000036.1, from coordinate 2,458 downwards.
CCTGTTCATAATTGGGATATGTCCCTTCGATTAAACGACTTACCACTTCCGTATCATTTGCAACTAGACCTACCTGGTTATCCTCCACGGATATTTTTACTTTTCCCGGAGACATACTTATGATTCTCTGCCATTCGTTTGCTGTTTTTGAAGGTATTATCACACCAAATTTTAATTTCTTATCAACCTGTCCGCTCTCGCTTATGTAAGCGAGTCGCCTGCCATCAGTACTAACCATTTCTATATTTCCGTCTTTTGCGGCAAAATAAACCCCGCATAATACATACCTTGATTCCTCACTGGAAACCGCAAATAATGTATTCCGTATCATTTTGTCCAGTAACTCTGAATTGATTTCAAATAAATTCTCTTGTGATACAACCGGCAATGCCGGATATTCTTCGGTAGACATCCCGAGTAGTTTGATTTTTGAACCACCTGAATTTATTTTTAATTCTTTCTCGTCTTTGCTTTGAATTTCAACATCAGGGCCTGGTAACTGCTGTACTATCTGACTGAATAATTTCGCTGGTATCGTTATACTACCTTTCTCGTCTACATCGGCTTTGCATTTTACCTGAACACATATCTCCAAATCGGTACCGTTGATTGTTAATGTTTTTTCCTCTGCATGAAGCAGGAAATTTCCTAGAATCGGTAGGGTTGTTTTGGTTGCTACAGCAGGCTGTGCTGTTTGGATAGCATCAATAAGTTCCGATTGCTTGCATTTTAGTTTCATAAGTTCTCCTCCATTTTTAATATAATAATAAGCTTATTAAAATATCACTACTATTACTATAGGGTGTGAATTGTTGATAAAGATAGTAGATGTAATGAAATATAAGGTTTCGTACAACTCACAAACTGTGAGTGATTTTACACACAACAAACAATTACTCACTTTATTTCACCAACTCGAATCTCCTGTGTAATCTTATTCACCAGAGACGTGAAATATGGGTCACTCGACAGGCGGTGTTTTATTTTCTCGCACGCGTGGAGTACGGTCGCATGGTCACGCCCGCCGAACGCGTTGCCAATTTCCACAGTGGAATACTCTGTAAGCACCCTGGACAGGTACATCGCGATTTGTCGCGGGAAAGCTATTGAGTCAGTGCGCCGCTTCGTCTTCATGTCGTGCAGGTCCAGGTGGAAATGACGGCAGACGACTTCCTGAATCCTTTCAATTGTTATCGGTTCCTTGGAATGCTGCATCAAGAGTATATCTTTTATGGTTTCCTTTGCGTTGTCAACAGTAAGTTCTGTGCCAGTGAGAGACGAAAAAGCGAGTACTCTTATCAGCGCACCTTCAAGGTCCCTTATGTTAGTTTTTATTTCAGATGCAAGATATAGTAGGACATCATCCGGAACGTCAATTTCTTCCACTTCTGCTTTCTTCCTCAAGATTGCGATGCGCGTTTCAAGATCCGGGGGAGAAATATCAGCGATTACGCCCCACTGGAATCTGGAACGCAGTCGGTCTTGCAGTGTCGGCATATTTCCTGGTGGCGCGTCAGAAGTGACGACCACTTGTTTATGCGCTTCGTACAACGCATTGAACAGATGGAAGAATTCATCCTGAATACCTTCTTTCCCAATGAGAAACTGGACGTCGTCTATCAAAAGTAAATCCAATCCTCTATATCTGATGCGGAAGTCAGAAATTTTCTGTCGCCGCAGGGCATCTATCATCTCATTGGTAAATGTTTCACAAGTAACGTACGCTGCCGAAAGCGTGTTATCCAGTTCAATTGCCAGATGGCCGATTGCGTGAAGTAAATGTGTTTTCCCGAGCCCCACCCCACCGTAGATAAACAGAGGATTATATGCGCGGCCCGGTTCGCGTGCAACTGCTTCTGCAGCTGCTTGCGCAAACCTGTTGGATGGCCCGACCACAAAATTAGAAAAGGTATATTTTGGATTAAACTGTGCGCGTGCCTGGTTATGCTGTATTCTATGCCTGGTTTGCGATTCGGTGTGCAATGTAGAGGCTTCTGGATTGAGGGTCTGAGTATTATCCTGTTTACTCTCGGACTCAGAGATGAATACAACGCTCAGCTTTTTGTCTTGTGCCTGCGCAAGAAGTTCTTCAATGCGCGGCTTATATTTTTTTTCCAGGCGGTCAACGAAGAAACGGTTGGGCACGCGAACGAAAAACCTGTCACCTTCGATCGTTGCAGGCTTACAGGGTTTTAGCCATAGTTCGTAGTTGTCAGGAGATTCAGAACCCTGTAAATTGTGAATAACATAATCCCAGATTTTATCAATAGAATCAAGCATTTTAGAGGAACTACATACTTATTTGGGGATAATTATGCACACGTTATCACCAAGGCAGACAGGAATAAGAATTCCAGAAATTTCAGTCGCAATTATACAAAACCGCCAGATGAAAGTCAAGTTAATGTATAGGTTCAATACATCACCGACACTTCTGTGGCTGGTTTGTAACTTTATC
>CAZUQH010000035.1:2643-13815 GCA_964622465.1 uncultured bacterium | reverse complement strand
GGGACTGAACATGACGGTGTTACCAGGATTTACAGCGTGAAGCAGAGGTAATGGATAACGGGTCAAGAGGCGTGTCTTAAGGCACGAGTGAGGAGTATAGAGGGATGACAAATCGCACAAAGTTAATAATTATCGTGATTCTGGCTCTACTGATACGGGTTGGCCTATTGGTCCGGCATCAGCACACTTACTATGCTTCAGGACTTACGCAAGGCCTGTTGGCACGTAACATTGCGGAAGGAAGGGGGCTGGTAGGAGGTGAGTTTGAATCAAAGAAACTGGCTGAGTTGCAGGCAGAGAGAGGCGCTCTGGTAGAAATTTCCGAGATACCGGTTTATGAAAACGATACATACCGTCCGTTTATCTTTGATATGCCTGGTTATGGTATTCTGCTTGCCGGGATATGGTCGGTCACAGGACATTACAACTATATCTATGTTCGGGTTCTTCAAATTGTGATAGATTCCCTGATGGTGTTTCTGATTTTCTGGATTGTGAGAGAATTATTTGACGCGAGGTCGGCACTTATTGCAGGATTACTTTACGCAATCTATCTTCCACAGGCATTTATGTGTGTTCATCCTCTGAGGGACTGCTGGTCCATGTTTGTTGTAATACTGATAGTTTACCTTATTATTCAATACAAGAATAACCCCACGTTGTGGAAAGCGTTGGGTATAGGGCTTCTGGTCGGCGCCGGGACTTACCTCAGGCCGAACTTGGCGATAGTAACCGTTCCTGTTTGTTTATTCGCAATACCGTATCTCGGAAGATGGAAAGCAACAAAACTTCTTTTTGTTTCCCTTGCTGTGGTGGTATTGATGCTAATGCCGTGGTGGGTGAGAAATTATAAGATTTTCCATAAATTCATACCGCTTTCTGCCAATGGAGGTGCTGCTTTCTGGGGTGGTATGGGAATGATTCCAAATCAATACGGGTTTGGATATTCTGACGAAGTTATGGATTCCTGGGTCAAAGAACAAGGCCTTCCATGTGCGTATGGCACACCGGAGTTCAGTGACGTCCTCAGGGAGAGAGCGTTTGACGTGATGAAAAAAGACCCATTGTTTTATCTGAAAACTGTCGCCTACCGGATACCTCTCGCAGTTTTTCCAGCGGCCTACTGGGGGTTAGAACCGCCTGATTACGAAAGCAAGATTTCCTGGAACTACGCTCTATGGCGGGAGCAAACCGGAGGAGGAATGAAGCAGTATGCACGTGAGCATCCTTTTATCTTCCTGTACAAGGCACTTCGTTGGGTCGGCATAGTCGTTCTTTTTCTGGCCGGTCTCGCTGGTATCTGGCTAAGGAGAAAACAATATCCTCAGGTGCTATTGCTTATTTCAGTTCCATTCTACTTTATTGGCGCCCACTCAACGCTTACCTATCCTAATCCACGGTATCTGCTGCCTGGAACCTGGGTGTACCTGGTGTTTGCCGGGATATTCTTGCAGAGTATTCTTGGCAGATGGAAAAGGAACAAGTCCAGTGCTTAGTATAATTATACCGGTATATAATGAGGTGACGACACTTAAAGAAGCGATAAGACGGGTAGAAGAAATAAACCTACCCAAGGAAATAATTGTAGTTGATGATGGCTCGACGGATGGAAGTAGTGAAATTGCTGAACAACTGGCTAGACAGGGACGTATCAAACTAATTAAGATGGGGAGAAACACCGGCAAGGGTGCGGCATTCAAGGCAGGGCTGTCTGCTGTCCGTGGAGAGATGGTAATAACACAAGACGCAGACCTGGAGTATGACCCTCGCGATTTGAAAGATATTGCCAGAATGCTTAAGAGGCCGGAAGTAGAGGTGGTATACGGCTCACGAATCTTGAAGAAAGACAATCGTATGTCACATCCGCTCTATTACATAGGAGGGAAGCTGGTTACTCTCGTCACGAACCTGCTGTTCGCAGCACGATTAACAGACGAGCCAACATGCTACAAATGCTTCAGGAGTAAAGTTATTCGCAACTTACCTTTAAAGCACAACGGGTTTGAGCTGGAACCAGAGATAACCGCACGATTACTAAAAAAGGGCATAAGAATATATGAAGTGCCTATTTCATATAATCCGAGGAAACCTGGATATGGCAAGAAACTAAACTGGCGTGATGGATGCAAAGCAATCTTGACGCTCTTGAGATATCGCATTCTTGACTAGCAATGAAAGGCAAGATTTTTTCACCTACTCTACTTGCTCATTTGTTTTTTCTAGTGTTCACGTTAATAGGGTGCTATGTTTTGTTGCTCACTCCCAATCGTTTCAGCAAACGTCTCAGGGTTGACTTCGTTCTTGCTCATCCGCGTGCCAGTTACGAAGAAAAGATGATAGCACGGTGGGGTGACCATTATCTCTTTGTTCAGTTCATAAACAGCGTGTGTTCTCCTGATGGAATGATTCTGCTTCCTTCTCCGGATGAATACCCCGGACCTTGTTATGTGTGGCTGGTGCCAAAATTTGTTTTTCCGCAGGATGCCTTCGGGGAACGTAAGTTTGTTGAACCGTCGGATATTACTCACATTGGCGTTATCAGAGGATGGTGGCCTCAAGAATTGGGTGAAGCGCCACTTTCTGTGACTGAAGAAAGTGCAACATACGGAGTATATGATTTGAAAAACAAGAGATTTCTAAAATACAGGATGGTGGAATGAGTTTACGCTGCCTGGAACGAATTGGATTGTGTGCAGTTGCTGGTCCCGGGATTGTTACCGTGCTTGTGTTCTTGTTGGACTTACTTGGGTTTCACGTGTCTAGATTTTCGGTATTGATAAGTATTCTAATTGCTGCTGCGGCAGTGTGGATTTTGGTAAGGAAACTGCCTGCAATAGTGCCAGTCCGTGAGGAGACACATAAATCGTGGGGAGTAATTGCGGTATGGCTTCTGATATGGATTGTGTTACTTGTCGTACTTAACGCTATTCAAAATTCTTATTGGCCAATCAATACTTATGACGCAGTGAGCACTTATGACGCCAGAGCAAAACTTATTATGGAACAGAAAACTGTACTATTGAAAGAGTATCAGCGACCTCTTCCACCTAATTGGTACTATCCGCCTTTTGTGCCCTTGGGCCTGGCAATGTTCTATCTGGTCGGTATCAGCTCTGGAAAAATTTTGATGACCATACTTTATGCTGGTTTGTGTATCCTTGTATATGTGAACTTTCGCCGGTTTGTTCCCAGAAAAAACGCTCTTCTGTTTACGCTACTTGTTGCCAGCATCCCGTATTTGTTTAGCGGTTCGCTTACTGCTACCACCAATTTTCCGGCTTCTGTCTACGTTACACTCGGTGCTATTTATCTCATTACCTGGCTAAAGACGTCTAACTCCGGACATGCAGTCGTATCCGGGCTTTTGTTCGGATTGGCCGGGTGGACTCGGACTGATTCAGTGATATTTCTGGTGGCGATACTGGTGGGTGCTCTGCTGATAAAACCCACGGTATGGAAGAGGCTATTTTCACTGTTTTTGGTTGGTTTACCGGGTCTGGTGCCTTTTGTCATCTGGTATCTATGGTTGAGATTCTCAGCTGGTTACTCTGCAAATGTGCCTCAAGGAAGCTGGCTACCAAATTGGGCATATCTTGCTTACCTCATGAAGGGAATGTGGGTAATGTTGCTCACGCCTCAAAAATTTAGTGTTGTAGCGCCATTGTTTCTTCTCGCGACCTGGTTTTCTTTCCGCACTCGCGATGTCGAGAACAGGGTTGTGCTTATCGGCTGGCTATTTCTTGCTGGCTGGTATGCTTGTCTCGCCGCTCTCGGCCCTAGTTTTGACCTCTGGAAATTGACGGTATATGATTCAGGGGAGCGGTTACTCTTGAGCGTAGTCCCTATTCTCGTTTTCACCACAGGCATCCAAACCACTATCCAAAGATGGACGGAATCTGTACTTGCAAAAGTTGAATCGTTTTTTAAGAGAACCCGCGGAGGTTGAACAAAAAGATGAGTAAGAAAACCAGGGAGTTCATGGTTGTTGGTATACTCTTAATTATTCTGTTCTTTCAGGGATTTACGAGCATTCGTGATAAGGTGCCAACCTTTGATGAAACTGCACATATTGCAATGGCTATTTCAGCATGGAAAACCGGTGACTATCGGCAGTTCTGGGTACATCCGCCTCTAATAAATCAAATAGCCGGTATTCCTCTTGCATTTATGAAACTGAATTTCCCAATCGACAATGAGGCATGGGAAAAGGGGCAATATGGCCTGTATCCTCTTGGCCAGGCACTCATATGGAGGAACAACACAGCTGCTGAGAAAATCATACTGTTTGCACGAATACCGATACTGGTGCTTTCGGTTTTTCTCGGATTGCTTATTTACCGTTGGTCAAAATTATTATGGGGGGTGCCGGGTGCGCTCATTAGTTTGGTCCTTTATTGCTTTTCTCCCAATATTCTAGCGCACAGTACACTCGTAACGAATGACCTGGGTGGCACACTGTTTTTCACTCTGGCTTGTTTCGCTGTCTGGTGGTATTTTACAAATCCTTCCTCAAATCGCCTGATACTTACTGGCGTCTGCTTTGGCCTTGCGTTTGCAGCACGGCTTTCATCGTCACTTCTGCTTATACCGATATTTTTTGTAATCTTTTTTCTTGCAGTCGGTGAACGCCGGTGGACGCTGAAGGAGGCGGCATGGAAGCTCCTGGTGATTGTATCCGTTGGGCTAATGGTATTTATCCTCGACTACGGGTTCAAAGAATTCTTTCCGATGTACAATTATTATCGTGGAATGAAATGGATCATAGGTGAAACAACTCTCACAGGGCATCCCAGCTATCTTATGGGAAATTTTTCTCCTTATGGCTGGCGGCACTATTTTCTAATCGCATTTTTGGTCAAGTCGACTATTCCTGTTATTATTCTGTCAATTCTGGGTTTAATTGTTGTCGCAAAAAAGAGACCCCTGAACTATTGCTTGCTTGTTCCGCCGATTCTGTTTTTCCTTATTGCGTCCTTTAGCAAGAAGCAAATCGGGCTTCGCTATATTCTGCCTGTGTACCCGTTTCTCTTTATTTGGGCAGGTGCAATATGGCAAGAGAAATGGAAATATGTTCGTCCGCGGATTTCCAGGATATTAGTTGTAGCACTTCTCATATGGCATGTTGTTGCATCACTGCGGATCTATCCGAATTATCTTGCGTATTTCAATCCGATTGCCGGCGGTCCTGACAACGGGTGGCGCTGGCTTTCAGACTCCAACCTTGACTGGGGCCAGGATTTGAAGGCATTGGCACAGTATCGCGCCGAACGCCCTGAAGCCGAATTCATAGTAATGTATTTTGGCAGCGCTCCGGTGGACTACTATATTAAGGACTTTCATGGGCTGTGCAACCGGGAAGAATTGCCATTGCACCCGGAACGTGAGCTCCTTGCGATAAGTGCCACGGTCCTGACGAGCAGATATCCCGGGCAGAAACCGGAAGTACTTGGCCTATACGATTGGCTGCTTAAACAGCGCACTCCTGTTGATAAGATAAATTACTCCATATTCATTTATGACATAACCCGAGACGCAGAGACACACCGTCATCTTGCGGCGTTGTGCCGCGTGTGGAATCAGGAAGGATGCGCAGAAAGAGAAGAGAAGCGTGCTAGGATTATTGAAGAGACCTTACTTATTCCGGAGGTAAAATGAAGAATAACGTTAGACCTAAAGTCAGTATAGTAGTACCTGTCTATGATGAGGCAGAAAATATTGGAAAACTTATCGCAAGAACAAAGGAGATACTGCAGGGCAGGAAGATTACTTTTGAGTTTCTGGCAGTTGACGATGGTTCGCAGGATAACAGTGCGGATATTTTGAGAGAAGAAGCAAAGCTGGATTCTCGCATAAAGGTAATCCGCTTCAAAAAGAATTTTGGTCAGACCGCAGCGATTGCGGCTGGCTTCAGGTTTGCAAAAGGCGAGATAATTATCCCAATGGACGCTGACTTGCAAAATGACCCGGCAGATATTCCGCGTCTGCTGGAAAAACTCAACGAAGGATATGATGTTGTGAGTGGATGGCGCAAGCACAGGCAAGACCCTTTTTGGACGAGAAAATTGCCATCAGCAGTTGCGAACTGGCTTATCTCAGTTGTTACCAGGGTGAAACTGCATGACTATGGTTGCACACTGAAGGCATATCGTCGCGAGGTAATAGAGAACGTGAAACTATACGGAGAAATGCACAGATTTATCCCTGCATATGCAGCAATGGAAGGTGCGAAAATTGCAGAGATTGAGGTTAGTCATCACGCAAGGGAGACAGGGCGTTCAAAATATGGATTGTTCAGGACATTCAGAGTCCTTCTTGACCTGCTTACTGTCAAGATGATGACTTCTTACGCTACAAAGCCAATTTACATGTTCGGCGGATTGGGCATAGGATTGTCGCTGGTCGGAGTGATTATTGGTATAGTGGTGCTTATACAGAAATATGCCTATGGTATCTGGGTACACCGCAATCCACTCTTACTATTAGCGGTGTTCATATTTCTCCTTGGCACAGTACTATTGATGATGGGCTTACTCGGAGAGATTGTAATTCGTGTATATTTTGAGTCAAGCGGTAAGGAGCCATTCAGAATAGAAAGCACTCTCAACATTGAACAGTAGGAGGGCCTGATATTGAAGGAGAAAACTAAAAAACTGAATCTTGGCTGCGGGTTGTTTCCTAAGACAGGGTATGTCAACGTAGACATTTCTCCACGGTCTAAAGCAGATGTCGTACATGACCTGACTGTCTTTCCATACCCTTTTGAAGACGAATCTTTTGACCTGATAGAAGCGGACCATGTGCTGGAACATCTGCCTGACGTGTTTACAGTAATGCAGGAACTGCATAGAATTCTTAAGAAAAATGGCAGGTTAGTTATTCGTGTTCCACACTTCAGTAGAGGATTTACCCATGCTGACCATAAACGTGGATTTGACGTAACTTTCCCATACTATTTTGACCCCGCTTTTGCGGCTGGATACTGTGGTGTTACGTATCAAATCGGCTACATGCGGCTTAGGTGGTTTGCGCAGCCGTACCTCAAGAAGGAGATTCTTTCTCCGATAGCTTACTGCCTGGCCAGATGGGTTGGTTCAATGATTGATTCTCTTGCCAACCTGTCACCAATACTTTGTTCGCGCGTATGGTGCTTTCTTGTAGGAGGATTTGAAGAGATAGAGTTTCATTTTGTGAAAGAGTGATTGGACCAGAAGCGCCAAACTAAAATATTATGTGTGGAATTGCAGGTATATATAATTGGAGAAACAGTAGTAAACCAGTTGACGAGGGGTTGGTGCGGAATATGGCTGGAACACTTGCGCACCGGGGCCCGGATGATGAGGGATACTTCGTTGATGGAAACGTTGGTTTGGCGTTGAAGCGGCTTTCAATTATTGACCTTGTGACAGGGCATCAGCCGGTTCATAACGAGGATAGAAGTATCTGGGTGATTGATAATGGTGAGGTATACAATTTTCAGGAATTGCGTGGGAAACTTGAAAAAATAGGACACCAGTTCTATACGAAGAGCGACACTGAGGTCATCGTGCATCTATATGAGGAGTTTGGTGATGAATTTGTTAATCAGATGAACGGTATGTTTGCTTGCGCTGTCTGGGATGCGAAGCGAAAACGGCTCATTCTGGCGCGTGACCGTCTCGGGATAAAACCGCTGTATTATGCAGAAGTACGAGGCAGGATTGTTTTTGCCTCTGAATTGAAGGCGTTGCTGATTCATCCTGAGGTCAAAAAGGAGATTGATTTGGTTGCGCTTGACGTCTACCTTTCTCTGGAGTATGTGCCTGCCCCGCTCTCTATATTTCGAGGGATAAAAAAACTACCTGGTGGACATATGCTTATTGCTGATGAAAAAGGCGTTGAGGTTCGGCGATGGTGGAAGCCAAACTACCACACAAGGGCAGGTCGTGTTCCCTCAGAGAAGGAAGCAGAAGAGGAAATCGAGCGACTTCTACGGGACTCTATCCGTTTGCGTCTGATAGCAGACGTGCCACTCGGCGTTTTCTTGAGCGGCGGAATTGATTCAACGACAATTACTGCACTCGCACAGCAAGTCAGCGGCAGGCAAATGAAAACATTTAATATTGGATTTACAGATTTGTCATTTGATGAATCACGATATGCAAGACATGCTGCTCGTGTACTTGGAACCGAGCATTATGAAGATATACTCACCCCGGAGAAAGTTCTGGAACTGGTGCCAAAAATTTCTGATATAGTTGATGAGCCATTTGCTGACCCTTCCATTTTCCCTACTTATCTTGTCTCAAAGTTTGCGCGTAAACATGTAAAAGTAGTTTTAAGTGGAGAAGGTGGTGACGAATTATTCGCTGGTTACCCTACTTATCAGGCGCATCAGGTTGCGCAATACTATGAGGCATTACCCGGCTGGATACGAGAAATGATACGAAAGACAGCCAGCCAGTTACCTGTCAGCCATCGCAATTTTAGTTTGGATTTCAACATTAAGAGGTTCGTAAACGGTGCCGGCTATCCCCCTGAACTGCGTCACCTGTACTGGCTTGGAGCGTTTCACCCCTGGGAAAAGAAAGAGTTATATGCGGAAACAATGAAGCATGCTCTTCCTATGCAGCCCAACGTCTATGAAGACATTTTCGGACATCTTGATAGCGTTGGTCTTGGTCCTCGTAAACGCAGGTCATTTCTTGACGCAATTTCATATCTGGATATGGGTTATTATCTTCAGGACGATTTGCTTGTGAAGGGCGACCGTGCAACAATGGCGACTTCACTTGAAGCGCGTGTTCCTTTTCTTGACTATCGGCTGGTTGAGTATGCTTGCTCACTCCCTCCTTCGTATAAGATTCGTGGGCTAACCACAAAGTATGTCTACAAGAAGATGGCGGAGAAAATAATACCGAGAGAACTTGCAAGGCGCCGCAAGAAGGGCTTCGGTATCCCTGTAGCGCGGTGGATTTCGGGTGAGCTAAAGGAATTTGTGCTGGATACGTTATCAGAGGAGCGGCTCGCCCGCCAGGGATTGTTCAAATACGGCTACGTTGCCCGTCTGCTTGAGGAACATTTTGAGCGACGCAAGGATAACCGTAAGTTGCTCTGGCCGCTACTTATGTTTGAACTATGGTACGAACGTTACGTATAGGTTGAGAGGACAGGTTTTTGCGGCCAATTGCTAAGTATGACTTGACAAATAGTAGAACTTTCTGTATAATCTTACTGTGCAAATAGTTCGGAGACCTATTTTCAATGACATTTCTGCCGTATTAGAAAGCGAAGAGGTTATAGTAATTACTGGCTGCCGTCAGACAGGCAAGACCACTACGCTCAGGTACTTCTTTGAAAGGATAGATTCTTCAAATAAACTATTTCTTGACCTGGAGAACACACTCAATCGCAAGTATTTTGAAGAAGACGACTATGAAGAAATTAAGCGCTCGTTTGAATTTCAGGGGATAGACTTTTCCAGGAAAGTATACATTTTTCTGGATGAAGTTCAGTATGCGAGGAATATACCCTCGGTTGTCAAATATCTGAAAGACCACTATGACATAAAGTTCTTCCTTACCGGTTCAGCCAGTTTCTACCTTAAGAATTTATTCTCGGAGTCATTAGCAGGAAGGAAATATGTATTTGAAATCTTCCCACTGACCTTCGAAGAGTTTCTAAGATTCAAAGGTTACCACCCGGAAAAAGTGACTTCATCTACGACTCCTGTAGAAGGATTGCTGGACCGGCTATTTGGAGAGTACATAAAATTCGGTGGCTTCCCCGGGGTGGTACTTAAGAAAAATCTGGAGGAGAAAGAAAAGAAAACAAAGGACATTTTTTCCTCATACTTTGAGATGGAAATAGAAAAGCTTGGAGACTTTGCCAAACTAAACAAGGTAAGGGATTTACTATTTCTTCTCTTGCAAAGGAGCACAAGTTTCATTGATATTTCTAAGATCTCTCAGGAGATGGGTTTGTCACGGCATACCGTGAAGGAATACGTAAATTTCTTCAAGCAGACGTATTTCATAGACCTTGTCAAGCCGTTTACGACTAACCGGGATGTGGAAATAAGAAAGATGCCAAAGGTCTATCCCGTAGATGTCGGCCTGGCAAGAACATTCGGACTCACTGATGAGGGCAAGTTGTTTGAGACAGCGCTTTATCAGAACCTGAGAGCAAGAGGGGAGGTTCGGTACTATCGGAGAAAAAGTGGTGCAGAGATAGATTTCATCCTTAATGGTAGGGAAGCACTTGAGGCCAGGGTATTTGCTGGTGGGTACGATACGAGGCGAGTAAAGGAAATGGCCGGCTCATTGAATCTGAATGAGGCAAGAGTCGTGACGCTAAGAAAAAGTGATATTTCAGGTACTATCTGGGCACCTTATTTTTGTCTCGGCCAGAGTAAGTAAAAGAACGGTTCATTGAAAGATGAGATGAAAAGTGAATAGAATCACCATAGTGATACCAGCGCGCAATGAGGAAGAGAACGTTGGTAGGACTGTCGAGATGTTCAGGAAGGGTGTTGGCGTGTCCGCGAAAATTATTGTCGTGAACGACCATTCAACTGACAGAACCAGAGAAATAGCGCTGGAACTATCGCGAAGGTATCCTGATGTTAGGGTGGTGGATAATGCCTGGGATGCGGGATTCGCAAGAGCGATAGGTTTTGGTGTAACCAGAGCGCAGACGGAACTGGTGGTAGTTGCTATGGCTGATTCAAGTGATGACCCTGAAACGATACAGGAAATGCTTGCGAAAATGGATGAAGGTTACGATATCGTGTGCGGCTCTCGTTACATGAGAGGTGGCAGGAAAATTGAGCCATTCTCGTTACAATCGTTATTTTCCAGGATAGTAGGATTATCTTTCCACTGGCTTACCGGGATTCCAACTCACGATATTTCTAACGCTTTCAAGATGTACAAACGAGAGGTTCTAAATGACTTTGAATGGGAGAAATGCGGGTTTGAGGTTTCTATGGTAGCTACCTATAATGCATGGCTTGAAGCGTGTCGCGTAGCCGAAGTTCCTACAACATGGTACCACAGGCAAAAGGGGTCGCCTAAATTCAAACTCACCAGAGCGTTGCGCTCATATTTGCCAGCATATTTGTACGGCGTGAGTATGGGTATTCTCCACAATCTAAATATACATTGCGGTGGGCGGTGGAGGAAGTAGAAAGGCATA
>CAZUQH010000035.1:1280-2543 GCA_964622465.1 uncultured bacterium | reverse complement strand
TCGGTGAGGATTTCTTTCGTGGTAAGGTTGTGATGGACGCAGGTTGCGGCAAGGGAAGACATCTATATTGGGCGGCGCAGTTTGGTGCGAAAGGAGTTATTGGAGTAGATGCTTCAAGTGCGGTTGATGTCGCAGGAATCAACGTTGGTTCGTTAGAAAACGTTTATATTGTAAATGCAGACATAACAAGACCACCTTTCGGGGAAGTATTCGACTATATCTACTCTATTGGGGTTATACATCATCTTAATAACCCCGAGGATGGAGTGAAAGCACTTGCAGGATGCTTAAAACCGGACGGAGTTCTTTCAATCTGGGTATATGGAAAAGAGGGTAACGGATGGGTTATGACTTTTTTGGACCCAATTCGTAAAAAAATAATTAAATTTCTACCATTCTGGTTAACAAAAACATTTTCTTATCTAATCACGTTACCTTTATTTACAGTGTTGAGAATGGTGTACTTGCCGGCAAGTCGCCTTCCGCGAAATTCTTACTGGAGGCAATTACTATTCTATCAGGAATATCTTTGTTACATTTCCAGGTTTGATTTTGATGAAGTATTTTCTATCGTTTTTGACCAGATTACCGCACCAGTTGCACATTACTCCACGAGCGCAGAAGTAAAAAACTGGTTCAAAGACGCAGGTCTGGTTAATATACATATTGCCCATCATAACAATAACTCATGGCGTGCGTACGGAGTGAAGCAACCCAGGAGGGATAGCCGCAACCTTTAGGTTGCGCTGTATTTGTCGGAATGAGAAAGCGAAGAGTGCTAATAATTACAGACGCATTCCCGCCAGAAGTTGGTGGTGGTTCTACCATCAGGATTGCAAAATTCTCAAAATATCTTGCACGTCTTGGATGGCGGGTTACTGTCCTTACGACCGGCATGAAGCGCGCCGACCAGGGTGCTGACCTTGAGAGTATAGCCGAATTGAGAAATGTACGGATTGTGAGAATTCCTGTACCGTTTCCAATTCGTGGTGGTTTATCGGCAGTGACGGGAAAAAGTGTAAACCGCCGCTCACTAATCCGTGCGATTCTCGCTTTCCCTGATGGGCTGATTCGGTGGGTCCCATTTGTGGTTGCCGCGGCACTCACACGGGTTTGCAACACCACGATATTTGCTACGGTTCCTGTATTTTCAAGCGCTCTTGCAGGCGCTCTTGTAAAAGCAATTACCGCCTGCTCGCTTGTAATAGATGTACGAGATGATTGGGCACTGAATCCAGCACAGTCGTATGATTTCCACTTCCG